>NZ_BJDS01000004.1 GCF_005405265.1 Enterococcus songbeiensis
CCGCCACCTGCGCAAGAGAATTCTTATTCAGCAGAATCTCTGTATAATCATTTAAATAACAAAAAAAGAGAACACCGGAATGCTCTCTTTTCCAGATTTAATTCAAAACAACACTATTTGACAAAGAGCCAAAAGCCTGTGAGAAGAAATTCTCGCAGGTTTTTTTGTGTCAAAATGAGGGGGGGCTATTGAGTATTGATAAGTATAAAAGGTCGGTAGGTAGCCATAAAATTGAAATATGATACTATGTAGGTAACAAAAGCAGAATGGAGGAAAAAATTTGAAAATTATTACTAATAGTAATTGTAATAATTCGCCAAAGAATAAATTTATTGAAACGTATTCAATTAATCTGTTAACAAAGAATCTAACGGAATTACAATTAGACTCAACAAGTCACCTGTCCATAGTCCTGCCCGATGGAAAGGAAATCAAAAATTTAGCAGATCTAGAACAATGGAGCATGGAAGCAGAGACTGTAACTTCTATTGCATCTGTTTCGCATGGAAAGCAAGCCTTCTTCTTAGCGTTATTAACCAATAAAAATAAAGAAAATTATTTTACAATCTATTACGAATTTGAAACATTTAAGGCAAAAAAAATAGAAAAAATAATATTATTTGAAGGACATATGTTGAATAGAATTTCATAAATTGATCTGTTCAATGTGGTAAATATAGGCTTCCCAGTAAAGATAGTTATAGCCACCAGGATTCAAAAACGTCAAAACATCGATGTTTTTGAACCGTGATTTACTTATATTGTTTTGTAAGAAAGCAGAAGTTATGGTTTGTTATCGTTTTGGAGGAGTAGATAGTAGTGAATTTACCGACATACGAAGAATTGTATCCATATACTTTACAAGTATTAGCTGATGGATCACCAAAAGTTGTCAAAGAAATTAGAATAGAAGTTGCAAATGTATTGAACTTAACTCAAGAACAAATAAATTTTCGACTTGAATCGGGAATCATTCAGTTCAATAATTGATTAGGCTGGTCGTTATCTTATTTAAAACAGGCGGGAGCTGTTGTAATCCCTAGTCGTGGAATTTATCGCATTACTGATGTGGGTTATAATTTGCTGAAAGAGGATTTTGTTGATAATAAGAAGTTAATGCAGTTTGAATCCTTTAGAAAATTTAAGAATAAGTCGCGTGGAAATGCTGATACAGAAGATCCAAGCAACGATGAGGAAACTCCTGAAGAAGCAATTATCAGCAAAGTAGCGTTAATTGATGCAGAACTCAGAGAAGATATTCTTGCGAAAATTCTTGAAAACTCTCCCTTTTATTTCGAAAAAATTGTGCTGAAGCTGCTCAATGCAAAGGGATATGGAGA
This sequence comes from Enterococcus songbeiensis, assembly GCF_005405265.1. Lineage (GTDB taxonomy): Bacteria > Bacillota > Bacilli > Lactobacillales > Enterococcaceae > Enterococcus_C > Enterococcus_C songbeiensis. The sequence goes on from NZ_BJDS01000004.1 coordinate 1,341, forward strand.
CGGTAGTTTATTGACAGTCAAAAGTGGTGATGGCGGTATTGATGGGATCATCAATGAAGATCCATTAGGCTTTCATAATATTTATGTTCAAGCAAAACGTTGGAATCCTACAAGGACAGTTGGACGTCCTGAAATCCAAAAGGTTAAAGGTGCAATGGATGATCGTTACGAAGGTCTGAACCAAGGCGTATTTATTATAACCGCTAAATTCTCTTCTGAAGCAAGAGAATACGGTAATCATTTAAAATTAGCGAAGATTATACTAATTGATGGGGAGAAATTAGCCAAAGAAATGATTCGCCATAAAGTCGGGGTAGACGTTAAGCAAATTATTGAAGCACATGCAATTGATTCGGATTTCTTTACTGAGGATGAGTAATTCGATTTGACCGCAGCTGATAACGTAAGAGAATATATCAAAAAAGAGCTTGGGACTTATGTCCCAAGCTCTTAGGATCTAATATTCTTGATGCAATGCATGAAGTGCATGAGCAACGGTTGGATGTTGGATAGGACGATCCGTATTTTTTTGCCAAAGTTGTTGGAATTGTTTTTCTACTTCTGGCTGCATCGAAGTAAAGACTAATTTTTGATCGTGCAACGCGGCGATTGAAAAGTAATCAGCAAAAGTATCTAACGCGGTCAAGTCGATACTAGGTACACCGCGAAGTGAAAAGATGAGGCCTTCTTTATCTACGACTTGATCGAGTTCTTGTTTTAATTGATTGGTAGACATGAAGAATAATGGTCCAGTAATATAGATAACCGCCCAATCAGAACCGACAGTAGAAGGTGGCAAATTAATTCTTTGCCAATCGATCTCTTCTGTGATGATCGAGATTTTTGCACTTTTAGCGATAAAGAAAATGCAGCTGAAAATAATGCCGATAACAATCGCGATACTTAAATCAAAAATGATCGTACTCAACATCGTAACAGAAAACAGCAACAGCGCGGTTCGATTTTTTTGGAGAATCATCGTTTTGATCGTGGACCATTCATGCATCCGCCAGCTTGTGATAAGCAAGACGCTGGCAAGTGCGGCCATCGGAATCTGTGACATAACTGGAGCAAAAATAATCATGGATAGAAATAAGAAGAGTGCGTGAAAAATTCCAGCCAATCGTGTTTGGGCACCTGATTTGATAGCTACGCTAGTTCGTGCAATTGCTGCCGTTGCGGGAATCCCGCCAAAAAAAGGCAAAATAATATTGCCGATTCCTTGAGCAATTAATTCTTGGTTGCTGTCAAGATCTTTTCCGGTCATTCGTCCGGCTGAAGCACCGCAGAGCAGACTTTCAATCATTCCTAACATCGCGATACTGACTGCGGGAAAAAATAATTGCTTGATTAAGGGAAGATCGATTGCAGCAAGATTCAGTCGTTCATTTGTCAGCAATGAGGTGGGGATCTTGCCCACTTTTGCTACGGGTAATTTAAAAATGAAGGCAGCGATAGTCGCTAGAATAATTGCTGCAAGGGAAGCTGGTAAAACTTGGTTCCATTTTTTGGGATAAAAGATCAATATGAATAAGATGATCAGTCCTAATAATAAAGTAGGTAAATGCGGTGTAAAATCTGTTTTATAACTCAGCAATTTTGCGATAGCTGTCTCGCCGACAGAGGTCGTACCTAAAAAGTTATCGATTTGTCCTAGTGCGATAATAATGGCGATTCCTGAAGTAAAGCCTGTGATAACCGGCGAAGGAATAAAGGAAGTAAGTGTACCTAGTTTGAATAAGCCTGCAAGCAATAACAGGATTCCAGCAATGAAGGTGGCGACTAATACGCCTGCGAGCCCTTGTGCGGCGATGATCCCCATCAAAATGGCGGCCATGGCACCAGTCGGACCAGAGATTTGATAAAATCCTCCAGACAAACTGCCAATCACAACACCAGCAATGATAGCTGTGATCATTCCAGCTGCAGCATCTGCGCCGCTGGAAACACCAAAGGCTAACGCTAACGGCAATGCGACAGCAGCGACCGTCAATCCAGCCAATAGATCTTTTTGCAGTTTGTCCTTTGAATAATGGTGAAACTCTTGTTGTAACAAATTTTTATAACGCTTGATTGTAAAACACTCCTTTTTGAAAATACGACAAAAGCCCGTTTATTGACGGGCTTTTGATAAAAATTTTTTTTAAACCATCTTCAACTATAAGATAATCCAAATAAAAGTACAATGGTTTTTGGATAGTTTTTCTGTGAAAGGGATTTCTTGTTAGCTTGGCAAAGTGTCAGTAAGTTTTTTTCCTTTTTGACATACTGATTTTAAAGAAAAAACTTATTTATAAGGAAGTGAATAGATTGGCAAAAGATGAAGTGCAGCAGTACTTAGATAAAGGACGTTATGGTTCTCGCCACGAATCAATCCAGAGGAGCAGAGAAAATACTTGGGAACATTTCGGGAGCGTTGCTGTGTGAGTATGACCGTAGGAGAGATGCGTAATAAACAAGATCAACAGAATTTGGTCGAAGAGATCAAGCAACATCCTGATGGGAAATTATTGATCAATGGTGCAGTCTCTGAAGAACTGCAACGTGTTTTTAGTGGTCTGGCTTCAAAAAATGCCGCTGATTTTACGATTGTCAATGATGCAACTGCCGAATCAGAAGGGAGTATAAGAGAGTATATAGAAGAAAAAAATCACAGGTAGTACTGACCGTATTGCAAAATACAATCAATTATTACGTATCGAAGGCCAATTGGGTGACGTTGCAGAATACAAAGGTTTGAAATCTTTCTACAACTTGAAAAACAAATAATTATTTTTGAGTGAATGAATCTAAAAGCTTCTCCTTTTACTGTTATCAGAAAAAAGAGAAGCTTTTTTTGTGTCAAAAAGATGATGGCTAGTTATTATAATTGGGCGCATCTTATGAAAGAGAAACTGTTAATGGCTATTATTAGCAAATTTATCAATTTTAATTCAAAATCCTGTTGAATTATTTGTTTTTTTAACATAAACTAAGGTGACGAGAGTGATAATCATTCTCAATTAAAAAAGAAAAGGCAGTGACTATGAAAAAAATCAGTTTTCTCGTTTTGGTGGTATTGTTTTTCGTTTCACTGTTTATCGGTGTCCATGAAGTGACGTTCGCAGATATTCTTGCAGGAAATGAAATAGAATGGTTTTTGCTTATGCAAACACGCATACCTCGTACCATTAGTTTGGTGTTAGCGGGAGGAACATTAGGGGTATGTGGAATGATCATGCAACATATGATGCAAAATCGTTTTGTATCAGCAAATACGATTGGTATGATGGATAGCGCCCGTTTGGGAATTCTATTGGTGATGCTCTTTTTACCCAATCATTCTATTTTGCTTCGTTCTTCGGTGGCTTTTCTTTTTGCTTACGCCGGCGTTTTATTATTTCTGGGATTGCGGCGTTGGCTGCCGAAAGGCGATCAAATGATTCTCCCTCTGACAGGAGTAATGTTTGGCAATATCATTGGTTCGATTGCTACTTTTTTTGCCTATCAATTTCAATTGGTGCAAAACGTTTCTTCCTGGATGCAGGGAAATTTTTCCACTGTCATGCAGGGGAGTTATGAGTTGTTGTATGTGACGATTCCGGTTTTCCTTCTTCTTTATTATTTTGGATACCAGATAACGATTGCAGGTTTGGGAGAAACAACGGCAAAAAATTTAGGAATGAATTACCAAGTGTTGCAATGGGGAATTTTTGCTTTGGTTGCTTTAGGGAGCAGCGCTGTTTTAATCATGGTGGGAAATATTCCATTTCTTGGTGTGGTGGTTCCGAATCTGGTTTCCCTATTCTATGGAGATCATTTAAAAAGCACGTTAGGTATGACAGCCATCACGGGTAGTATTTTTCTTGTATTCTGTGATATTTTAGCGCGAATCATTATCCCGCCTTATGAAGTTCCAGTAAGTGTCGTGGTGGGAGTTCTAGGTGGTGGATTATTCATATTCTTATTGCTTTGGAGGAAACGTAAATGAACCGCTGGTTGAAAAATAAAATGGTGTGGTTGTTTCTGATTCTGTTAGTGTTGATTTTATTTTATCTGACCTACCAGACTTATGGAAATTGGGCGTTTGCCCTGCGTTTACGGGGAAAAAAGATTACCGCTTTTTTATTAGTGGCTGTGGTTTCTTCGATTAGTACCATTGTTTTTCAGACACTAACGAGAAATCAATTTTTGACCCCAGGGATTTTGGGACTGGACAACCTTTATGTCATGATTCAAACGTTGTTGTTCTTTTTTGTAGGCGGTGTCACAATGTTAAGTCAGGAAACGACGAGCTTGTTTTTAGTGAACATCGGAATTATGGCAGTGCTCAGTGTTTTATTTATTGGTTTTTTTATGGACAAGCATTCAGGGGAATTGTTTTTATTATTAATGGTGGGAATGATTGCGGGAACTTTTTTTTCCAGTATCAGCAGCTTTTTACAAGTGATTATGGACCCGAATGAATACGATTTGCTGCAGGGACGCCTTTTTGCCAGCTTCAGCAATGTTCCTAGTCAACATTTGCTCATGGCAGCAGTTTTGATTTTTGGCTGTAGTCTGTTTTTTTGGCTGGTCTCGCCTGAACTAGATGTTCTGCACTTGGGAAGAGATCATGCCGTGAATCTGGGAATTTCTTTGGCGGCCTTTCAAAAGTGGTGCTTGTTGGGGGTCGCTGTAATGACCGGAACGGCCACTGCATTAGTTGGCCCCACCATTTTTCTTGGTTTTATTGTTGCTACCCTCAGCTATCAAGTTTTTCAAACGTTTCATCATCGCCAGCTTTTTATTGGAGGTTTTCTGATTGGCAGCATTCTCTTGATTGGCGGACAATTTTTGGTGGAGCAAGTATTTCAATGGACAACGACTATTAGTACCATCATTCAATTTATCGGTGGAATTTTCTTTATCGGAAAAATTTTGTCAGAGAGGAAACGTGGATGATTTCAACAGAAGGACTTTCAAAAAAATATCAGGGAAAAATGGTCTTGCAGGAGATTGATTTAGAAATTCCTCAAGAGCAACTGGTGGCATTCATCGGTCCAAATGGTGCTGGAAAAAGTACCTTTCTTTCCCTTGTCAGTCGTATCCAACCACAATCAAGTGGAGAAATTTATTTGGATCATGGAGAATTGCGAACTTGGCGATCAAAAGAGTTGGCAAAAAAGTTGGCAATTCTAAAGCAGAGCAATGGCATTCAGCTGAATATCACGGTTCGAGAACTGGTGGCATTTGGACGATATCCTTATAGTCGAGGAAAACTGACCAAAAATGATCAGCAGATTATTCAACAGGCCATCCAGCAAATGTCTTTGCAGGAAATGGCAGAACAATCAATCCATACGCTATCTGGCGGACAACTTCAACGGGTGTACATTGCGATGATTTTGGCTCAGGATACTGAGTATATTTTATTGGATGAACCGCTGAATAATTTGGATCTGAATCACGCCAACCAAATGATGCATTTACTGAAAGATTTGGTTCAAAAGGAAAAGAAAACCGTAGTAATCGTTTTACATGACATCAATTTTGCTGCCGGATTTGCCGATCATATTGTGGCATTGAAGGAAGGAAAACTTTTTGCCTCAGGGCCAACCACGGAAATCATTCAGCCGGAAATCATTAATCGGCTTTACGGAATGAAAATAAAAATTTATGAAATCGAAGGGAAACGCTTTTGCATGTACTTTCAATAGGAGGAAAAAAATGAAAAAAATGATAGTAGGAAGTTTAATCGCAGCCGCCTTTGCTTTGACTGCTTGCGGGAGTCAGGGAGCAAAAGAAAGTGTCGCCGCCAAACCAGCAGAAATAACAGTGACGGCTGCCGAAGGAGAGACCACTATTCCCCTGAACCCAAAAAAAGTAGTTGTTTTTGACAATAGTGCTATTGATACGATGGATGCTTTGGGTGTAGGAGATCGAATCATCGGTGCGGCGACAACGAACATGCCGGATTATTTAGAAGCCTATCAAACAGTGGATTCTGCTGGTGGAATCAAAGAACCAGACTTGGAAAAAATCAATCAGATGCAACCGGATCTAATCATCATTTCCGGTCGCCAGAAGGATTTTGAAAAGGAATTGTCCGCCATCGCCCCTACGCTATTTTTAAGTGTAGATGCAACGGATACTTGGCAGTCAATCCAGAATAATATTTTAATAATCGGAGAAATTTTTGATAAAAAAGAACTGGTAGAAGAAAAAATCACTGAACTTTCACAAAAAATTACAAAAACAAAAGAACAGGCAGAAGCAACTGAGGAGAAAGCCTTAATTGTTTTAGTAAATGAAGGCAGTTTATCTGCTTATGGAATGGGTTCACGATTTGGTATTATTCACGATACATTCGGGTTTCCAACAGCAGATGATAACATCGAAGCCTCTACCCATGGACAAAGTGTTTCCTATGAATACCTGTTGGAAAAAAATCCTGATATTCTTTTTGTGATCGACCGCACCAAAGCAATCGGTGGAGATACGAGTGAAAGTCAGCTTGTTGAAAACCAACTGGTGCAACAAACGAATACCGGTAAAAATGGAAAGGTGATCAATCTTGATCCCCAAGTTTGGTATCTGTCAGGCAGCGGGTTAGAGTCTCTTGAAATTATGTTGGAGGATGTCAATCAAGTTTTTGAGTAAACAAAAAGTCTATGCGAGCTTGAATCGCATAGACTTTTTTTCTCTTTTAGTGAAGCAACTCTGTCAAACTTGGCATGTCGGTCACTTCATAGCGTTCTTGGAATTTTTTGATTTCTTCGGAACTGAATTTTTCGGGATCTAATTCCAGTGCTTCAACAGGCAATGGACGATCATCGGCGATTTTCACGTCGATAACGACAGGACGATCAGAATTTTTCGCTGCTTCAAAAGCAGGTGCTAGTTGATCGTAAGAAGTAATTGTAAAGCCTTTTGCACCTAATGCTTCACCGACTTTACCAAAGTCAGCATCTTGTAAAAGTACGCCAAAATAGGCTTTATTTGTGTCCTCTTGTTCGGCTTCAATGAAACCTAATGAATCGTTCGTCAAAACGATGTTGATGATAGGCAAATTGTATTTTACTTGAGTGATTATGTCTTGCATGTTCATTGCAAATCCGCCATCACCGGAGATTGTAAAGACTTGGCGATCAGGATAGCTTAATTGGGCTGCGATTCCGCCAGGAACACCATAACCCATCGTAGCGAACCAGCCAGAAGTCGTAAAGGCTTGTTTGCCATTCATTTCCAAATGACGCACAGAACTTAAGGTAACATTGCCGACATCGACAACGAAAACTGCATCTTCTTCAGCGATTCGATTGATTTCTTTGAAAACTGGTTCTGGACGTAAAGGAGCACGATCGTCGTCGTAAAAACTATGACGCCATTGATGCCAGTTTTTAATATTTTCCTGATTGGCGTGCAGCCAATGATCCGCCGGACGCGGGTCACCGTTTGCAATCAAGTGCTCAAGTGCCGTAGCGGCATCACCTAAAACTGCAACATCTACTGGATGACGGCGACCAAATTTTGATCCGTCGATATCAATTTGTACGAATTTTGCTTCAGGATTAAAGAAATAAGTACCGAAGGGAAAATTACTACCGACGAATAAAATCAAGTCCGCGACTGCCAACGCTTCATTAGCGGGTTTTGTCGCTACCCGAGCCGCAAAACCTAAAAAGTTTTCATAGGATTCTGGTACGATTCCTTTTCCTAAAACTGCGGAGGCTACCGGCATACTAAAGTGTTCAGAGAAATTTTTGACGGTTTCGAAATGTCCCCGTAAGCCTTGTCCAATATAAAGCACGGGTTGTTTCGCTTCCTTGATCAAAGGCAGAACTTTTGCTAGTTGTTCTTCTGTTGGCATTGGCAGACCTGTTTGATGCGTATGGGCAGTAGAAACAAAGGTATCCTCGATGGCTGCAAAACCATAATCCACAGGAATAGTTACGACAGCGACACCTTTTTGTTCATAGGCAGCTTTGATGGCTTCGTCAATAACATGAGGCAGACTTTCCGGTGTCATCACGGTTCGGTTATAAATGCTGACATCTGCAAACATTGGATTTTCATTTAGTTCTTGAAACGCATTGTAGTTCATTGAAGTCGAAGGAACTTGTCCTAATAATGCTAAAACAGGAACGCTGTCCATTTGAGCGTCATACAGACCGTTGATCAAATGCGTTGCACCGGGACCAGCTGAACCAAATACTGCCCCGATTTTGCCGGTTAATTTTGCATCTGCCGCAGCAGCGAGAGCGCCGGCTTCTTCATGGCGAACTTGGATATATTTCACTGCTTGGCGTTCTTCATAAAGTGCGTCCATCGTTGAGTTAAAGGAGCCTCCAGGAATACCATAAATATGATCGATTCCCCAATCTGCCATAACTTTGACCATTGCGACACTTGCATTGATTTTTGACATAAATGATCACTTCTTTCATGATTTTTATGGTGCCATTGTAATCCTAAAAAATCGTTTGTTCAAACATTCTTACTCAAAGTAAGTAGACTTTTTGGAAACGTTCTTATTACAAGTATATCGTATTTCAAAAAAATTAACTTATTTCAAACATTCACAGGATTAATTGCCGGAACTTGAAAGAAAATGCTAAACTGAAATAGAAAGGCGAAGGGATGAAGGATCATGTGGATGATAGTACTTATTATTGTTGGACTAATTCTCGTGCTGTTTGTGGCGGCAAGATTTTATTTGCGTCATTGGGCACGTTTTTTTACAGATGCTGTTCTTCAACGGCAAAATCAGTGGTATTTAGAAGAAGGGCATCACTTATTGAATCCAGACTGGCAAGCTGGAGAGTTTACTCCGCAAGAGGAGGCGTTTTGGCTCTTGGGAAAAACATGGCGTTGCACAACAGCTGATGATCTGGAATTGAAAGCCAAGGCTTTTGTACAACCGTCGAAAACTTGGGTAATCTGTGTTCATGGGTATCGCAGCAATGGCTTTCAAGATATGTCGGATGTTGCCGCTTATTATTATCAGAAAGGGTATAGCGTGTTAGTACCGGATTTGCGTGCTCACGGTCAAAGTCAAGGAGAAATCATTGGGTTAGGTTGGCTGGATCGTTTGGATTTGATTGAATGGATTCAGCAAGTTTTGACCAAAGAACCGGAGGCGGACATTTTACTGCATGGCGGTTCTATGGGAGCTGCAGCGGTTTTGATGGCTAGCGGAGAAAAGCTGCCGGGAAATGTGAAAGGGTTGATTGCCGACAGCAGTTATACTTCTGTTTACAGCGAATTTTATTGGATGCTGCAACGCTTGACCAAATATCCCGTGAAGCGTTTCATGGTTCTTGCCAACAGCTATGCCAAAAAAATAGCCGGTTATTCCTTGCGACAAGCATCTGTAACGCGACAATTGGGTAGCAATCATTTGCCGGTTTTATTTTTACAAGGGGCAACAGATCAGTTTGTACCGGTAAAAGAAACCGCAACCTTGATGGAGGCCACCGCGGGAGAAAAAATCTTGAAGATTTTTGATAACGCAGGTCATTTACAAGCAAAAGAATTGTATCCGGAAGAATACTGGCAAACCATCGAAGATTTTATCGCTGATTATTTAGAAATCTCTTGATAAGACAGCGAAATAATCGCTATCCATCGATTTAATTGTTCTAGCAACTGTCCTTGGAACAATTAGTTGTCACTTTTGAAAGTTACTGTTAAAATGTAGGCAAAAGTGAGGAGGCGCTGGGTGATGGAGGGAAATAAAATCGGCTCGGTTGAAGTAACAGAAGAGACGTTATTAGCAGAAGGGTATCGCAAATACTCTGGCGAAACCGTAGATATCTATTACAATAAAGAGATTTGTGCCCACGTAGGAAATTGTGTTCGTGGAAATCCAGAAATATTTGAAGTAGGCCGCCGTCCGTGGATCATTCCGGATAATGGGATTGCAGATCATGCGGTTCAGGTTATTAATACCTGTCCAACAGGAGCGCTCAAATATATTCGAAGGGACGAAAAGTAATGGAAATCAAAGAAGAAAAAAATCGGTTTGCTTTGTACAATGACGAAGGGGAAGAAATCGGTGAAATGACCTGGGCAGATGCAGGAGAAGAAATCATGATCATCGATCACACCTTTGTTGATCCAACCTATCGCGGGCAAAAACTGGCGGAAAAATTAGTTCGCAGTGGTGTCGATAAAGCACGTCGCGATGGTCTGAAAATCATACCGCTGTGTCCGTTTGCCAAAAAAGAATTCTCCGAAAAAAGCGAGTATCAGGATGTTTTGCGAAAATAAACGATAAAAACATGTAGTGAGTCTGTTGATCCTTGTCAACAGGCTTTTTTGAAAGACATCTTTCTATGGAAAAAAAAGCAAGAGTATGCTATCTTATAAAGGATGACTTCTAAAATTGAGGAGGACAGTTTTGTGTATAATTTAATTGTCGGAGTAGTAATTGTTTTATCTATTCTAATGGTCATTGCGATCATGATGCAACCAAGCAAACAAAATAGCGCAGCAAGTGCTTTTACCGGCGGTGCAGATCAGTTGTTTGGCAAGCAAAAAGCACGGGGATTTGAAGCCGTGATGCAACGCTCAACAGCAATCATGGGTGCTGTATGGTTGATTTTACTTTTTGTATTAGTGTATCTATCTTCTCATTAATCAGAGAAGAAGTCAGGATGAGCAAGAGGTTCATTTCTGAGAATAAAACCAATAGGTGAAGCACAAATCAACAGAACGATTGACTTGTGCTTCACTTTTTTTATGCAAAAAAATCCTTAAATGCGAGAAGCTGAGTGCTTTAGCAAAAGTATGGTAAAATTGGGGTTGCGAGGTGGAACAAATGGGAGTAAAACAAAATTTACCAAAAACACTTTTTAGTGAAAAAGGGCCACGAGCAGTTTTACTGCTGCATGCGTATTCAGGCAGCCCAAATGATGTGCGGATGCTGCATCGCTTCTTAGAAAAACACGAGTATACGGTCTATTCACCGATGTTTAAAGGACATGGTACGCTGGAACCGCTAGATATTTTACAAGAATCACCGGAGATCTGGTGGGAAAATGTACTAGAAGCTCTTGCGTTTTTAAAGGAGAAAGGGCATCAGCAAATTGCTGTGTTCGGTTTATCTATGGGCGGAATTTTTGCGATGCAGGCATTGACGACAAAAGATCGTGCAATTATTGGTGGTGGGGCGTTTTGTTCGCCAGTCTTAAAAACAAACAATACGGTACCGGAAAGTTTTGTGACTTATGCACAGCAAGTGTACAAGTATAGTCAGCTTACAGAAGCGCAATTGGCAGACAAACTGGCAACAATAAAATCTGGTGTAGCACAGCAATTAACTACCATCGAAGCATTTGGTGAGCAAACAGGAAGTCAGTTGGTCAATACGAATAGCCCGGTTTTCTTGGCACAGGGGGGGAAAGACGAGATGATTGATCCGAAAACGGTCTTTCAAACCGCTCAGCAACTCCTGCAAACCAAATTGACCTTGAAATGGTACCCTAACAGTGGACATGTAATCACTGTCGATCCCGTACATAAAAACTTTGAGCGAGATGTACTGGACTTTATCGAAGCACTCGCTTGGAATGAGGGAAATTAGTGAAGAATATTAAAGAAAAAATTTTGCTGTTTATTGAAGAAAACAGTAAAAAAAGTTTTTCAGCTGAAGAAATCGCTGAAGGACTGCAGTTACAAAAAGGGGAAGATTTTAAAGCCTTAGTGCAGACAATTGCCCAAATGGAAAGAGAAAAAACTCTCGTATTTACTAAAAAGGGAAAAATCAAATTACCGCAGAAACAAATTTTAGTCGAAGGGATTTTCCGAGGAAATGAACGAGGCTTTGGCTTTGTAACGGTCGATCCAGAGGAAGAGGATATTTATATTCCTAAAGAAGCAACGGGTTACGCAATGGATGGGGATACTGTCGCAATTGATATCATGAAGCCATCAGATCCTTTTGGAGATCGGGGAGCGGAAGGAAAAGTCGTGGAGATTCGACGACGGAGTATGACACAAGTCGTTGGTGAATTTACCCTGTTTCCAGAAGATGAAATCAAGGAAACCGATTTGTATGGGGTAGTAGTTCCCAAGGATAAAAAAATCAGTCACTTAAGTGTGTACGTTGCAGCAGAAGGCGTCCGCCCTGTAGACGGCAACATTGTGATTGTGGAGATTTCTCATTATCCGGAAAAAGGGTATGCTACTAGTTTAGAAGGTATCGTCAAACGAGTAATCGGACACAAAAATGATCCTGGAATGGATATCTTGTCTATCGTTGTAGCCAATGGAATCCCTACTCAATTTCCGGAAGAAGTTTTGACAGAAGCTGATCAAGTCGCCGATCAAATTGATCCAGCTGATTTTCCAGAACGTCGAGATTTGCGGAATCAACAAATCGTTACCATTGATGGTGAAGATGCAAAGGATCTGGATGATGCGGTTACGGTGCGCAAATTAGAAAACGGCAATTATTTTCTAGGCGTCCATATTGCGGATGTTTCTTATTATGTGACTCCTGACAGCAAGTTGGATGGCGAAGCATTCGAACGGGGAACCAGTGTCTATCTGACGGACCGTGTAATCCCTATGTTGCCGCAACGGCTTTCTAATGGCATCTGTTCGTTGAATCCTCATGTTCCTCGGCTGACAATGAGCTGTGAGATGGAGATTGATGCTGCCGGAAAAATCGTTTCCTATGATATTTTCCAAAGTATCATTCAAACAGCAGAACGGATGACCTATACGGCAGTTAATGAGATTCTTGCAGGAAAAGAAGAAACTCGAACCCGCTACGCAAAATTAACAACAATGTTTGAAACAATGGCAGAATTGCATCAGATTTTAGAGACAATGCGGACCAATCGCGGAGCTGTCTCATTTGAAGATCGTGAAGCAAAAGTTTTGGTTGATGAGAAAGGGCATCCTTTAGATATCCTTCTTCGTGAACGAGGTATTGGAGAGCGGATGATTGAATCCTTTATGCTGGCAGCCAACGAAACAGTGGCGCAACATTTTTCCAAACAAAAATTTCCCTTTATTTATCGTATTCACGAAGAACCAAAAGAAGACAAATTGCGTCGCTTTTTCGATTTTGCCGCTGCAGTCGGTTTAGTCGTCAAACAGTCCAAAGGGTCAATCACACCTAAGGATCTGCAAAAGGTAGTGGAAGATGTCGCAGATAAGCCGGAATCACCGGTGATCAATACCATGCTATTGCGGAGCATGCAACAAGCCAAATACTCCGAAGAAAATTACGGGCACTACGGATTGGCGGCGGAATATTATACGCATTTTACTTCCCCAATTCGCCGATACCCAGATTTGATTGTTCATCGCTTGATTCGTTCCTATACAGAGGATTCCTCAGAAGAAAATCAGCAACAATGGGCAGAAAAATTGCCGGATATTGCTGTGCATAGTTCTCAAATGGAGCGTCGGGCAGTTGAGGCGGAACGTGAAGTTGACAGTATGAAAAAAGCCGAATTCATGGCGGATCATATTGATGAAGAGTACGATGGAATCATTAGTTCCGTCGTGAAATTTGGTATTTTTATCGAGCTGCCAAATACTATTGAGGGTATGATTCATATCAATGCACTGAAGCAGGATTACTTCCACTTTATTGAAAATCATTTGGCCTTGGTAGGAGAACGAACGGGATTGACCTTTAAAATTGGTCAAAAAGTACGAGTCAAAGTCGTGAAAGCTGATCCGGAAACACGGGAAATCGATTTTGAGTTGTTGTCCGCTGAAGAAGTCGAACCAATTCAGCAAGCCCGTAAAAAACCAAAACGGCGTAAAGTAGGCAGTGATGAGAAAAAAGAACGCTCTTATAATAAGAACCGTGGCGGCGCAAAAGGAAGTATCAAAGGAAAGAAAAAGAAGAAGCCATTTTATAAAGGCATCAAGAAAAAAGGTAAATAACTGGAGGTGGACCTATGCCAAAAGGTGAAGGAAAATTGATTGCGCAAAATAAAAAAGCACGCCATGACTATACCATCGTTGATACGATGGAAGCCGGAATCGTTTTGCAGGGAACGGAAATCAAATCGATTCGTAATAGCCGAATCAATTTAAAAGACGGTTTCGTTCGGATCCGTAATGGAGAAGCTTTTTTATCAAATGTGCATATCAGCCCTTATGAACAGGGGAATATTTTTAATCATGATCCACTACGCACACGGAAATTATTGCTTCACAAAAAGCAGATTGCCCGGCTAGTGGGAGAAACACAAAGCAACGGTATGACGATCGTTCCCTTGAAGGTGTATATCAAAGACGGGTATGCCAAAGTTTTGATTGGGTTAGCAAAAGGGAAGAAACAATATGACAAGCGGGAAACGCTGAAACGAAAAGATCAAGAAAGACAGATCAAACGTGCCCTCAAAAATTTCTCATAGAATTCTTATAATGTTTTTTTTCAAATCTGATGGTTATTGCTTTCTAAAGTTGATGATTTTTGATAGCATTTACTCAGAAGATACTTGTATATCAACTTCCAATTTCAGGAAAGAGGATACATTATCTTTTCTTATTATACCTATTTGAAAATGCTATTATTCAAATGAGCAAATTTGTCTAATTTTTGCTGAAAATGTTTTGAAATTTTTCAGTGGTGGTGGTATGATACCGATTGGTTATCAACCTACTGGCATTACAGCAATTATTAACCAGAAGTCTCTGGAACTTGTGGGAAAAGAGGTGAGAAATATTGGAAGACAAATCACTAATGTTTCATATTGGTCCAATTTGGTTTGACGGTACGGTGACCTTGATGGTAGCAATCACGTGTATTATCGTATTCGTCTTAGTTTTTGCCTGTACGAGAAATCTGCAGCTCAAACCAAAAGGCAAACAGAATTTTATTGAATGGGTGATCGACTTTGTCCGCGGGATTCTTTCTGATAACTTACCCGGAAATGAAGTCAACAACTTTCACTTGCTTTCATTGACTATGTTCCTGTTTGTTTTTGTTGCCAATGAAATTGGACTTGTGACAAAAATCGTGACTCGTGATGAGATCACTTTTTGGAAAAGCCCAACTGCTGATCCATTTGTAACACTTACTCTTGCATTGATAATGATCTCTTTAACGCATTACTTTGGGGTAAAGAAATTTGGATTAAAAGGGTATATTACGAATTCTTATTTTAAGCCGGTCAGTTTTTTACTGCCTATCAAAATTATCGAAGAATTCACAAACGTAATCACATTAGGATTGCGTCTCTATGGTAATATTTTTGCGGGTGAGGTTTTATTAGGCCTGATCGCAAGTATGATGAACCAAGTCGGATGGATTTCTTTACCTTTCGTTATCCCTCTTGAAATGATTTGGATCGGTTTCTCATTATTTATTGGTGCCATTCAGGCATACGTGTTCGTCACTTTATCTATGGTATTTATGAGCCATAAGATTGAGGCAGAAGAATAAACTAGGACTTACAATTAGGAGGAAAAAAATTATGAATTTTATCGCAGCAAGTATCGCAATCGTCGGAGCAGCAATCGGGGCAGGTTATGGTAACGGAAAAGTTATTTCTAAAACGATTGAATCTATGGCACGCCAACCAGAAATGGCAACACAATTACGTTCAACTATGTTTATCGGTGTAGCGCTAGTCGAAGCTGTTCCTATTCTAGGTGTGGTTGTTGCTTTACTTCTAGTCTTCCGTTAATTAAGAAGAGAGGCAGAACTGTTTGATATCCGTGTTCTGCTTTTTTGCATGATTCTTGAGACAGACAATTTTGAAGAAAAACAATTTTCACTGAAAGTATGAACAGGATGTCAGTTCCCCTTTTTCCATGATGTTTAATGGAATGAGATAGGGCGTCTGGAATGTGGAAGGGATTTTGAAAAAATTTCCTACCTGAATATGAACAAGGAGATACGCTTATGCTAAATCAGCTGGTACTTGCGGAAGTCCAAAATACAATGCTTGGTAATATAATCACTGTAAGTGGAGCTTTCGTTATTTTACTCGCGCTGTTGAAACACTTCGCTTGGAGTGCAATAGCCGATTTAATGAAAAAAAGAGAAGATAAGATCGCCAATGATTTAGATTCAGCAGAAGAATCGCGGATTAATGCTGCTAAACTTGAAGAGAAGCGTCAGACACAATTGATGAGTTCTCGTTCAGAAGCCGCTGAAATCATCAAAAACGCGAAAGATAGTGGAGAATTGAGCCGTCAAAATATTTTAAATGAAACCAAAGACGAAGTGATCCGCCTAAAAGAAAAGGCAAAATCCGATATCTCTTTGGAAAAAGAAACAGCTTTAAATGCGGTGAAAGACGACGTTACGACGCTTTCTTTGCAAATAGCTGAAAAAATATTAAACAAAGAGCTTTCTCCTGAAATGCATGAATCTTTAATCAATCAATACATTGAAAGTCTAGGATCATCTAATGAAACTAGATAAATTCACAGTTGGTAAACGTTATGGCAGAGCGCTGTTTGAACTGGCGGTCGAAGAACAGCAGTCAGAAACTGTTTATCAAGAACTTGTATCGTTACGCAATGTTTTTCAAGAAATTCCGGATCTGGGTAATATTCTGAGTGATGTCCGTTTGGATTTAACTAGTAAACGTACGATCATGGAGCAAATCCTTCAAGAATACAATGGGATCGTTAAGAATTTTCTCGAAGTCGTTTACCGCTACAATCGCATGGATGATCTTATCTTGATTATCGATGAATATGAGCGTCGGTATAACGAAGCAAAAAATGTGATCTCAGGAACCATCACGACTGCCGTAAAATTAACTGAGAAGCAAAAAGCGCAAGTAGCGGTGAAAATCGCTCAGCGTCTTGGTTATGAAAAAGCGGAGTTGACGGAGCGTGTTGATCCAGAAATAATCGGCGGTGTGATCGTTGAGGCAAACCATCAAGTCATTGATGGCAGCATCAGAAACCGTTTGGAAGGTTTGCGCACCCAATTACGCAAACAATAGATATGTAAAGAGGTGAATCGAATGGCCATCAAAGCTGAAGAAATCAGTGCCTTGATCAAAGAACAAATCAAAAATTTTCAAAGCGAATTAACAGTTGAAGAAATCGGTACCGTGACCTATGTCGGAGACGGTATTGCTCGGGCTCACGGTCTTGAAAATGCCATGAGTGGAGAACTGCTTGAATTCTCAAACGGTTCTTACGGTATGGCACAAAACTTAGAAACAAACGATGTCGGGATCATTATCCTTGGAGATTTTGAAACCATTCGTGAAGGTGATAAAGTAAAACGAACTGGAAAAATCATGGAAGTTCCTGTTGGGGAAGCGATGATTGGACGAGTCGTTAATCCATTAGGACAACCTATTGATGGATTAGGAGCAATCAATACGGACAAATCACGTCCAGTGGAAGCTTCAGCACCAGGCGTTATGCAACGGAAATCCGTTTCTGAACCAATGCAAACTGGGCTGAAAGCCATTGATGCCCTTGTACCAATCGGTCGTGGACAACGGGAGTTAGTCATTGGTGACCGGAAAACCGGGAAAACGTCGATTGCTGTAGATACAATCATCAACCAAAAAGGTCAAAATATGATTTGTATTTATGTTGCAATCGGTCAAAAGGATTCAACGGTTCGGGCACAAGTTGAAACCTTGCGCAAATTTGGTGCAATGGATTATACGATCGTGGTCGCTGCCGGGGCATCTCAACCAGCACCATTACTTTATATCGCTCCATATGCAGGTACTGCAATGGGTGAAGAATTTATGTATAACGGCAAGCATGTCTTAATTGTCTTTGATGACTTGTCAAAACAAGCGGTCGCTTATCGTGAACTTTCGTTGCTGTTACGTCGGCCACCAGGTCGTGAAGCATATCCAGGGGATGTTTTCTATCTGCATTCTCGTCTATTGGAACGTGCTGCAAAATTGAGTGATGAATTAGGCGGTGGTTCAATGACTGCCTTGCCATTTGTTGAAACACAAGCAGGAGACATTTCTGCCTATATTCCAACCAACGTAATTTCTATTACAGATGGACAAATTTTCTTAGAAAGTGATTTGTTCTATTCAGGTGTTCGACCTGCCGTAGATGCTGGATTGTCCGTTTCACGTGTAGGAGGTTCCGCGCAAATCAAAGCAATGAAAAAAGTTGCCGGTACATTGCGTTTGGACTTAGCCAGCTATCGTGAACTAGAAGCCTTCACACAGTTTGGTTCTGATTTGGATGCTGCAACGCAAGCCAAATTAAATCGTGGACGTCGAACAGTAGAAATTTTAAAACAAAAATTGCATGCACCACTTGCTGTTGAAAAACAAGTCATCATTTTGTATGCACTGACACATGGATTTATTGACAGTATTCCAGTGGGAAGTATTTTGGATTTTGAAGAATCACTTTTTGAATATTTAGATGCCAACCATCCAAATATTTTCGAAACGATTCGTGAAACCAAAGATTTACCAGCAGAAGAAACCATCGATGCAGCCATCAAAGAAGCAAAAGAAATCTTTATGGCATCAAATGCGAATACCTCTTCTGCACAGGAAAAAATGTCAACAATCGAACATTCGTAAAGAGGTGAATAAACATGGGTGCTTCTCTAAATGAAATCAAGCAACGCATTGCTTCTACTAAGAAGACCAGTCAAATCACCAACGCCATGCAAATGGTCTCTGCTGCAAAATTGACGAAATCAGAAGCTCACTCGAAGCAATTTCAGGTGTATGCTTCAAAAGTCCGGGAAGTCGTAACCCATTTAACTGCCAGTCAAATCACTGACATCAATAAGGAAACGAATAAAGAAGGTCTTGATTTCAACAGCATGCTGATCAGTCGTCCGGTTCAAAAGACTGGTTATATCGTGATTACATCCGATGGAGGATTAGTAGGCGGTTATAACAGCTCGATCTTGAAACAAATGATGACGATGCTGGCAGATGACCATAAATCTCCAGATGAGTATGTCATGATTGCAATTGGCGGAACAGGTGCAGATTTTTTCAAAACGCGAGGCGTCAATCTTGCTTATGAATTGCGGAATCTTTCGGATCAGCCTAGCTTTGAAGAAGTACGTAAAATCGTGACAATGGCAACAACAATGTATCAAAATGAAGTTTTTGATGAATTGTATGTTTGTTACAATCACCACATCAACTCATTGACCAGTCAGTTTCGGGTAGAAAAAATGCTGCCCATCACTGATTTAGATCCAGAAGAAGCACAAACCTATGAGCAAGAATATATGTTTGAACCTTCGAAAGAGGACATCTTAGACCAGTTACTTCCACAATATGCGGAAAGTTTGATCTATGGGGCGATCGTTGATGCAAAAACTGCAGAACATGCTGCTGGAATGACCGCAATGAAAACAGCAACAGATAATGCAAAAAATATTATTGATGATTTGACGATTTCTTATAATCGCGCACGTCAAGGGGCAATTACCCAAGAAATTACCGAAATTGTCGGCGGTGCCTCCGCACTAGAATAATTTCGAGAATGAATGGAGGAAAACAAATGAGTTCAGGCAAGATTGTTCAAGTAATCGGTCCCGTTGTTGACGTGGAATTCTCGTTAGATCAATCCTTACCAGATATTAACAACGCATTAGTTGTTTACAAGAATGACGAAAAAAAAACAAAAGTCGTTTTAGAAGCTGCCTTGGAACTTGGCGATGGTGTCATCCGAACTATCGCTATGGAATCGACAGACGGCTTGCAACGGGGAACGGAAGTCATCGACACAGGTAGTTCGATTTCTGTACCAGTTGGGAAAGAAACTCTAGGTCGTGTATTCAATGTTTTAGGAAATACGATCGATTTGGAAGAACCGTTTCCTGAAGATGCAAAACGCAGCGGAATCCACAAAAAAGCGCCAGATTTTGACGAATTAAGCACAAGTACCGAAATTTTAGAAACAGGAATCAAGGTCATTGATTTACTTGCTCCTTATCTAAAAGGTGGGAAAGTTGGTTTGTTCGGTGGTGCTGGTGTTGGTAAAACCGTTTTGATCCAAGAATTAATCCACAATATCGCACAAGAACATGGTGGTATCTCCGTGTTTACCGGTGTTGGGGAACGAACTCGTGAAGGAAATGACCTTTACTTTGAAATGAAAGAATCCGGCGTTATCGAAAAAACCGCCATGGTGTTCGGACAAATGAATGAGCCACCTGGTGCCCGGATGCGGGTTGCGTTGACCGGCTTGACGATTGCGGAATATTTCCGTGATGTAGAAGGCCAAGATGTGCTGCTCTTTATTGATAATATTTTCCGTTTTACTCAAGCTGGTTCAGAAGTTTCTGCATTGCTAGGTCGGATGCCATCTGCCGTTGGGTATCAACCAACGCTAGCAACTGAAATGGGGCAACTGCAAGAACGGATTACTTCAACGAAAAAAGGTTCCATTACATCCATTCAAGCAATTTATGTTCCTGCCGATGACTATACGGACCCTGCACCGGCAACGGCTTTTGCCCATTTGGATGCAACAACCAACTTGGAACGTAAATTAACTGAAATCGGGATTTATCCTGCGGTTGATCCATTGGCATCTTCTTCAGGTGCTTTGGCTCCGGAAATTGTTGGGGAATTGCACTATCAAGTAGCGACAGAAGTACAGCACGTACTGCAACGCTATCGTGAATTACAAGACATCATCGCTATTTTAGGGATGGACGAATTATCCGATGAAGAAAAAACATTGGTTGCTCGTGCGCGGAGAATTCAATTCTTCCTTTCACAAAACTTCCATGTGGCTGAAGAATTTACCGGATTACCGGGCTCTTATGTTCCGGTTGCCGATACAATCAAAGGATTTAAAGCTATTTTAGATGGTAAATATGATGATCTTCCAGAAGAAGCCTTCCGAAATGTAGGACGAATCGAAGAAGCGGCTGAAAAAGCTAAGAAATTAGGTTACTAGAAAGGGGTGCCCCATGGATAACTATTTGACAGTTAATGTGGTAACTCCGGCTGGACTCGTTTATGATCACCATGCAAAAATCGTTGTGGCGAATACCTCTAACGGTGAGATTGGGATCATGGCAAAACACGCACCAATCATCGTGCCTTTGAAAATCGATGAAGTTCGTGTCAAGCGAACAGATTCTGATACGCACGTGGACTGGATTGCAGTGAATGGCGGCATTATGGAAGTTCGAGACAATATCGTTTCCATTATTGCTGATAGTGCCGAACGAGAACGGGACATTGATGTACCTCGTGCTGAACGAGCAAAACAACGTGCAGAAAAACTGATTGAAGAAGCCAAGCAAGTTGAAGATGTCGACCAATTACGACGGGCGACAGTCGCATTGCACCGCGCAATCAATCGGATCAATGTTTCAAAACACGGCTGATTTCTAAAAAAGCCTACTCACTAAGGGATTTCCTTTCGTGAGTAGGCTTTTTGCGATTCTAATCGACTAATTTTTGGTAAAGAGGGTACAACTCTGTTAAATAGGTTGCAATTTTCTGTTCGACGTTTTTGATTTCACCAGCGGGAAGTTGCACACCTAGTTGGAAAGTAGATACTTCCAATCCTTGGGTAAATTCTTGTTGCCGCTGTGTCGAAGCAAGGTAATCGGCTAAGGGAAGATGATCGTTTAATTCAGACTCTTCATTGGACCAAATAAAATAAGTTGTTTCATCAATCGTTTTACTCCAATCAGTTAATTCCTCTAAAAGCTGATTGTAGCGTTTTTTTGAGAGTTGCTTTTCATCACTCTTATAATGCTGATACATTAAATAGATTTGCAGGTTCTTTTTATTCAAAAGAACAGCAAGACAAGGGGCTTGTTTGAGTCGATCGGCGCCACGTAATGCACACCAGAAATGATTCCGCAAATTCCAACCATTCGTCCAACTTTCGATTTTTGGTTTTCCCAATTCGACAGTCAGTAATTCCTTACTGGCCAAGTTAACCGCCTTCCATTTATCCCAGACTGTTTTATACTCATTTTTCAGCTGTTCAATCTCAGCTTCTGTATAGGTAAGTTTCAATTGTTTGAAAGCAAAAGTTTCACGATCAAATAACTGAAAATCTTGATTTGTCAATTCCATAAACTCAGTTCCTTTCACTTTAGGTGCCTTTTTATTATAACAATTTTTACTCTAGGAGGGAAAAGATTATAAAAAAATGATAGATTCCAATAATTAGAAAGCTTTTTTTTTGAATAAAACGCGGAATCTCGGGTTTTTCTTCAAAAAAGACTTTTAAAAAACCGTTTAAAGACTGAAAAAGTGAAAAGTATTTTTTTTAATTCGTATTTTATGTTATTATTTATCTATCGTAAATTTTTTGAAAAAGGAGACAGAAAATGCAAGTTTATGGAATCGATGCAATCGTTCGAATCGTTAGTCATCTCGCATTTATTTATCTCGCTTTTTGGTCTTTACGTTCATTGCGGATCGAGACATTTTTTAAACCGCTGTATACCACACAAATTCGGATGGTCCTTGTGTTTATCGCTATTGCACTTGGGTATGGCGCAAGTTCCTTTTTTTTGGAGCTGATGGCGTTAGTCAGAAATCTCTTTTTGATGATTCAGTAATCGATTAAAAAGGGTCCTTTTCGTTGGTAATTGTGGTATAATAAAAAAGATTTTGAGTGAAATAATTCGCTCAGAGCATATTCTGGAGGGAATTTTAATGGAAGAAATTATTGTTCAAGGCGGGAATCAACTACGAGGAACAGTAAAAATCGAAGGTGCGAAAAATGCCGTTTTGCCGATTTTGGCTGCAACGTTGCTGGCTGAAGAAGGCGTTACAACTTTAGATAATGTCCCTATTTTATCCGATGTTTTAACGATGAATGAAGTTATTCATCACCTAAATGCGGATGTTTTTTTTGATGAAGAAAAAAATCGAGTGACTGTTGATGCTTCACGGTCATTAAGTGTAGAAGCTCCTTATGAACTGGTTAGTCAAATGCGGGCCTCTATCGTAGTTATGGGGCCATTGTTGGCTCGTAATGGTCATGCGAAGGTTGCAATGCCAGGAGGATGTGCCATTGGTAAACGTCCGATTGACTTGCATTTAAAAGGATTCCAGGCGTTGGGTGCAAAGATTATCCAAAAAGATGGTTATATCGAAGCAATTGCTGATGAATTAGTTGGAAATATGATTTATTTGGATTTTCCAAGTGTTGGTGCAACGCAAAATATTATGATGGCAGCTGTCAAAGCAAAAGGAACGACAGTCATTGAAAACGTGGCTCGCGAACCAGAAATCGTTGACTTGGCTAATATCTTAAATAAAATGGGTGCACGAGTATATGGTGCAGGGACAGAAAAAATGCGAATCGAAGGTGTCGATCATCTTCATTCAGTAACCCACTCTATCGTTCAAGATCGAATTGAAGCAGGGACCTTCATGGTTGCAGCGGCGATGACGGAAGGAAATATCTTGATTCAAGATGGTATCTCTGAACACAACCGTCCATTGATTTCGAAATTATCTGAAATGGGTGCGCAAATCATTGAGGAAGAAGAAGGTTTGCGGGTAATCGGTCCGAAGCATATCAAACCTACTGATGTGAAGACGATGCCGCATCCAGGTTTTCCAACAGACATGCAGGCACAAATGACTGCAATCCAAATGTTGGCTGAAGGAACGAGCATCGTGACAGAAACAGTCTTCGAAAATCGTTTCCAACATCTGGAAGAAATGCGTAGAATGAATGCCCATGTGAAAATCGATGGAAATATTGCAGTAATCGAAGGCGGACATGCGTTGCAAGGCGCATTGGTGTATGCAACAGATTTACGCGCAGCAGCAGCGTTGATTTTATTAGGGCTACGTTCAACAGGAATAACTCGAGTTCGTAATTTGAAATACCTTGATCGTGGTTACTACAAATTCCATGAAAAATTAGAAAAATTAGGTGCAAATGTGGAACGGGTCGCTGTGGAAGGAACATCTGCCAAAGCTCCAGTTACAAACGCATAAGGGAAGTGCATGAATGAGGACGAATCGGTATGTCTTAACAACGTTGATCAAGATATTTCTTGTCATTTTGCTGGCATTTATTCTTTTTATTGTCGGTACGATGATTGGCTATGGCGTCATCGGTGATGGAATGCCCCTGAAGGTCTTCAATCCGCAATTATGGACGCACATTCTTGACTTTATGAAATAATTTTATCCTTTGAAAGGGCTAGACAGTTTTACTGTCTGGCTCTTTTTGTGAAGAAATCGTTTTATTCTTCTGACTTATTTGTAAAAAATATGTAATATTGGCGTTTTTAAAGTGATTTTTTAGAAAATGAAGGTCAATATTGGTCTAAATTTTCCTTTTTTGAATTGTTTCGTCGTTGAATAATAATCTTCTTTATTTTTAATTTTTTTTGTTTTTTTCCTGTTATAATGCTTTTTGTTTATGGTACGATTCTCATTTTCATGAAAGAGCACTGAGAATATTTCTTTTATGACATTTTAGAAAAGGGTTTCATCATTTGTGTTAATGAGCCTTAATATCCTCGTAACCTACGACTGTTTCTTCCATGCTAAGATACATCTCGTACGAAATTAGGAGGAAAATATTAACTATGAAGACACGTTTAATTCCTGTTATGATGACTGCAGCCGTATTAGCAATCGGAAATATTTTACCGGTATACGCTGCTGAAACCCAAGATGAAAAAACAACCATTGATACAGAGATTGTATCAAATGATTCTGCAAAAGAATTATCCAGCTCTTTACTGGCGTTGACTGCAAATGGCGAAGCCGTAGCTGCAGTGAAAGCTGATATTGCAGCAAAAGAAAAAGCCGCAGCTGAAAAAGCGGCAAAAGAAAAAGCTGCAAAGGAAAAGGCAGCGAAAGAAAAAGCCGCAGCCGAAAAAGCTGCGAAGGAAAAAGCAGAACAGGCCGCAAAAGAACAGGCCGCGGAAGAAGCGAAGGTTGCCGAGGAAGCAGTGGCAGAAGAAAGCCAACCAAGTGGTCAAACAATGGTTATGGAATCAACTGCGTACAGTTCTGACCCGGCGGATGCTTTAGGCGGAGGAACCGTAACAGCAACGGGACAAAATCTACTAGAAAATCCAATGGCGGTTGCAGTAGATCCCAGCGTAATTCCTTTAGGGACTCGCCTTTATGTGGAAGGCTATGGGGAAGCTTATGCGGTAGATACAGGTTCAGCGATTCAAGGAAATATTATTGATGTCCACTTTCCAACAGCCGCAGAGTGTAACTCTTGGGGTCGTCGCCAAGTGACAGTAACCATTTTGAGCTAACAATCAAAAGGATGAAAGTCTCAGTTAAAAGCTGAGGCTTTTTTTGTTTAAAATTTCAGAAGGAACGTGTTTAGGACTTGTTTCTCTTTAGAAAACAAGGTATAGTTTTTTTGAAAGAAGGGAAGAAATGACAGGCTTTTTGATTTTATTGGTACGAGGCTATCAGCGCTTTATTTCGCCGCTGTTTCCTCCTAGATGCCGTTACTATCCCACCTGTTCCGGTTATACACTTCAGGCGCTCAGGGTTCATGGTGGGCTAAAGGGCAGTTTGATGGGGATAGCACGAATCCTTCGTTGCCATCCATTTGTCAAAGGTGGAATCGATTATGTACCCACAAAATTTACACTAAAGCGTAATACCAGTGATAAAATTCAACCGGTTTATACTTATAAAAGAAAGAAATGATTTAAAGGGAGAAAAAATGATTCGAAGATTGAAGGATTCTGAGGAACTTCCTTGGGCGTTGCTGCTGGAGGCCGATCCTGATCGGGAAATGGTCGAAGGCTATCTTTCTGACAGCCAGATCTTGGTTTATGCAGAAACGAAGATTATTGGGATCATTGTTTTTCAAGAAAGGTCGGAATGGGAGATTTTAAATCTGTCAGTAGCTTCAGACCACGAGGGAAAAGGGATCGGTGGCAAATTGTTGGAGGCAAGCTTTCAACAGATGCGCAAGCAAGCACCATTAAAAGAGGTTCTTATCAAAACAGGTGACTTGTCGTCACCAGCACTGCATCTTTATAGGAAGAAAAAGTTTCAGCAAAAAGCAATTATTCAAGATTATTTTGTCACCCATTATTCTGAACCGATTTACGAAAATGGGGAACGATTGCGAAATCAAGTGATTTTATCACGGAAACTTTGAAATTTTTTTGATAATCAAGCGTAACCGCTTACTAAAAAAGAGAGGGTTTTTTTATTATGGGAATTTTGGTATTTGATTTTGGAGGATCAGCAGTAAAATATGGTTATTGGACTGGGGAGAAATTGAGTCGTGTCGACCAATTTCCAACTCCTGCCACATGGGATGAAATGAAAGAAAAATTAAAGGAAGTGCAGGAACAAGCCACGGAAAAAATTACAGGTGTCGGTATCTCTGCACCAGGTGTGGTGAACGTTGATTTGCAACGAATTGATGGCATCAGTGCGATTCCTTATATTCATGGGTTCAATATTTTTGATGAGTTGGCTGGTTTGTTCCGTTTACCAGTGACGATTGAAAATGATGCCAACTGTGCCGGAATGGCGGAATTTTATAACGGAGCGGGCAAAGATTATCAAAATGTCGCCTTTGTCGTAATTGGAACTGGAGTAGGGGGGGCTTTGTTTACTAAAGGACAAATTACTAAAGGTGCCCATTTATATGGTGGAGAATTTGGGCTGATGTATCTTGATAACGGCAAAACTTTTTCAAAATTAGGAACTGCAGTTCAAATGGCTTGGCGCTATTGTGATCGCATGGGACTTGAACGAACAGCTAAGAGTGGTAAGGATGTTTTTGATTTAGCTGAGCAGGGAGATCTGGTTGCTCAAGAAGAGGTCAATCGATTTTATGATTATTTGACTCAGGGCTTGTTCAGTATCCAGTTTGCTTTTGATCCGGAAGTAATTATTTTAGGCGGAGGTGTCAGCGCCAAGGAAGGCCTCGTAGATGAAATCAATCAACGGATGTTAAAAAAATTAGAGGAACAGGGCTTGAAAGATTTTGTACCGGAAATTCTTCTTTGCGAATACCGCAATGATGCCAATCTTGTAGGAGCGGCGGCCAACTTCTATGCCCGTCAACAAGGAGAAGCGTAACAAAGGAACAGTTGTTTCAGAGAAATCTGCGACAACTGTTTTTTGTTTGTATAAATGTGCTGTTGATGATAATATCATTAGTGTAACCTAATCTTTTGTGCTATTCAGAAAAAAATAAATATTCTGAAAATTCATTGACTTTTCCGAAAATTTTCAGTATATTGGTTAACATATTCAAGGGAGAAATGGGAGGTTGATTTTTATGAAAAAGAAATTGGTATTTTTGGCGGCGGCTTTTTTATTAAGTGCTTGTAGCGCTGCACCAAAAGCAGATAATAGCGCTGGCGGATCAGGCGGCGGAAACAAACAAGAAGGTGACACGATTAAAATCGGCGTGAACTTGGAATTGTCAGGTTCGGTTGCTGCGTATGGCAGTGCTGAAAAACAAGGAATCGATCTTGCCGTTGAGACCATCAATGCGGATGGCGGGGTATTAGGAAAGAAATTAGAAATTGTTGAAAAAGACAACAAATCAGATAATAACGAAGCCGGAACCGTTGCGGCAAATCTTACAACGAATAGTAAAGTTGTCGCAATGATTGGACCTGCGACTTCCGGTGCCACAAAATCGGCGCTGCCAAGTGCTACAGATGCACAGGTGCCGTTAATTACACCATCTGGAACGGATGATTCCATCACACTTTCTGGTGATGAGGTACAAAAATATGGCTTCCGTTCTTGTTTCCAAGATAGCTTCCAAGGAAAAATCTTGGCAAAATATGCTAACGATACTATGAAAGCTGATAAAGCAGTTATTTTAGGAGATAATTCCAGCGATTATGCAACTGGGTTGTCAAAAGCATTTAAAGAAGAATATACCGGCGACATTGTAATGGAAGAAAACTTTACCGCTGGCGACAAAGATTTCCAAGCAGTTCTGACAAAAATTAAAAAAGAAGACTTTAATGTTTTGTTTGTTCCTGGTTATTATGCAGAAGATGGTCTGATCATCAAACAAGCTCGGGAAATGGGTATCACCCAGCCAATCATCGGAGCCGATGGTTTTGGTGATGCGAAACTTGTTGAAATTGCCGGTGCTGAAAATGTGACGGATGTTTATTATACCGCCCACTTCTCAACCAAAGCCCCAGCAACAGACAAAGTGGAACCTTTTATCAAAGCCTTCAAAGGAAAATACAATGAAGAACCTTCACAATTTTCTGCCTTGGCCTATGACGCGGTTTATATGCTGAAACAAGCAATGGAAGATCAAGATTCTGCTGATTCAGACAAAATTACGACTGGACTTACTGAATTGAAAGACTTTGTTGGTGTTACCGGGAATATCTCAATGGACGAAAACCACAATCCAGAAAAAGCAGCGGTCGTTTTGGGTATGACGGAAGGAAAAGAAACTTCTGCTGAAGCAGTAACTTTGGATTAGTAATGAACAAAACAAATGAACTGAGAAAAGGTGGAGGTAGCTCCACCTTTTTTACAAAAACAGATAGGGTGGATGTGATGAAATGGAAACAATGATCCAACAATTAATCAATGGATTGTTTTTGGGAAGTATTTATGCTTTGTTGGCACTAGGCTATACAATGGTTTACGGGATTATCAAATTAATCAACTTTGCGCATGGCGAAGTGTATATGATTGGGAGTTTTATTGGCTACTTTTTGATCAATCAATTAAAGTTGGGCTTTTTTCCAGCCTTGATTCTTTCTATGATTGTCTGCGGAATTTTAGGTGTGACCATTGAATTTTTGGCCTATCGTCCCTTGCGAAAATCGACGCGGATCTCGGCATTGATCACAGCAATCGGTGTTTCCTTTTTGTTGCAAAATGTCATGACGTACTTTTTTTCCGCTAACACACGCTCTTTTCCGCAAGTGATTGAACGAAAGACCTATCAATTAGGCTTTATCGAAGTGAGCAATATTCAATTATTGATTTTATTTATCTCGTTGTTTTTAATGATTTTACTACAAGTTATCGTCAA
This sequence comes from Enterococcus songbeiensis, assembly GCF_005405265.1. Classification (GTDB taxonomy): domain Bacteria; phylum Bacillota; class Bacilli; order Lactobacillales; family Enterococcaceae; genus Enterococcus_C; species Enterococcus_C songbeiensis. The sequence goes on from NZ_BJDS01000004.1 coordinate 30,225, forward strand.
AAAAACTCGGATGGGAAAAGCGATGCGGGCAGTGAGTGTTGATCCGGATGCAGCGCAATTGATGGGCATCAATGTGAATCGAACGATTTCCTTTACCTTTGCACTAGGTTCAGCGCTGGCGGCGGCTGGCGGTATGCTGATTGGACTTTACTACAATTCAATTGATCCATTGATGGGAGTTGTTCCCGGGCTGAAATCCTTCGTAGCGGCGGTTCTGGGAGGAATTGGAATTATTCCTGGTGCTGCGCTTGGGGGCTTTGTCATTGGACTGATTGAAACGATTGCGACGGCTCTTGGCTTTTCCGACTTTAAAGATGCTATTGTTTATATCGTTTTGATTTTGATTCTGCTGATTCGTCCGGCCGGTATTTTAGGGAAAAATATCAAAGAGAAAGTGTAGGTGTCAACCATGAAAAAAAATCTGAAATATAATTTAGGTTGGTTGGCGGTTGCGCTGCTGATCTATGGCGTTTTATTGGCTCTTTATAATGGTGGAATTATCACGCTGTTTACGAATCGAATCATCGTGAATATCGGAATTAATATCATTTTAGCTGTTGGATTGAACTTGATTATCGGATTTTCTGGGCAGTTTTCTTTAGGTCATGCGGGATTTATGGCGATCGGTGCCTATTCCGGGGCGATTATGGCAATCAATAATCCAACCTATCTTGGCTTTTTCTCAGGAATGCTGGTGGGGATGGTGATTTCTGGTATCGTTGCGGTAGTGGTCGGGATTCCCACCCTGCGCTTAAAAGGTGATTATCTTGCGATAGCGACATTGGGAATTGCGGAAATTATCCGAATCTTGATTGTCAACATGTCGGATCTCACAAAAGGTGCCGCTGGAATTTTTGGGATTTTGCCTTTTACAAGTTGGGAAATGGTGTATCTCTTTACCGTCCTAACGATTATCGTGGTAGCTAACTTTGTTCATAGTGGGCCGGGTCGGGCGACATTAGCGGTTCGTGAAGATGAAATTGCTGCGGAATCAATGGGTATCAACACGACGAAATACAAAGTAGTAGCGTTTGTCGTCGGCGCTGTCACTGCTAGTATTGCCGGTACCTTGTTTGCCGGATTTCAACAATCAGTTTTTCCAAAAGATTATGGTTTTATGAAATCAATCGATATTTTGATTATCGTCGTCTTCGGCGGAATGGGCAGTACTACGGGAGCTGTTGTTTCGGCTGTCGTGTTGGGAATTTTGAACATGTTCCTGCAAGACTTCGGTGTTTTACGAATGATTATTTATGCCTTAGCGTTAGTCATCATTATGATTTTTAAACCAGGTGGGCTATTAGGCACTTGGGAATTCTCTGTGAGACGGATAATGAATAAATTTAAGAGAGGAGATGATTCAGATGCCTCTGTTGGACGTTAAAAATTTGACAAAAAACTTTGGTGGACTTGCAGCTGTCTCCCATGTCAGCATGTATTTAGAAACCAATGAACTTGTGGGCTTGATCGGTCCAAATGGTGCGGGGAAAACCACTCTTTTCAATCTTTTGACGGGTGTTTATGAACCCAGTGAAGGTGATGTGTTGCTGGATCATCAAGGAACAATGGAACGATTGAATGGGATCAAGCCGTATCGTGTAGCTGAAAAAGGTATGAGCCGTACGTTTCAAAATATTCGTTTGTTCAAAGAATTGACTGTGATGGAAAATGTGTTGATCGCCATGAACGGCAAACATCAGGTCAACTTTTTCACAAGTATTTTTCGTTTGCCAAAATTTTATAAAAATGAAGAAAAATTGCATCAAAAGGCATTGGAGCTGTTGGCAATTTTTGGATTGGAAAAAAAAGCCGATACATTGGCAAAAAATATGCCTTATGGGGAACAGCGTCGCTTAGAAATCGTGCGGGCATTGGCAACGGAACCTAAAGTATTGTTTCTTGACGAACCGGCAGCCGGCATGAATCCACAAGAAACCGCAGAATTAACCGAATTGATCCGTAAGATTCAACAAGATTTTCAATTGACGATTTTATTGATTGAACATGACATGAGTCTGGTTATGGAAGTCTGTGAGCGAATCTATGTACTGGAATATGGACAAGTGATTGCAGAAGGTGATCCAGAGGCCATCAAATCAAATCCGCGAGTAATCGAAGCGTATCTGGGAGGCGAAATGTAATGCTAAAGGTTGAAAATTTATCGGTTCATTATGGGATGATCCAGGCGGTGCATGACGTTTCCTTTGAAGTAAAAAAAGGCGAAATCGTTTCGCTAATCGGTGCAAATGGTGCCGGCAAGACAACGATTTTACGAACGATTTCCGGTTTGATTCGTCCTTCCAATGGAACGATTTTATTTGAAGAAAAAAACATTGTCAAAGAAGCTCCGCAAAAGATTGTTGCGGAAGGCTTATCTCAGGTACCAGAAGGTCGCCACGTATTTTCCGGACTGACCGTTCAAGAAAATTTAGAGATGGGTGCTTTTTTACGGAAAGATAAAGAAGTTAAGCAGGATTATGAACAGGTATTTGAAAAATTTCCCGTCTTGAAGGAAAGAAGAACCCAAGACGCTTCTACTTTATCCGGTGGGGAACAACAAATGTTGGCAATGGGCCGGGCATTGATGTCAAAACCCCGACTTCTTTTACTGGATGAACCATCTATGGGGTTGGCACCAATTTTTATCAAAGAAATCTTTTCCATCGTTCAAGAAATTCAGCAGCAAGGTACAACGATTTTACTGATTGAACAAAATGCAAAAATGGCACTGTCCATTGCGGATCGCGGCTACGTTTTGGAAACAGGGAAAGTTGTTTTAGAAGGAACGGGGCAAGAACTTTTAGCTAGTGAAGCAGTGAAGAAAGCTTATTTGGGAGGGTAAAAGATGAGTGTAAGTGATTTTATGTCGAAAGACTTGGTTGTTGTTCATCCAGAAACACCGATTTTTGATGCGGTCGATTTAATGAAGCAGCATGATATCCACCGATTACCAGTCTTGAAGGACGAGCGGTTGGTGGGATTAATCACCGAAGGAATTATTTCTGCAGCGATGCCTTCAAAAGCGACGAGCCTAAGTGTGTATGAAGTAAATTACCTGTTAAACAAAACCACCGTCGGCGATGTAATGGAAAAAAATGTTCAGACGATTCCGCCGAATGCGTTACTGGAAGATGCTATTTTTGAGATGCGGGAAAACAACATTGGTGTATTACCGGTAGTTGATGAAGATCGGGTCGTTGGAATGATTACCAACAATGATATTTTTGATGCCTTTTTGAAAATCACCGGTTATAATGACGGAGGAACTCGTGTGACCCTTCAAATCACCGAAGATCACAAAGGTGTGTTGGCGGAGCTGGCAAAAGTTCTAACAGATCATGATTTAAGTATTTTGACGATTGTCGTCAATCGCATGGCGCTATCAACGATCGTGGAAATCCAAGTGGAAAGCCGTGAAGTTGACCGGGTACGAGAAATTTTGACAAACGCCGGTTATCTTGTAGTAGATGCAGTATTGACGAGCGGTCATAAATAAAAAAGACCAGTTGACACTAGAGGCAGTGCTAGTCGTCAGCTGGCCTTGTTTGGTTTACTAACGGAAAACCTGTTAATTTCTGTGAAATATGATAAAATAAGCAAGGGTCATCCTGACAGAAAAAAGATGAAGACGAGGTGAGGACATGTCAAAGAAAAACAAAGATATTGAAGTTCGTTTGGAAGAAACAAAAAAAACGATCAAAGGCAAAGAATATGAAGTCACACAATTGATTATTGGTAAAAAAATGATTGGTGAAGTATTGACAGTTAGTGCAAAAGAATTTGAAAGTTTTCTAGGGGAAGAAGACTTAGGTTCCTATAAAAACTTTGATGCAGCAGTCGAAGCAATTATTTTGCAACACAATTTGCACGATTAAAAAAATTGTAAAAAAAATTGAAATTATCACTTGCAAACTCATAGGTTTTTTTGTATCATAACGTAGTCAGGTTTTTTAAGAAACCTTTTTGGAGGAGTAGCGAAGTGGCTAAACGCGACGGACTGTAAATCCGTTCCTTCGGGTTCAGTGGTTCGAATCCACTCTCCTCCACCATTGGGGTATAGCCAAGCGGTAAGGCAAGGGACTTTGACTCCCTCATGCGTTGGTTCGAATCCAGCTACCCCAGTCATTTAGAAACGAAGCTCTTCATGGGTTTCGTTTTTTTGTTGGGAAAATATTTACTAAATTTTACTATACAATTGACGAGACTTTCCGGTACGTCTATACTAGTAATGAAAAGGCTTTATTTTTTATGAGGAAGGTGTAAAAATGGTACGTGTAAAAAAGCAAACAAATGAAACCTATGGAACCTATTTTTTGATTGAAAATACTCATGGGGTGAAACTAGCGGTCAGTCCGCAAGGGGCACGGGCGTTAGAATGGATCGTCCCAGTTGAAGGACAGGAACGAGACTTATTGGTAGGTTTCAAAACTATCGAGGAACATAAAAAGGCTCGCTATTATGCAGCAACTATCGGTCCAGTAGCCGGCAGAATCGCAGGTGCGGCATATACGATTGATGGAAAAACCTATCAGACTCCGGATAACGATGGCGGAAATACGCTTCATGGCGGTTTTGAAGGCTATGATACACAAATGTGGTCTGCAGAACCTTTTGAAGAAGCAGACAATGCGGGGGTGGTTTTTAGCTTGACCTATCCAGATGGAAAAGATGGATTTCCTGGAAATGTTACGTCTAAAATCACGTATCGCTTGGATAATGACAATAACTACCAAATTGAATATGTTGCGACAACGGATAAACCAACAATATATAATCCTACCAATCATGGCTATTACAATTTAACTGGTTCACCTGCCAATTCAATCAATGAGCATACCTTGCAAGTAGGTGCCAAACAGGTTGCTGAAACCAATCCGGATGTGACAACGACAGGGAAAAAAGTTGATGTGGCTGGAACCAAATTTGATTTTGTTGCTGGCCGTAAAATTGGGAATACCTATTTAGATGACCCGTTTCTTTTAGATCATGAAGCTGCTAATGATTTAGTTTTGACGAGTCCCGACGAAAAAGTTCGACTGGAAATTCAAACGACCGCATCGGCAGTGGTCATCTATACGACGGGGTCCTCTGAAGCCGGCACATCGATGAAGCATGGGGAAATGGTGGATCATGGAGGAATTGCCATCGAACCGCAAGAAGTTCCTGGTACGGAAAAATACCCGCAATTTGGAAACATCGTGTTGCGCCCTGAGCAACCATTTTATTCAAAAACCACGTATCATGTGGTATTTTAACAAGTAAGAAATTCGGCTCCTGAGAAATCAGGAGTCTTTTTTTGTCTTTTGGGTTGACAGTTTTCGATTACAAGTGTAAACTTCATTTTGTTAGATCGATTACGTTTGTAAACAAAAATGATTTTACCTTTAATAAATTGAAGGGAAAGTTTGTTCCATTCATCGGAAGAAAGGAAGGATTCTATGATCACAAGTAGTGAACCAATCAAAATTAGCGATTCCGAATGGGAGATCATGCGGGTATTGTGGACATTGGGTGCAGCTTCGGCCCAAGAAATCGATCATCTGCTTTCAGAGACGATGGATTGGAAACTGGCGACGGTTAAAACATTGCTGGGACGTCTGGTAAAAAAAGAAGCCGTTTGGACAGAAACGGAAGGGAAAAAATTTATTTATCATCCAACAGTCGGTGAAGCAGAAACTGTGCGAAGTGCCACGGAAACATTATTTTCCCATATCTGCGCAAAACGAGTGGGAGGAACGATCGCTGATTTGATTTCAGAAGCAGCGTTAACGCAAGAAGATATTGATAAAATTCAAGAAGTTCTAGCGAAAAAAGAAGCCGTTCCTGAAATCATCTGTAACTGTATTCCCGGGCAGTGCAACTGCAAAGCCCATCATTAAAAAAATTAATTCAAAGGGAGAGATTTTTTATGAAACAAACATTTGCAATTAAAGGAATGAACTGTGAACATTGTGTCGCAAAGGTAGAAAATGGTATCAAGGAATTACCCGGAATTCAAAAGGTGAAGATCCAGCTGAAGAAAAATGCCGGAACTGTGAAATTTGATGAAGCGCAAATCTCGGGACAACAAATTGCAGACAAGATCACTGAAGTCGGATACCCAACAGAGGTGCTATAAATGAGTGAAACAAAAGTTCAAAACTTTGTAATCACCGGCATGACCTGTGCTAACTGTTCCGCACGAGTAGAAAAAGAGCTTAACGCACAGCCGGGAGTAAAAGCGGCGACAGTGAATCTTGCCACTGAAAAAGCGACAGTTCAATTTGCGGAGACCACGGCAGAGAATTTAATTGCCAGTGTGGAAAGTATTGGTTATGGGGCGATCTTGGATGATGAAGCTCATCGGCAGCAAGTAGCGGCAGAAAAAGCTAACTATCTTTTTAAAATGAAACGAGATGTAATTGTCAGCCTAATTTTAGTAGCACCTCTAATGGTTTCAATGGTGGCGATGCTGTTGGGCAATCATCAAGAATGGGTGATGTTTTTCCATCAGCCATTGGTCCAATTGGTTTTGGTTACACCTATCCAATTTTTGATTGGGGCTCGTTTTTATAAGGGGGCGTATCACGCAATCAAAACCAATGCCCCGAACATGGATGTATTGGTAGCGATGGGGACAACGGCGGCTTTTGCATTAAGTGTGTATAACGGCTTTTTTGCCGATCGTGTTCATGAACTGTATTTTGAAAGCAGCGGCATGATTATTGCTCTAATTTTATTAGGAAAATATTTAGAAATTCTTGCCAAAACAAGAACCAGCAAAGCAATCCAACAGTTGATGAAACTACAGGCAAAAACGGCACGGGTGTTTCAAAATGGAGAAGAAGTAGAATTGCCGGTTGAATTAATTGAAACCGGTATGGAAATTATCGTCCGTCCCGGTGAACAAATTCCCGTCGATGGTAAAGTATTAGAAGGAAGTACTGCAGTAGATGAAAGCATGCTGACAGGAGAAAGTCTGCCAGTGGAAAAAAAGGAAGATTCTACTGTGTTTGGCGGGACTGTCAATACGACAGGAAATTTAAAAATTCGAGCACTAAAAGTCGGCAATGAAACCGTATTGGCACGAATTATTCGTATGGTGGAAGATGCACAAGGATCAAAAGCGCCAATTCAACAAATTGCCGATCGTATCTCAGGTATTTTTGTGCCGGTTGTATTGATTGTTGCAGCGATAACATTGCTTTTGACAGGTTTCTTGAGTGGAGATTGGCAAACGGCGGTTATCCATAGTGTTGCTGTATTGGTCATTGCGTGTCCTTGTGCCCTAGGTTTAGCAACTCCCACTGCAATTATGGTAGGTACAGGTTTAGGTGCGAAGAATGGGATTTTGATTAAGGGTGGTGAAGCGTTGGAAACCGCCTCGCATATTACTAGCGTCATCTTGGATAAAACTGGTACGATAACAGTAGGACAACCAGTGGTAACGGATTTTCTTACAGAAAATGACCAAGCGGCAGCAATTTTTGCTAGTTTAGAAGCTGGATCGGAACATCCTTTAGCAAAAGCGATTCTTGATTACACAGTAGCTATTGACAGGTTGGAAGTAGAACAATTTCAAGCAATTCCCGGTAAAGGAATCCAAGGAATGATTCAAGGAAGAACTTATCAAATCGGTACCCGTCGATTTTTGACACAAAAAATTTCTGATTCTTTACAACAAGCAGCAGAACAATGGACGGCACAAGGAAAGACAATCATGTTTTTAGCGGATGAAAGTGTGATTCTTGCCGCAGTAGCAGTGGCAGATGAGATTAAAGAAACCTCTCAAGCCGCAATCAAGCAATTACATGCAGCTGGTATCAAGGTATACATGCTGACCGGTGACAACCAAAAGGCCGCCCAATACATTGGGCAGCAAGTAGGAATTTCATCGGAAAATATTTTTGCAGAAGTCTTGCCGGAAGAAAAATCGGCGAAAGTTGCATTATTACAAGAAGCTGGAGAAGTCGTCGGCATGGTAGGAGATGGTATCAATGATGCGCCTGCTTTGGCTTTAGCAGATGTGGGGATTGCAATGGGCAGCGGAACGGATATTGCGATGGAAACGGCGGATGTTACATTGATTCACAGTGATTTGACCTACCTTAGCCAAATGATTAAACTGTCAAAAGCAACGATTCGCAAAATCAAGCAAAATCTTTTCTGGGCATTTATTTACAATACGATTGGTATTCCTTTTGCAGCATTGGGTTTTTTGAATCCAATCGTTGCCGGTGGTGCCATGGCCTTTAGTTCGGTCAGTGTTTTATTAAATTCATTGAGTTTAAATCGTACCAAAATTTAAAGAAAGAAGGGTTGATGGTGAAAGAAGAAAAGAAGATGCCCCACAATCATGAAATGCCTCATCATGAGCATAATCATGAGGAGCATAAGCTAGAAAATAGGAAACATCACAGCAGTCACGAGAAGGGGAACCATGAGATGAGTGACCATGAGATGCATCAGATGGATCATAAGCACCACGACATGTCCCACATGGACCATATGTCTCATATGGATCATGACATGGGTGGGATGGATCACTCGATGCACATGGGGAATTTTAAACAAAAGTTTTGGCTTTCTCTGGTGTTGGCAATTCCTATTGTCATTTTATCGCCGATGATGGGCATTGAGTTACCTTTTCAATTTACCTTTCCCGGTTCTGATTGGGTAGTATTGATTTTGGCAACGGTTTTGTTTATCTATGGCGGACAACCATTTCTGAGCGGCGCCAAAATGGAACTGAAACAAAAAAATCCAGCAATGATGACGCTGATTGCAATGGGAATTTCGGTGGCATATATTTACAGTCTTTACGCATTTGTTGCCAATCATTTTCTTCATGGAGAACACGTCATGGACTTTTTCTGGGAACTGGCAACGTTGATCGTTATCATGCTGCTGGGGCATTGGATCGAAATGAATGCCGTGTCGAATGCCAGTGATGCGTTGAAAAAATTAGCAGAATTACTACCGGATACTGTCACACGTCTAACAAAAGACGGAGAAGAGAAAGTTTCCCTGCAAGAAATTAAAGTAGGGGAACAATTGATCGTTCGTGCCGGTGATAAGATGCCAACGGACGGAGTTATTGAAAAAGGATCAACGACTGTAGATGAATCAGCGGTGACTGGTGAATCACGGGGCGTGGTAAAAGCAGAAGGTGCCAAGGTCATTGGTGGATCTGTCAATGGCAATGGTACGATTCAAATCAAAGTTACTGGAACAGGGGAAAGCGGCTACCTCGCCAAAGTGATGGAGATGGTCCGCAAAGCGCAATCAGAAAAATCCAAATTAGAAGGACTGGCTGATAAAGTAGCCAAGTGGCTCTTTTATGTCGCACTGATTGCCGGTATTCTGGCATTTGTTATTTGGCTGATCGTGGCTGATTTGGCTACGGCATTGGATCGCATGGTAACGGTTTTTGTTATTGCCTGTCCCCATGCACTGGGATTAGCAATTCCGCTCGTTGTAGCAAGATCTACGTCGATTGCGGCAAAAAATGGCTTGTTGTTGAAAAATCGTAATGCTTTAGAGTATGCTCATGAGTTAGATATGATTTTGCTGGATAAAACAGGAACCTTGACTCAAGGAACCTTTTCTGTCACAGGTGTTGATGTCTTGGCGAAAGAGTACAGTCAAGAAGAAGTGTTAAAATATATCGGAGCAATGGAAGCTTCCGCCAATCACCCAATCGCAACCGGGATTATGAAATATATCAAAGAAAAAGAAGTTGCGATTTACTCTGGGGAAAATATTAAAAATATTTCCGGTGTTGGATTGGAAGGAACCGTTGAAGGCCACCAAGTAAAAATCATCAATGAAAAAGCTTTGAAGGAAGAAAACTTGTCCCTTGACGGGGAGAAGACGAAAAAATATCAAGAACAAGGCAACACCATCAGCTATTTGCTGATTGATCAACAATTGATTGGGTTAATTGCTTTAGGAGATCAAATCAAACCGGAAGCAAAAGCCTTTATTCAAGCCTTGAAGGAACGAAACATTGAACCAGTTATGTTGACAGGAGACAACCAAAAAGCTGCCGCTGCGGTTGCAAACTATATTGGGTTAGAAAATTTTCATGCAGAATTGCTTCCAGATGGTAAGGAAGAAATCGTTCGTCAACTGACGGCTAAAGGAAAACGGGTCGCAATGGTGGGAGACGGAATCAATGATGCCCCAAGTTTAGCCCGTGCTACTGTCGGTATTGCAATTGGTGCCGGAACAGACGTGGCAATCGATTCTGCGGATGTGGTTTTGACCAACAGCAATCCCGAAGATATTCTTCACTTTCTTGATTTAGCAAAACAAACCCGGAAAAAAATGGTGCAAAATCTTTGGTGGGGTGCCGGCTACAATATATTGGCGATTCCTCTGGCAGCCGGTGTTCTCGCACCTATCGGTATTATCTTGAACCCGGCAGTAGGAGCAATTTTAATGTCCTTAAGCACGGTGATTGTTGCGATCAATGCCATGACATTAAAAATAAAAAGTGAATAATTATTTTTTAGAGAGAAGATGAGAGAAAATCTTCTCTTTTTTTTGCGAAAAAGTTGCTGTTTACGAATAGAATCGGGGAAAATTTCCCTGTTCGCCTATAGTTCCCGGGGGCAGATATGCTATAATATGAACGTTGAAGCAAGAATCTGTGTTCTGCGTGGAGAAATTTCGTGGAACAATATACGTTAGAAAAAATGACGACATCAAAAGGAGCAAGACAAATGGAACTGAAGAAGTTAGAGGTTCCCACTACTTCCATCACTGAGGTCAAAAAATCACCAATGGACGTGTTCAATCAAGCACGGGAAGCTGGGACTGCGGTATATGTGTTTAATCGTGAAAAAGTAGCGGGTGTGATGCTGACCCAAGAACAATACGAGACATTATTACAGGAATTAAATAATCGGCCGGAAGTAGAAGACGAGTTGACCACAGTCGATGGGTTGGATGAATTTTTATCCGTTATGCACCATACATTGGTTACAGGAGCTACGATTTCTGCAAAAAACTTAGATGAACGAATGGTAGCATTAGGTTTTATTACCCGCAAAACCGGTTTCGGCGGGGTGGTAGATATGGTTACTGAATTAAAAGAAAGTGGAAAAATCGCCTATCAATTGCGAAAAAAACACAATGGCAAAACGGTGATTGCAGAAGTGATTGGAGAACAAGACAGCACTTCCAGCATGTTTGATAAATTGATTATCAAAAAAATTTTTCTCAAAGAAATCTAGCTTATAAATAAGCAAAAGGCGATCCGTTGGGCAGATCGCCTTTTTTTCTATGTATGAAGATTACTGAGGCAAAGAAATTCGTAGAAAAGATGCCCAGACGATACCAACGATTTGGGGAATCAAATATAAAAGTGACAAGCCAAAAACTAGGATCGTGGGATGAAACGGTTGATAAAAGAAATGCCATTCTGGATGATTGGCTTGCAATAACAAAGATAAAAGGGTACTCAATAAGTTTCCCGCCAGCCACCATTTCATTTGGTGGGCAGCTTTTGAATAAAACCCGATCGCTAATGCAAAAAATAACGAAATGAAAAATCCAATGCTTGAGTGGTAATGATTATCCAAGACAAGTGAGAAGTATACAACCGGCAAACAAAAAAGTACGATAGGTAATCGTATAATTTTTTTGGACACATTACACCTCCTGACTACTTTGCAAAGTACTTGCTTTCCCTTATTCTAGGGATAAAAAATAAAAGTAGCAACCTTATTGAAGGAATCTTTTGGCAGATGATAAAAATTTAAGGAAACTATTGCTGGAATGAAAGACAACTCAAGTTTTGTTATTAATTATTGATAAAATAACGACAGCCTTCATAATGGAAAGCTGTCGTTTTTAGCGATTCACTTTTGAAGCGACCGCTAAAAATTATTCGGTTGCTACCCAATAGGTTTTGCCATCTTTTGTTCGCTTTAAAAAACCGTACTCAATCAGATAGCGACGAATCGTGGCGAAATCATCCATAAATTGTTTGATAATTTCGTTGACAGCCGGCTCAGAATAATTTTTCTGAGGGTCAAACCGTTGGGCAATCACTGTCAATAGGATGATTTTTCGTTTTTCCTTACTTGGAAATTGTGAAATTCGTCCCTTTTCATCCAGATAGTTGGCTAGGACTTTTTGTTTTTCGGCTTCAGTGATTTGATAGCGATCATCCACCATTTTTGCACCGATATGAGGAAGCAGGTAATGATCTGTCTGCAACAGTTGCATCATGCTTAAAAATACTTGCGCCTGCCGTTCTTTTTCTTTTAGCTTGAAGCGATGGTTGCGCACAGTCGAGGTGGAGATACCCAGCCGTTGAGCAATGACCGCATCGGATAATTGTTGCGAAAAAAGAGCGATTATTTCCTGTTGGCTCTCTGTTAAGCCGCTGATTTCCCGAGGCTGTGCCAAAAGTGCCGCTAAGGGGCCATTATGAGCCATAGCAAGATGGCATTCCATGGCTTTTTTTGCCGTCATCGGCTGTTCTTCTACTGTGTAAATCAACCCTTCCTCATAAACTTGGTCACAGTACAAACAGGCATAACGATCATCGGCAGTAAAAAATCCCTGCAAATAATCTGTTGATTGATACACTTTTTCTGTTTTCATTTGCTTTCCTCCAAACGAGATTAATTCTTGTTTACATAAATGCTAACATAAATTAAATTCGTTTGCAATACAGACGACAATCGCCTTGATTGTTTTTTAGATTAAAAAATGATTAATTTTTCTGATAATTTATGGTAGGATAAGAGCTAGGAGCTGATTACTATGAATAAATTAAGTCAACGTTTTAATAAACAAGTATACAACATCCATATTTCCTTGATCCGTCAGTTTGATGAAAAAGTTTCTGGTATTCCTGATATTCTTAAACTGACATTAGGGGAACCAGATTTTAATACACCTGAGCATGTTAAAGCAGCTGGGGTTGATGCGATTGAAAAAAACTTCAGTCATTATACGGGTATGTCGGGGCTAGTTGATGTTCGGCAGGCAGCAGCACATTTTTTGAAGGAAAAATACGGCTTAAGCTATGATCCGTTATCTGAAGTTTTAGTGACGATCGGTGCTACAGAAGCAATTTCTGCTTCGCTATTGGCAATTTTAAATCCAGGAGATAAGGTTTTGCTGCCGGCACCTATTTATCCTGGCTATGAACCTGTGATCACTTTGGCTGATGCACAGCCAGTTTATATGGATACCAGTAAGAATGGTTTTGTTTTATCTCCAGAAGTTTTGGAAGCAGCGTTGCAGGAACATGGGGATGAGGTCAAAGCAGTAATTTTAAACTATCCAAGCAATCCAACGGGGGTAACTTATTCCCGAGAAGAAGTTCAAGCTTTAGCAGAAGTACTGAAAAAGTATTCTGTTTTTGTTGTGAGCGATGAAGTTTATAGTGAATTGAGCTACGATCAAACCCATGTATCCATCGCCGAATTTTTACCGGAGCAAACGATTTTAATCAATGGCCTGTCAAAATCTCATGCGATGACTGGATGGCGGATTGGCTTCATTTTTGCACCAAAAGAATTGACTGCTGAAATCATCAAGGTTCATCAATATTTGGTGACCGCGGCTTCGACGATTTCACAAAAAGCTGCGGTTCAGGCTTTGATTCAAGGAATCAACGATGCAGCAGTGATGCGAGAGGAATATCGGGAGCGACGGGATTTTCTTTTTGAAAAAATGTCCGGCTTCGGTTTTGAGGTTGCCAAACCATCCGGGGCTTTTTATATTTTTGCGAAAATTCCAGCGTCCTTTACTCAAGATTCAATGGCATTTTGCGTCGACTTAGCGGAAAAAAATCAGCTGGCGCTTATTCCGGGAATCGCTTTTGGTCCAGAGGCAGAAGGCTATGTTCGTCTGAGTTATGCTGCCAGTATGGAAAATCTGACAGAAGCGATGGAACGCTTGGCGAAATATTTACAAACTCCTGAAAATCAAAAATAAAAAAAGCAAAAATCTCCGAAAAAAATAGGAGATTTCTGCTTTTTTTAGCGATTTAAATAGTCAAAAAGTCCGCCGATGGTTTTATTTTCTAACAGGACTTCCTTGCCATCGATAAGAACCTTGGTTACAGGATAATTGTCCTGTAAATCAGGCACTTCCTTATATTGCGCGGCAACAAAATCACTGGCCTTTGGGTAGGTTTTGATAGATTCCGCATGATCACTGACGATATAATGGATTTCTAACATAAAATATCACCTCATTTTTTTATTAAGTGTAGCACTTTTTTATAAAAATAAGTTATTTAAACACTCGAAGGATTTACACAAACTTTACATCCCTTCACCAAACCTTTACAACAAGTCAATCGGAGGTTTACATCCCCTTGGTACACTAAGAATGTAATCAAGAGGGGAGAGAAACAAAGTGAAAAAAATCGGCTTCTTTTTAGCGTTAACAGGAATAATTTTAGCAGGTTGCGGCAGTTCGGGTTCAAATGGCAGTGAGGAAACAACAAAAATCGTTGCAGTAGGTTCCACGGCATTACAACCCTTAGTGGAAGCTGCTCAAACCAGTTTTACCGCAGAAAATCCCAATTATTCGATCTCTGTACAAGGTGGCGGTAGCGGAACAGGATTAAGTCAGGTAGCAGAAGGTGCTGTAACCATCGGTAATTCTGATGTTTTCGCAGAAGAACGGGACGGAATTGATGCGGATAAATTAGTCGACCACCGAGTAGCAGTAGTGGGTATGGCACCAGTCGCCAACAAAGAAAATGGCGTAGAAAATATAACAAAACAGCAACTGGTTGATATTTTCACCGGAAAAATCACGAATTGGCAAGAAATCGGTGGGAAAAATCAAGAGATTGCCGTAATTAATCGGGCATCCGGTAGTGGCACACGGGCAACCTTTGAGAAATGGGGCTTGGATGGTGCGCAAACAATTCAATCACAGGAACAGGATTCTTCAGGAACTGTTCGTAAAATCGTCGCTGAGACACCGGGAGCAATCAGCTATCTTGCATTGTCCTATTTAGATGATTCTCTACAGACGCTTTCTGTTGACGGAGTAGAGCCAACCCCGGAAACAATCCAAACCAATGAGTGGAAAATCTGGTCTTACGAGCACATGTATACAAAAGGAGAGCCAGAAGAAGCCGTCAAGAAATTTTTAGACTATATGCTGGAAGAAGAAATCCAACAAGGACCGGTCAAAGAATTAGGGTATCTGCCGATTACTGAGATGAAGGTGGAGCGCTCCGTTGATGGAGAAGTCACAGAATTAAATTAAAGAGAAACAGAGGCAGCGTCAGCTGCCTCTGTTTTACATATAGTTTGCGACCACGTTTTGAAGATAGCTTTTAAATTCCGTCAAAAAAAGTTCTTCGCTGGTAATGATTTTGGCACGGCTACCCAGAGAAAGCAAAAATCGAAAAGAGGCCTCGTTTTTTGGTAGACGCAGGGTAATCAGAAATTCTTCTTCATTGATTGGTTTCAGCGTTGCTTCACCGAAACGTTCGACTAAAACATCCCGCAGTAGATGGTGGGCTTGCAGTGTGAGAATCGTAAATCCCGGATAGATTCCTTCATTGGGCAAATCAAGGAGTCGAGCCTGAAAAAAGCGAGGAGCAAACGTTTTTTGACTAATTTGAACATTGGTCATGCGAGAAAGGCGAAAGATTCGAAAAGCATCTCGTTCAAGACTATATGCTTGCAAATACCAGCGTTCCCCTTTATATGTAAGATGATAAGGTTCGATGGTTCGCTGACTGAGCTGCCCTTCTCGGTCGAAGTAATCAAAAGTTACTAAAACATGAGCCGTGATGGCGTGATTTAATTTTTCTGCAAGGAGCTTTAATTCGGTTGTTCCCAGCCAGCTGGTATATTGAATCGATAAAGCATCCGTTGCGGTCTGTTCCTCTTGCATTGCTTGGATTTTGGTGATGGTCGCTTTGATTTCTGGACTTTCAATCAGTTGCTGGACACTTCCTAAGGCAATCAGCAAATGTTGAATATCCTGCGCCGTTAATAATTTTTTATCGACCTTGTAATTTGGCAGCAGACCGATGCCGCCGTTTCTGCCCCGTTGGGAGTAAATTGGAATATTGGCCAGACTAAGTGCTTCTACATCCCGCATGATCGTTCGTTTGGAGACACCAAATAGCTCCGAAAATTCTTGTGCGGAGACAAGTTCTTTTCTTAGTAAAATCATGATCATGCTGATCAATCGTTCGATACGCATAATTTTTTTCCTTTTCTGAAATATATGACAGCTAGTTGTCGTATTTAATCAGGTATAGTATACCCATACCAAATGAAAGAAGGCAAAACAAATGACTCAATATGAAATTCAAGTATTTAAAGAAACCGCAATTAAAGGATATCCAGCAGCATTACCATTACCTACATTGGAAAATGTAAAAGAAGTTTCCGAAAAGAAAAGCCAACACTTCTTTTCTCTTGCTAAAAGTGGAAAATTTCCTGCTTTGATGGCAGAAAGCACAGATAAAATCGGCTATGCCTTGAGTGAAGCAAAAGGCGATGTCTTGGAATACTTTGCTGGAGCAAACACGACAACAAATGATCCTGAAGCGCAAGAACGTATCATCCCTGCAGGAGAATATATTGTACTAAAGGGAAAAGGTGGTCCTAGTCGGAAACTATTCGATCAACTTATCAGTGAGTTTTTTGGAGAAATCTTACCAGAACATCCTGAACTGTACAAAGGCGATACTTTTGTGGTTGAAGCATTATTAAACGGCAATGCGATGGATGCAGAAGTTGAATTGCGCATTCCTTTAAGTAAATAAAAAAACAGCCAGCGACCTGTTTTCTTGTTTGTAGAAAAACAAGAAGACAGCATTGCCGGCTGTTTTTAAATTGGACTAGCGCATAATTATTCAGCAAATGAAAATTGTACAGGTGGCAAAGTGAAAAGGGCAAGCACTTCATTGACTTTGTCAAAAAGACAATCGTCACAAAGTTTGTTTTCAGCAAGAGTACTTTTGTTTGCTGTTGTATTTTTATAGGTCAAAAATTTGCCGTTTTCGGTCACAGCTACTTTTTGCATTTCTTTTTTGAAAACAACGGCATCGTCACCGATTCCAACTGGTTCGTAGGATTCTTTCCATTGGTTGGCACGAACGATTGTGGCAACCAGATTTTCGACATCTAAATCAGAAACAGGCAGTTCTTGCCCGTTGTATTGTAACGTATGTGTGGTACATTCAACGAAGCCGCAGGCATTGCAGCCGCCGTCCAGTAGAGAATGTTTTGTCGTGATTACTGCATCTTTCATAAAAAATGTTCCTCCGTTCTTTCTGCATTTATCATAGCACAGCTACGGGAACAATCAACCACTTTCAGAAAAATAATTGAGCGCTTTCAAATAAAAATGGGCCCAAAGAAAAACCCACAAAAGCAAATTTTCGGCTTTTGTGGGTTTTTCTTTATTCTGTTAAAGGTGGTAGATGAACTACAAACGTTGAACCGACACCTAAATGGCTATCAACCGTAATATCTCCGCCCAAGCGTTGCGTGTATTCTTTCACGATAGCTAACCCCAGCCCAGTGCCCCCAGAGTGCCGACTACGGGCTTTGTCCACGCGGTAGAAGCGTTCAAAGATTCGTTCCTGATCGTCGCTGTCGATGCCAATTCCTTGGTCCTGCACGTTGAGGGTCAGTCCATCCTTCAATCGAAAGCTAATAGTGATTTGACTCTCATTTGGTGAATAATGGATTGCATTTTCCACAAGGTTTTTAACGATAGGATAAAATAATTCTCGCTTCGTTTGCCAAAGGGCTTGGCTATCGCCATCAATCCTGATCGTTACCTTTTTTTTCTTTAGTAGGCTTTGATAGCTGCCAATCAATTGTTGCAGCAAAGGCATTAATTGGAGCGTTTCGGTGGGATAAGGCAATTTCTGTTGTCCTTTAGAAAGCTGAATGATTTCTTGAATCAAACGTTCCAGTCGACGAGCTTCATTTTGCATAATCGTCAAGAATTCTGTTAGTGTTTCTGGGTCTTCTTTGGCGCCATCCAATAACGTTTCAGTGAAACCGATCAGAGAGGTCACGGGTGTTTTCAATTCGTGGGAAACATTACTGACGAAATCTTGTTGCACTTTTTCCAGTTGACGGACACGGGTAAGGTCATAGGAGATTCCTAAAAGCTGTCGTTGTTCATTGAAGATGCGCAAATTGACATCCAGCACTCGTTCGTTAGGTTCATGGATGGTGACTTCTTCATGAATCGGTGTTTCTTCGTTTACCCGATAAATCAATTGGATCAATTGCGTGTCTTTGATTTGTTCCGCAAAATTCGTAGCCGGATCAATTTCTTGAAAAATTCCCAACTGTTCCTTCATTGTAGGATTCATCATGACCAACTGATGCTGTTCATCAATTATAAAAACACCGATCATTAGTTCATTTAACAATGTGTACAGTTGGTTTTCCGTTGCGGTATAGGCCTGATAGGTCTGACTCATTTGTTCGCTCAACTGATTGACTGTCTGATACAATTCTTCCCATTCTGGTGAAGGTTGCAAAATCATTTCCGTTTGATTCGGCTGTGCAATCATTTTTTTTAATACCGGTAAAACGGTTTCGATTGGTCGATTTCGTTGCCGCAAAAAATAAAAAAGCAATAGACTAATCAAAAAACACAGAATCGAATAGACGATTAAAATAGAGCGTTTGACCGTTTCAGCCTCTGCCAAAAAGCCGGCGGTGGTTTCGGCAATGCGCAGCATACCGATTGACTGATTTTGTTGTGTCAAAGGCAAGGCAACATACAGCAACTCCTGATCTAACGTTCGACTGTGACGAAGGGAAATCCCCAGTTTTCCTCCCGACAGCAAGGCCTTGATTTCTGGACGATCCGAGCGGGTACCGGACAAGGAGGAGTCAAAGGTGTCAAAAATAATAGTTCCGTCTTTATCCAATAAAGTGACCCGCTCATCGGAGTTTTCAATGTAGTTTTCTGCTAAAACCTCCAGCTCCTGTTGGTTGCTGCCGCCATCTGAAAGACGAATCAACAGATTTCCTTTTTTTTCAAGGTATTGTTCCTGCTGATTTAACACTTGCTGCTGATAAAAATTACTGATTAACCGCCATGCACCAAAAAAAATCAGCAGTAACAACCCAAACCAGAGGAGCAGATCGATTTTTTTTCTCATTCTTTCGGCTCCTGAAATTTATATCCGAAGCCGCGGATCGTTAAGAGATAATCAGGATTTTTTGGATCTTTTTCGATTTTTTCCCGCAGATGACTAACATGAACATCGACGATGCGGCTTTGACCGGTAAAATCAAATTTCCAAATACGATCCAGCAAGGTGTCTCGATCAATGACTCGATCCTTACGCTTCATAAAATAGACCAGCAGTTCAAATTCTTTTGGTGTAAGAAAAATCGCCTCTCCTCGGAGAAACACTTGATAGTTGGTCAAGTCGGCTTGAATCTCACCAATTTGCAAAAGTTGATTTTCTTCGGGAAGGGTTTCTTTTGTTTCCCGTGGTTTTAATCGGCGGTTGATCGCTTTCATTCGCGCAGTGACTTCTCTAGGACTGAAAGGTTTGGTTAAATAATCATCAGCACCGATCTCTAATCCGAGAATTCGATCGATGGTGTCATCTTTTGCCGTCAGCA
This sequence comes from Enterococcus songbeiensis, assembly GCF_005405265.1. Lineage (GTDB taxonomy): Bacteria > Bacillota > Bacilli > Lactobacillales > Enterococcaceae > Enterococcus_C > Enterococcus_C songbeiensis. The sequence continues at coordinate 49,820 of NZ_BJDS01000004.1, forward strand.
GCAGAATTGGTGTCTCAATTTTTTCCTGACGTAATTTTTTTGTGATTTCCATGCCGTCAATGGAGGGCAGCATGACATCTAAAATAATAAAATCAAAAGCACCCGTCAAAGCTTGGTCCAATCCTTCTTGACCGTCCAACACAGCGGTCACTTGATAGCCCTCTTTTTCGAGATTGAAGGTCAAAAGCCGAATGATTGAGGGTTCATCGTCAACAATTAATACGTTTTTCATTTGCTGCTCCTTAAAAATCCTTAAATTTGTACTTTCATTTTAGCATACTATTAGGTTTTGGTACTATTGCCGATGCAAAATAAATGCTATAATAAACATCGGTCTAACATCAAGAGAAGGAGGCGTTTTTCATGATTGGAATCAGTGCCTGCTTAGGCGGTGTCTTCTGTCGTTATGATGGTGGAACGCAAAAAATTCCTTCTTTGGTCCGGTTAGTAGATGAAGGACAGGCAATTAGAATTTGTCCAGAAGTACTGGGAGGGCTACCAATCCCACGAGAGGCCGCAGAAATCGTTGGCGGTGACGGCTTTGATGTCTGGCAGGACAAAGCGAAGGTTTTGACAAAAGAAGGTGCCAATGTGACGGAAATGTTTAAGCAAGGTGCCCGTACAGCCTATCAAAAATTACAAGAAGCCGCAGTCACTCAGCTCATTCTAAAAGAACGCAGCCCCTCTTGCGGCAGTCAGATGATTTATGACGGGACCTTTTCGGGAACGAAAAAAACGGGTGTCGGCGTAGCAACGGCCTACTTTCTTATGCAAGGAATCAAGGTCTATTCAGAAGAAAATTGGCAGGAAATGATGGAGGAAGTTGATGGAAATCGAAAAAACGAACCGCATGAACGCCCTCTTTGAGTTTTATTCTACATTATTGACGGAAAAACAAATGAATTATATGGAACTTTATTATGCCGATGATTTTTCATTAGGAGAAATCGCCGAAGAATACGGCGTTAGTCGTCAGGCAGTCTATGACAACATCAAACGTACGGAGAAAATTTTGGAGGATTACGAAAAGAAACTTCATTTGTTTTCTGATTATATCGTGCGGGGTGAAGTGTTAGATCAATTGACAGAGTATGCTGTGACACATTATCCAAAAGATGAAATCTTAGCTGATTTAGTAAAACAGATCCAAGAAATTGATGAATAAAGGAATGAATAGAGATGGCATTTGAAAATTTAACAGAACGCCTCCAGCAGGCAATGAGCAAACTGCGGAGAAAAGGAAAAATTTCTGAAGCAGATGTAAAAGAAATGATGCGGGAAATCCGCTTGGCTCTCTTAGAAGCCGACGTTAATTTACAGGTAGTCAAAGAATTTACGAAAAATGTACGGGAGCGGGCAATCGGTGCAGAAGTACTGGAAAGCTTATCTCCAGCACAACAAATCGTTAAAATCGTTGATGAAGAATTAACTAAGACATTGGGCTCTGAAACGGTTGGTTTGGAAAAATCACCAAAGATTCCGACGGTCATCATGATGGCAGGTCTGCAGGGGGCAGGGAAAACCACCTTTGCCGGAAAATTAGCCAATCATTTGATTAAAACGGAAAAAGCACGTCCATTAATGATTGCAGGCGATGTTTATCGTCCAGCGGCGATTGACCAGTTGAAAGTGTTGGGACAGCAATTAGATGTACCAGTATTTGATATGGGAACAGATGTCAGTCCTGTCGAAATCGTTCGCCAAGGGATGGCAGTCGCGCGGGAAAAGAAAAATGATTATGTTTTGATCGATACCGCCGGACGGTTGCATATCGATGAAGCGTTGATGGAAGAGCTGCAACAAATCAAAGAAGTGGCACAGCCAAATGAAATCCTGTTGGTCGTAGATGCGATGACTGGGCAAGATGCAGTCAATGTAGCAGAAAGTTTCAATCAACAGCTGGGTATTACCGGGGTAATCATCACCAAATTAGATGGTGATACTCGAGGCGGGGCAGCATTGTCGATTCGCCAAGTCACTGGTGCACCAATCAAATTTACTGGTACCGGTGAAAAACTGACGGACCTTGAAGTCTTCCATCCGGATCGAATGGCAAGTCGTATCCTTGGTATGGGGGATATGATGACATTGATCGAAAAGGCGCAACAAGATTTTGATGAAAAGAAATCTGAAGAACTTGCGCGGAAAATGAAGGAAAATTCCTTTGATTTCAACGATTTTATCGAGCAATTAGATCAAGTGATGGGTATGGGTCCGTTGGAGGATCTTTTGAAAATGATTCCTGGAATGAACCAAGTTCCTGGTATCGAAAATGTCAAAGTTGATCCAAAAGACGTAGCTCGGAAAAAAGCGATGGTCTTTTCTATGACACCGGCAGAACGGGAAAATCCTGACCTGCTGAATCCTAGCCGTCGCCGCCGGATTGCTGCTGGATCAGGAAATAACGTTGTTGAAGTCAATCGAATGATCAAGCAGTTCAAAGAAGCTCGGACCATGATGCAAAAAATGTCCAAAGGGGATATGAACGTTCCCGGTATGGATCAAATGTTTGGTACCGGAGTAAAAGGCAAACTGGGTAAAATGGCCATGAACCGCATGATAAAGAAAAATAAGAAGAAAAAGAAAAAACGGAAATAAGAAACAAGCTGTCGTAATCATGAGTGATTTTCGGCAGCTTTTTCAAAAGGAGAAAAAGATGAGCATCACAGTGAATATTTTGTATACCGGTAAGAATGGAAATGCAAGGAAGTTTGCAGAGGAAATGATTTCCCAAAAAATCGTGGAAGCAATTCGCAAGCAGGCAGGAAATGAAAAATATGACTATTACTTTCCATTAGAAGATTCGGAGTCCGTGCTATTGATTGATCGCTGGGTAGATGAAGAAGCAATTGCTATTCACCACAAATCGCCCATGATGAAACAAATTGCTGATCTTAGAACAAAGTACAAACTTAAAATGAAGGTTGAACGATTTAGCGATTTGCCAAACTAGCAGGTAACATAAGTAATCGATAGAAAAAGGGTGTTTCTCGATTTGAGAAACACCCTTTTTGAAATGGTTAAGCATTTTCACTGACAAATTTATCCGCATCATTCAAAGTATCCCGATCCAATTCTTTGATACGGGCACTGGTCACCAAACCAGCAACCATGCTGTCGCTGACGTTCAATGCTGTCCGTGCCATGTCAATCAGTGGTTCAACAGAAATAACTAAACCAACGATTGCAACCGGTAAATTCATTGAACCTAAAACAATCAATGAGGCGAAGGTTGCACCGCCGCCAACACCGGCAACACCGAAGGAACTGATTGTTACGACAGCAATTAACATCAAAATAAATTCAAGACTGAACACATTGATTCCAACTGTTGGCGCCGCAATCGTTGCCAGCATCGCTGGGTAGATACCGGCACAGCCGTTTTGACCAATGGATAAACCAAAGCTTCCAGCAAAATTGGCTGTTGCTTCGTCAACACCTAAGGCTTTATGCTGCGTTTCAATGTTTAATGGCAAAGCACCCGCACTTGAACGGGAAGAAAAAGCGAAACTCAATACAGGGAAGGTTTTCTTCAAATAAGTCACAGGACTTACTTTGACTGTTGCCAAAATCAACAAATGAACAAGGAACATAACGAGAATAGCAACGTAGGAAGAAAGAACAAATTTCCCAAGATTGACGATAGCAGTAAAGTTGCTGGTTGCCATGACGTTGGTCATCAGAGCTAAAATACCATAAGGTGTTAAGCGCAGGACCAAAGTTACGATACGCATAATCAGTTTATACAAGCTATCAATCAGATTCGCAAAAAATTCTGCTTCTTTTGGTGCTTTGCGTTTGATTCCCAGATAAGCGATTCCTACGAATGCGGAGAAAATCACGACACCAATTGTGCTGGTTGCACGAGTACCAGCGAAATCTGCAAAAACATTTTTTGGAATAAATGAGACGATTTGTTCAGGAATCGACAAATCAGCAACCGCTTCTTGACGAGTCGCAAGTTCAGCAATCCGAGCTGTTTCGGCAGCACCTTCGGAAAATTTTGCGCCTTGTAAGCCAAATAAAATCGTCGAACCATAACCAATAAGTGCTGAAATAGCGGTAGTTCCCAAAAGTGAAATCAGAATCGTTGTACTGATTTTTCCAATTTTTTCGGAAGCTTTCATTTTAACAAAAGCGCCAACGATTGAGATGAAAACCAAAGGCATAACCAACATTTGTAAGAAAGAGATATACCCACTACCGACGATACTGATCCAAGACATTGCCGAAGTGATGCTTTCATTTCCGTTTCCTAATAGTAATTGGACGATGCCGCCAAAAACGACCCCAATGCCCAATCCGGCGAAAACCCGTGTTGAGAATTTAACGTGGCGTTTGCTGAGTTGGTATAAAACGTAAACTAGTCCAACAAAAAACGTGATAATCAAAAGTGTAAGAAATAATTCCATGTTTTTCCTCCTATAGGTTAATCATTTTTAATGAAAACAAATTTTAATACATGACTGAGTGTATCATAAGCCGGTTTTGCTATCAGTATAAATCTAACTTATGTGCGATACAAAAATAGGTACGGTGATAATGAAAAGATATCACAAAAAACCGGAAGAAACTTTTCTTCCGGTTTAAAAAGGATGAATTAAATTTAACGTAATGCCAGTTTGCGTTCTTTTCGCAAGCGAAGCCAGGTCTTGATACTGGAGAAGTAAACGAGGGTAAAGCAGATTCCTGCAACAACCAATAAAACAAACAAACTTTGGAAAATCGGCGGAAAAATCGATGCTTCTTTCTTTTCTAAAATTCTAAAAAAGTAATCGTCCCAACCGCTGAAAAATGTATTTTGAATGGAGAAAACAAACAAGGTCATGAGTAAAAAGATTGGGAAGCGGGAATGTGAATGCAGCAAGTAATCCCCATCGTGTTCCAATGATAATTTTTGGAAATTTCGATACGCCCATAATAAAAATAGTCCGCTAAGAATGAGTGCCAGCAGTCCCATATACCAACGTCCACTGGTTTTACCAATTTCAAGAATAAAGAGCAGGTTACCTAAATTAGACATGACATGAGAATCGTTGCCCTGTGCCAATTCTCCTAAATTGATATAATAATTGACGGCTTGTGGAACAAGGCTGACATAGCCGATAAAGATGAGCCATGTCAGAGGACCGAAAATCAGATTTCCGACCATTGAGCCAATAAAGATACTCAACGACAAGGCTAAGACAATCAAACAGAAATTATTTGCGACAGAAAAAAGTAACCGAGTCAATTCCACATTCATATAGGGTTGTGGAATCCCAAAATAGAAAATGAAGGTGTAAAGCAGTTGCCCGCAAATTACCGAACCCAAAAGAGGGAAGGCAATATGGGTGATTTTTTTACGAAATAGTTCTTTGCGACTAACGGGCAATGAGAATAAGAAACGATTAAAGGCGGTTTTCTCATCCACAAAGAAGAGCAAAAATCCGGCAAGTGCCACAAGTAAAATCACTAAACGGGAAAAGAGACTACCTGAAACATGATAATAGGTTTCGTTTTCATCATATTCCTTGCGTTTTTCTTGATCGGAAGGAGCTCCGGCAGCATCCTCCATCGATTGAAAAACATATAACGCTTGATCAACATATTCTTCATAAGAAGGGTAGGAGACATCTTTTTGCGCATTCTCATCCCAATACGTATAATATTCTGGATGCTCGATATATTCTTTCTTTGTTTTTTCTGCTTGATAATGGTCATTGGTTCGGTGCCATGAGGTTACAGTATTGTACCCATCTAGTGCATAGCTGCCAATAATCAGCAACATAAGGCCAATCAAAATCTTGCCGTAGCGTTTTTGATAAATCGTTTTAAGCATCGATAACTCCTCCTATCTGTAAAGTTCTTCTTTATTTAGATTTGCTTCAAATAAATCTTCCAAGGATAACGGTAGTTCCTCAAAAACCAACGGCTGTTCTGCCAAGATTTTGGCCGCTAATTGGGTATCATAATTTTCAAACACAGCAACGACCACCCGTCCTTGGAAAGCAATCAGTTTTGAATTGTCTTTAACGATTTGCGGTACTTTTTTAGTTTTAAAGACCATTTGGAATTTTTTTGCCGTTTCCCGCATCGTTTCCAAACGGTAATCTTTGACGATCGTCTGTCCTTTGATGAGCAATGCACGATCAATAATTCCTTCTAATTCCTGCAAATTGTGGGAAGCGATGACTGCCGTGCGTTTTCCATCCGCGATATGACCTAACAATAACCCAATTACTTTTTTGCGAATAATGACGTCTAAACCGTCAAAAGGTTCGTCCAACAATAAATACGTGGCATTCGAGCTAATTGCCAGAATCATTTGGAACAGGCCTTGCATTCCTTTTGACATGCGGCGGTAGGAAAGATGCAACGGTAGCTGATGTTCTTTTGTTAATGCTAGAAACTGGTCTTGATCAAAGAAAGGATAAGCTGCCCGGTAAAACTCACCGATTTTTTTCAGCGAATAGGCTTTTAGAAAATTATCGACTTCATCGATATAAAAAATCTGTGCCTTTAATGCTGGATCTTGTTGTAAATTGCGGTCATTGATGGTGATCGTTCCACTCTCCGGTAAGTAATGATCGGCAATTGTCCGAAATAAAGTTGTTTTCCCCGAACCGTTTCGACCGACTAGTCCCACAATTTCATTTGGATAAAGGACAAAATCAATTTTTTCCAAAATTTGTTTTTGTCCGATTTTTTTTGAGAGATTCGTAATTTTCATGCTACTGTCCTCCTAACTTTTCTTCGGCCTCTTTGACCCAAGTAATCAACTCAGCTTGCGAGATTTGCAAATGCAGTGCTTCGATCACTAATTCTTTGAGCTGTTCTTTCAATTGCAAAATCCGAACCTCATCTCTTGGGGAATCTGTCATCGTTTTGACAAAGGTACCTTTGCCTTTGACGGTTACCAATACTTGTTCCGTTTCCAAGACTTTGTAGGCTTTACTGACCGTGTTTGGATTCATCAACAACTGTTTTGCCATCTCACGGACAGAAGGCAACTGATCGCCAGCATTCAATACGCCATGCAAAATATCTTCTTTGATCCCCAGCACTAGTTGTTCATAATAGGGTTTGCTGCTGCCTTTATTAATTAAAACCATCTGAAAAACTCCTTTCCCTCAAAGTGTATCTATGTGTACTAGTATACATAGTACAGTTTGAAATGCAATCTTTTTTTGTAATTATTTGGTAAACTGACTGTAGCAAAATCAATAGAAAAGGAGGGATAAAATGCAACGATGTCCTTGGTCACAAGCCAATGAAAAAATGCAGGTGTATCACGATAAAGTGTGGGGTGTACCGGAATTTCGCGACCAACAGCTTTTTCGAAAATTAGTCCTTGATCTCAATCAAGCCGGATTAAGCTGGAACACGATTTTAAACAAGACCGAAACTTTTGACGAAGCATTTGAAGGTTTCGATATTGAAACCGTCGCTGGTTTTGATCAGGAGAAATTCGACTCGTTGATGCAAAATAGTGGCATCATCCGGAATCGATTAAAAATTGCAGCAGCGATCACCAATGCCCAATGTGTTTTAGCGATTCAAAAGGAATTTGGCAGTTTTTCTGATTATCTTTGGAAATTTGTTGATTTTCATCCCATCGAAAATCAGTTTGCAACAGCAGAAGAAGTCCCAACAAAAACGCCTTTGTCAGATGAGATTTCCAAGGATTTGAAAAAAAGAGGATTCAAATTTGTTGGGACAACCATCATTTATGCGTTTATGGAGGCGATCGGTATGGTCAATGACCATTTACTCACTTGTCCCTGTCATGAAACCGTAAAAGAAGTCAGTTTGACGAAAAATAAACATTAGGAGGAAAATGATGCGTAAACTTGTTTTTTATGGAGCCATTAGTTTGGATGGTTATTTAGCAGATACCGAAGATAATTTGCAGTGGCTTTTTGATACCCCCACAGGAGAAACAACGTATGCTGCTTTTGATCAATTGACAGATACATTGGTCATGGGACGAAAAACCTATGAAGAATCAAAAAAACTGACGGAAGGCACGCCTTTTTATCAAGACAAGGAAGTCATTGTGTTTTCCCGTAAATTGAAAGAACTTCCAGATGCTACGGTCGTTTCGGAAAATCCTGTTGCGTATTTGAAACAATTGCAGCAGCAAGAAGGGAAAATGATCTGGTTTGTAGGCGGCGGCAATCTTTTAAAGCCATTGTTGGAGGCAGATATGATTGATGAATGGTGGATTCAAATCGCCCCTGTCCTATTAGGAAAAGGCAAGCGGTTGTTTGAAGATGGAAATTATCACCAACGCCTTGAATTGGTTGATACAACACAAATGGAACAACTTTATGAACTGCATTACCGCAAAATTCACAAATAAAAAAGCACGCCATCCGAAGAGTGCGTGCTAGGAAAAGGTTGAGAGAAAGTTCTCAGCCTTTTAATTTTTCAAAAAACTCGATATATTTATCGGTAATCAATTGGAAGTAGCTAACCGTATCAGGTACAATCTCCCCGTTTTCATCTAAAAGATTTAAAATATTGCCGATATAAGCTTCAGGCTGTTGCAACGTTGGCATGTTCAAGAAAACTAAGGACTGACGCAGGTGATGGTTTGCACCAAAGCCGGAAACTGCTCCAGGAGAAACGCTGACCACCAAAGCAGGTTTGCCATCCCAAGAACTTTGCCCATAAGGACGAGAGCCTACATCCAACGCATTTTTCAATGCGCCAGGCACGGAACGATTGTATTCTGGTGTAAAGAAATAAATGCCGTCCACTTGTTGCAATTCATGACGAAAGGCTTGCCAGCTTTCCGGAACCTTTCCTTCAACTTCCAAATCTTCATTATAAAATGGGAGTGTGCTGAAGTCGATGAATACTGCTTCATAGCCCTCGGGTAAAAGCGCAGCAAGTTTTTTTGCAACGATTTTATTGTAGGAGCCTTCTCGTAAACTACCTACTAAAATACCAATTTTTTTTGTCATGTTCCTTCCTCCATTTCTTGGTTCTATCTCTATCTTAGCGAGAAAAGTCTGAAATGACAAAAGATACGCCAAAATAATTTGGACTGTAAAGAAAAAACTCTTTACACCTTATCAAAAAACTGGTAAACTATCTTTTGTGATTAAGACTAATGGAGGTGTAATCGTAATGGCAGTAAAAATTCGTTTAAAACGCATGGGTTCTAAAAAGAGTCCTTTTTATCGTATCGTAGTAGCAGATTCACGTTCTCCTCGTGACGGACGTTTCATCGAAACAGTAGGTACTTACAATCCTTTGAAAGACCCTGCAGAAGTAACTTTAAAAGAAGATCTAGTTTTAGATTGGTTATCAAAAGGAGCTCAACCTTCTGATACAGTTCGTAACATCCTTTCAAAAGAAGGCGTTATGAAAAAACATCACGAAGCAAAATTCACTAAGAAATAAGGGGACCAATTATGACAGATTTGAAAGATTTAGTCTTAACAATCGTCCGACCATTGGTTACGCATCCTGATCAAATTACGCTTGATGTAGTTGAATCAGATGATTTCTATGAATACAACTTATCTGTTGCTCCAGAAGATATCGGTCGTATCATCGGCAAACAAGGTCGGGTCGCTAAAGCGATTCGCACGATTGTTTACGGCGTGCGTACAGAAGGACCCAAGAAAGTCCGCTTGAATATTCTAGACGGCAAAGAGTGAGAAATGATCTCAGCGATTTTTCAATCGTTGGGATTTTTTATTTTCTTCACGGAAAGAAATCAGGTACACTTTTATAGAAGAAGGAAAAATCCGTCGCAAGCCGCATGTTATTTCGACGAGTTTTGAGGATAATGAAAGTAAGGATAGGAGGAAAATCCAATGACCCAAATTTTTGTTTGGTTAGCTATTGCACTACTTATCTACTTTATTTTTAAAATCGGCTCATTTATCTGGCGACTGATTGGCTTTTTAGCCATTGTATTTTTGCTCTGGATCTTTCGAGAGGATATTTTTTCTCAGGTTAATCAGTGGGTCTCCAATTTTGATAGCGACGATCTTGGCAGTTTTTTGAAACAAGCGGCTGATTTTATCGTTGAAAAATTCAATCAAGTCGTTGCATGGTTTCAACAATTACTGGCATAGAAAAAAGCGGGGTATGATGAAGCAATCCCCAAAAGTTAGACCAAAAAATCTAACTTTTGGAGGTTACTACATGATTGTATCCCGCTTTTTTTTATTTTCTTAAAATCCTCGGCCACCGCCGCCAAACGTTCCGCCGCCGCTGGAGTGGGTGGTGCTGCCGCCGCCAAATCCACCGCCGGAATTGTTGTTTTTCGGAATTCGGCGAGTTGTAACAAAGGAGTGAACCAGCCGATTTTCTTTTTTTGTTAACTGGACATCTGCATTTTCATGATATGCGTAGGTGTAGCCCCCTCGTTTTAGCTGATACGTTGATTTTGTAACCAAGAAGAAGGCGATACTTGCAACGAGCGCCGCTGCTACAGCAATACCAATCTCAAGAGGAGTAATCACTTTATAACGAGTGATTTTTCCAGTTTCTTCATCAACCCGGTAATGACCGCCGGGAACTCCTTCTGCAACAAAGGTTTCTGTTTTTTCTAGGTACGTTTTTGCCGCTTCAAAATAATTTTCATCACCCATCTCTGTTTCTAACGCATCTAAAATAGTGTCGATCCGCCGATCGGTTAAATAATCGATCATGTTTCCAGATGTCGAGATATAAATTTGTCGTTGATTCATATCCAGCAACAACACAGCACCATTTTGATTGTTGCCGACTTTTTCCCGCAAATAATCATCAGCAAAATCACGAGGCTCCTCCTGATTGTCATAGGTGGTTACGATAAAAACATTGCCTTTGATGGTTTCACCGATTTTTGTTGCGGTTTCGTTGAGCTGGGTGATTTGTGAGTCGGTAAATAACTGTGCATCATCTTCTACTAAATCGCTGGCTGCAATAGCCGGATGGGCAAAAAGAAGACTGGCGACGATACCGAATAAAAGAAGCCCAAGCTTTTTCAAATGAAATACCCCCCAACTAAGAAGAGCAGTAAGACGATCAGAAAAATTCCAAATGCGGTAGCGCCCAATTTTTTATAACTAATGGGTAAAATACCGCTGACTTTTCCGGTCTGACCATTCATTGCATAATAGTAGATTTTTTTATCCGCTTCATTGCTGCGGTAAGTGACAAGCCAAACCGGTAACAGCAAATAATCTTCCTTTTCTGCGGTCAGTTCAACCTGCTTTTGTTTCGTCACAAAAGTGGAGAAGCTGCCGACAGTTTCCTTTAGCAAATCTTCGCTGTAGGAAGATAATTCTTTTTCAATTGCAGGCTTCATTTCCAAATACTCAATGTCACGTTTTTCTGCTTGAAAGCCAGCAAGGTATTGGTTTTTAAATGCCACCGCTTTATCCATGGGAAAAGGTTGTACCCCACTAACCATTTTTTGTTGGACATTTTTTGAAAGTGCATTTTTAACCAAGTTCTTAAATTTGATGGTACCGGCTCGCTCAATCTCATATTGCTTGGTCTCGGTGTATTCAATATCTCCCACGAGCCAAACCCGCAAAGAAGTACCGGTTCCGGTGATTTCGCCTTTGGTTTCGGCATCGACATTCCAATAAGGAAAGTAAACGCCGGTAAGTTTTTCTACTTGAGCTTGACTGAAAAAGTCTTTCGGCACAAACCATTTCTTCTGTGCCCAAGCTAAAAATTTTTCGGTTGCCGCTTTTTTGCCGACTGAAAAAGGTAAAACTTTGCTAGGCAGAAATTTCCCGCTTAAGCGCCCCTGCAAGACCACCGGGTTATGACAGTAGTAGCAGTAGGTGGCAGCGGTGGTTGCATCAGTTACGATTTCTGCGCCGCAGCTGGGGCAGAGAAATAAATCCATCGGCTCCGCTAATCCATCATCGGCTTCCGTCGTTTCAGTTGTTTCGGTTTTTGGATCACTAGCGGCTGTTGTTTCATCCACCATTTGCGCTTGTTTTTGTTTTTCCTCAAAGGCGCTGACTTCATCAACTGTAAAAATACTCAAACAATAGGGACAGTGAAATTTCTGGTCGTCAGGGTCAAAAGTCAATGCCCCGCCGCAATTGGGACATTTGTGTGTTAGGACATCCATAATCATTCTCCTCTTCTAACCATCAGCTGTCCAAAGGCACGCCTTTGAATGGTTTGCCGCAATTTGGGCAGAACTTAGGAATTCCTTTAGAAAGATCAATGATTTCTCCGCATTCGCTGCATTTCATTTTGAGATTTGCTGCAGCTTGGGTTTCTGGTTTCGGTGTCCCGCAATTACTGCAGAATTTCCCTGTATTTTCTGTACCACACTGTGGACAGGTCCATGTGTCTTTGTTTCCTGATTGTTGCGCTTGTTGGGATTGCTGGATTTGTTCATTATTTGCTTGGGAAGCTTGATTTAAAAAGCCGCCGCCTGCGTTCATACCCATGCCCATTCCGAAAAATCCGGTGGTTGCGCCGCCTTCATTTTTACCGGCAGCTTCCATTCCTCGGGCAACGGAACCCTGTACATAGCCTTCCCGTACGCCAGGATCTCCCAACATGGCTCCTTGGTTGCGCATGTTGATTAATTTCACAGAATCATCCGTGTAAGAAATGCTGGCCACCGCCACTGAAACGATTTCCATTCCTCGTAGCTCCGTCCAGCTGCTGTCTAAGACATCTCCCATATATTTGCTTAGTTCCATACTTTTTGACGGAACATAAGAAATTCGCTGACCGTCAGCGGACATTTGATTAATGGATGCCTGCAAAGCGGTCAAAAATTCATTAAGGTATTGTTCATTGATGTCGTCGATTTCCACCTGCGTTTTATTTTTAGGAATTGCATTGGTATAAAATAAAATCGGGTCGGTGACTTTCATCGAATAGGAACCATGAGCCCGCAAGAAAAGTTCTGCGTTGTAAAAATTGTCAAAATAGTTGATCGGTGAGGCGGTACCAAATTTGATTCCTTTGATTTCTTGCAAATTGATATAAAAAACTTGTTGCTTTTGCGGAGTCACGCCGCCGAATTTAAATCGATCGAAGGTTTCTTTGATTGCATCTTTTAAAGAGCCATTGAACATGGAAGGTGCAAGATCATTTTTTACCGTATAATAGCCTTCTTCAGCAGTAAAGTCGATAATTTTCCCACCGTCGACTAACAACATCATCATGTTTGGATAAACATGAATCACTGAACCGTCTGTGATAACATCTGTCGTTCCTTTACGGTTTGAGCCTCGTTTGTCATCTTGCCGAACTTTGACACCCTTTGTCATTACTGTCGTGTCGCTCATCTCTTCTGGTTCAATGACCTCTAGCCACTGATCGGCAAGTCCGCCGCCCACCATACTTGTCGCTGCTTTAATGATTCCCATGATTGTCTTCCTCCTTTAAAAAAGTTACAAAGTGTTAATTCATTATACCATAGGCGCTGATTTCTAAAACTTATGACGCAAAAGCTTCAGAGAATTTATTAAAAGAACGTAGGAAACCTAGTTTTTTAGTTAAAAATTCCGTATAATAGTAACTAGCGAATTTTTTGAAAAAGGGGAGAAAAAGTATGGCCTATCAAGCACTTTACCGCGTTTGGCGTTCTCAAAGATTTGACGATGTCGTCGGTCAAAAAGCAATCACCCAAACGTTAAAAAATGCGATCCTTCAAGATCAAATCTCACATGCCTACCTATTTACAGGGCCAAGAGGTACCGGGAAAACCAGTGCTGCCAAAATTTTCGCCAAAGCCATCAATTGCCCCAACAGTCAAAACGGGGAGCCCTGCAATGAATGTGACATGTGTCGTTCCATTACTACGGGAACGCAAGAAGATGTTATTGAGATCGATGCTGCCAGCAACAATGGCGTGGAAGAAATTCGTTTTATTCGAGAGCGTGCCAATTACGCTCCAACAAAAGCGAAATATAAAGTTTATATTATTGATGAAGTCCATATGCTTTCGACAGGAGCCTTTAATGCTTTATTGAAAACTTTGGAAGAACCGCGAAAAAATGTCGTCTTTATTTTGGCAACGACTGAACCTCATAAAATTCCGGCAACGATTATTTCTCGAACACAACGCTTTGATTTTAAACGAATCGATACCCAAGATATCGCTGCTCATTTAGCTCATGTGCTGCAAACGAGTCAAATCGAGTACGAAGAAGAAGCGCTTTATGTGATCGCTCGAGCGGCAGAAGGCGGGATGCGGGATGCGCTGAGTATTTTGGATCAAGCCATTTCTTTTAGTGATGAAAAGGTGACACTGAAGGATGCGATGGAGGTCACCGGCAGTCTTACTTACGAAATGATGGACCATTTTATTCAAGCCTGCTATGAGCAGGATGTGACCCAAGCGCTGACAGATTTGCAAGAAATGTTGGCAGCCGGCAAAGAAGCCCGTCGTTTGCTAGAAAATTTATTGGTTTATTGTCGGGATTTGCTGATTTATCAAAAAGCGCCTAAATTATTAGAGGAAAAATCAGGGCATTTGACCGAAGCCTTTACGAGACTGGCGCAAGAAGTTGCTGCAACGGTTATTTATCATTGGATCAACGTCTTAAACGAAACGCAAAATGAAGTTCGTTTTACGAACAGCCCAACGATTTATCTGGAAGTAGCAACCGTCAAGCTGGCAAATAGCGAAACACAAGAAAAAATAGCGGCTCCAACAAGTGGAGAAGATTCACCAACCAATTCCGCAGAGCTCCAAGAATTGAAGCAACAACTGAATCAATTGCAAAATGAAATCCGGCAATTGAAACAAGGACAGTCTGCTACCTCTAACGCAGAACCCGTTGCTGCAAATAACAAACCTCATCGGGGGAAAACAACGACCTATCGAGTACCAAAAGAGCAAGTCTTTGGTGTCTTGCGGGAAGCAACGAAGGCTGATTTGATCAATGTGAAAAATGTTTGGGAAGATTTGCTGATGAGCTTGTCTGTGACACAACGGGCAGTTTTGCGCTCCAGCGAACCGAAAGCAGCCGGACCTAATAGCTTAGTGATCGCTTTTGATTATGAGATTGTTTGCCAAAAGGCAGCAAGTGATCAGGAGCTGGAATTGGCGATTCACAATAATATCAGTCGTATGATTCCTGATTATGCACCAAAACCAATCTATATTACTGAAGACAGTTGGCCGGTTTTGCGAAGAGATTTTGTTTCCCACACGACCGAAATTGGTGGTACGATTGAACCAACGGAGAAAAAGGAACCGGAACCAGAAGAAATTGTTGTGAAGGCCAAGGAATTATTTGGTGATTTCGCACAAATACAAAATGATTAATTAGGAGTGAAGAAAAATGATGCGAGGCATGGGAAATATGCAAGGCATGATGAAGCAAGTACAAAAAATGCAAAAAGAAATGGGAAAAGCGCAGGAAGCATTAAATATGCAAGAGTTCGTTGGTGAATCCACGAACGGCTACGTTAAAGCAACCTTTACTGGGGATCGCAAAATGAAAGAACTGATGGTTACTCCAGATGTTATTGATCCAGAAGATCCAGAAATGCTGCAGGATTTAATTGTTATGGCAGTGAATGACGGATTGGCTAAAGTGGAAAAAGAAACAGAAAAAACAATGGGTAAATACACGAAAGGTCTGCCCGGATTTTAATCCTTTCGTTAGGAGTAAGAACGAATGCATTATCCAGAACCAATTGCAAAATTGATCGACAGTTACATGAAATTACCGGGAATCGGTCAAAAAACCGCGACACGATTAGCTTTTTATACGATTGATATGAAAGATGAAGTCGTCAATGAATTCGCTAAGTCATTATTAAGTGTCAAACGGGATCTGCATTTTTGCAGTATCTGCGGAAACATCACAGAAGAAGATCCCTGTGAAATCTGCAAGGATACCACCCGCGACCGTAGCACGATCTTAGTTGTTGAAGAACCAAAAGACGTGATGGCGATGGAAAAAATGCGGGAATACCATGGGCTTTATCATGTGTTGCATGGCGTCTTGTCCCCAATGGAAGGGACTGGTCCAGACGATATTAATATTGCGTCTTTGATCCAGCGGCTGCATGACGATACGGTGAAGGAAGTAATCATTGCTACCAACGCCACAACCGAAGGAGAAGCAACGGCGATGTATCTATCGCGGTTGATTAAACCTGCGGGTATCAAAGTGACACGCTTGGCTCATGGATTGTCTGTCGGTAGTGATATCGAATATGCAGATGAAATCACTTTGCTTAAAGCGGTTGAAGGACGCAGAGAAATTTAGAAAATCAGTAATTTTCCAGGGGAAACTGGATAGTATGGAGGAAAAAAGTGAACGGATTGTTTATCACGATTGAAGGACCAGACGGCGCGGGAAAAACCAGCGTATTGAACGAATTATATCCTCGGTTGCAATTATTGGCGAAAAGACCAATCGTTAAAACGAGAGAACCGGGTGGTGTACGCATTTCAGAAAAGATCCGCAAAATTATTTTAGATCCTGCAAATGAAGAGATGGATGAACGGACAGAAGCACTGTTGTATGCTGCTGCTCGCCGTCAACATTTAGTGGAGGTTATTATCCCCGCATTAAATGAAGGAAAGATCGTCATTTGTGACCGTTTTGTTGATAGTTCATTGGCGTATCAAGGAGCTGGACGTCGAATTGGAATTCCTGAGATTGAAAAAATCAATAATTTTGCAATTGAAGGCACAAAACCGGATTTTACGTTATACTTAGATGTAGACTCAGATACCGGACTGCAACGGATTGCCCGCACACGTTATGAAAAAGCAGATCGCTTAGAAACCGAAAGCTTGGAATTTCACCAACGTGTTCGTCATGCCTATTTGAAATTGGCGGAGGAAGATCCTGTTCGTATCCATAAAGTTGATGCCCGTATGAGCCTGCAGGAAGTTGTTGATGCAAGTTTTATGGCAATTACTGAGACCTACCCCGAATATTTCTAATTATAGGAGGACAAAATGATGAAACTAATTATGGCTATCGTACAAGACAAGGACAGCAACCGTTTAGCAAATGAATTTATCGACGCGAATATTCGTGCGACAAAGCTTTCTTCCACCGGTGGATTTTTAAAAGCCGGCAACAGTACATTTATTATCGGGATCGATGACGATCGTGTCGAAGAAGCACTTGAATTGATCAAGAAAACCTGTCAGTCACGGAAACAATATGTTTCTACACCGATGTCCTTAGATATTTCATTGGATGGACAAGTTCCTTATCCCGTGGAAGTGGAAGTCGGCGGAGCGACGGTATTTGTTTTACCAGTCGAAGGGTTTCATCAATATTAATAGGAGAAAATGATGGAAGAACGCATTTTTTTAGCTGAATATCAGCCGCTTGTTTTCTCGCAATTAAAGAAAAGTGTGAAGCATGGGCGTCTGGCCCATGCTTATCTTTTTGAAGGCGATCAGGGAACCGGCAAAGGAACCATGAGTCAATGGCTGGCTAAACGTTTATTTTGTACTGATTTACAAGGAGAAGAGCCTTGTAATCAGTGTAACAACTGCCAACGGATCACAAATGGGGAACATCCCGATGTTCAAGTAATCCAACCAGATGGACAAACGATTAAAGTGGACCAGATTCGTCAATTGCAGACGGAATTTTCAAAAAGCGGCTTTGAAAGCCGTCGTCAAATTTTTATTATCAAAGCTGCCGATAAAATGAATGCCAGCGCTGCCAATAGTTTGTTGAAATTTTTAGAAGAGCCGCCGGGCAGCTTTTTAGCAATTTTAGAAACCGATGCGTTGGGCAGAATTTTGCCCACGATCCAATCTCGCTGTCAAGTGATCCATTTTCTGCCTTTGGCTCCGGATCATTTGATTGAAAAACTGCAAGAAGAAGGAATCGGCAAAGAATCCGCACAACTTCTGGCTAGTTTGACGAATGGTTATCAAAAAGCAGTTGAAATCTACCATGATGAATGGTTTAATGGTGCTAAGGATGCCGTTGGACAATGGTTTTCTTATTTAGAAAAACGTGATCCACAAGCATTTATTTATGTCCAAAAGCGTATTTTACCCTTAGCAAAAGAAAAAGAGCAACAGACGATGATTTTGCAAATGTTGTTATTTTATTTTCGCCGGATGCGGGATCGTGAAACGCAAATGACCGTCAGTATTAATAGGATGCTGGAGCTGCTTTTACAGGCAGAACAGAAACTGACAGCCAACGTTTCCTTCCAAAATGTTGCGGAACAGCTTGCTTTGCGGATCATTTATCAAGAGTTCCAGAAGAAAGGAGGATGAAAATGGTAGAAGTGGTAGGCGTCCGTTATCGAGAAGCGGGTCATATCTATTATTTTTCTCCTGGAAAATCTGATTACACATATAATGAAAAAGTTTTAGTGGAATCTCAACAAGCCAAACAACTGGCAACGATTGCGGTTCCTAAAAAAGAAATGAACACTGCTGATTTGCCGGATGAATTAAAACCGATTTTGGCAAAAGCAACCACCAAAGATATTGAAAAAGCCGAACACAATCGTGAGGATGCCCAAAGAGCGCTGCAAATCGGCAAACGAAAAATTCGCGACCATCATCTGGAAATGAAATTGGTGCAAGTTGAATATACTTTTGACCGCAGTAAAATGATTTTTTATTTTACAGCAGATGGACGGGTGGATTTTCGGGAATTGGTCAAGGACTTGGCCAGCGAGTTTCGCACCCGAATCGAGCTGCGACAAATCGGTGTGAGGGATGAAGCCAAAGTTTTAGGGGGCATCGGTCCTTGTGGGCGGCCGTTATGTTGTTCAACTTTTTTAGGCGACTTTATTCCAGTCTCAATCAAAATGGCAAAAGATCAAGGACTTTCCTTAAACCCCACGAAAATTTCCGGTCTTTGCGGGCGGTTGATGTGCTGTTTGAAATATGAAAACGAATCTTATGAAGCAGCGAAAAAAGAAATGCCGGATTACGGCAAAGAAATCGTGACTCCAGATGGCAAAGGGAAGGTCGTAGGACTCAATCTTTTAAATCGTGTGGTCAAAGTACGGTTGATTGGTCGGGAAACGCCTGTGGAATATGACTACGAAGAATTAGAACTTGTTAAAGCAGGTGATTCACGATGACTATGGATAAGCGATCCTTGTATGATGGGCTGAACAAGCTTGAACTGGAATTGGAAAATTCTTTGCAGCAGTTAGGAGAAATGAAGCTGGCGCTGCAAGAAATTGTTGAAAAAAATACGACCCTTGAGTTGGAGAATCAAAAACTGCGGGATCATGTTCGCGAGCTGAATCAAGTGGCCGAAGCACCAGCAGAAAAAATCAAACAAGAGTTGTCGAAATCCCGCATGAATTTAGAAAAAATCTATGAAGAAGGCTTTCATGTTTGTTATGATCTTTACGGTTCTCGTCGGGAGCATGATGAACCCTGTGCCTTTTGTTTGGAAGTTATCTATCGAGAAAGCGGAAAATAAAAAGAGTGGAGGATTGATGTCTGAGGACGATCAATCCTTTTTTCAGAGAGGAGTTGTTTATGAAAAAACAGCGGAGTTTTAAAGATCAAGGATCAGGAATACTGTATTTGATTCCTACGCCAATCGGTAACTTGGAGGATATGACCTTTCGCAGTGTTCGTCTGCTAAAAGAAGTTGACTGGATTGCCAGTGAAGATACACGCAATACGCAAAAATTGCTCAATCATTTTGCCATCGAAACCCCTCAGAAAAGTTTACACGAGCATAACTATAAAGAACGTATCCCACAATTACTACAATTATTAACACAGGGTGCCTCCATCGCACAGGTGAGTGATGCCGGGATGCCTTCTATCAGTGATCCGGGGCATGAGTTGGTGGTTGCCTGTGTTGAAGCTGAGATTCCCGTGGTTTCTTTACCGGGACCGACGGCGGGATTGACGGCACTGATTGCATCGGGATTATCTCCACAACCTAATTTATTTTATGGGTTTTTACCCCGCAAGAAAAAAGAACAAGTAGAAGCGTTGGAAAAATTAAAGCAACAAACCAGTACCTTGATTTTTTATGAGTCACCTTACCGAATTGCAGCAACTATTCAGCAAATAGCAGCCGTTTTTGGCAAAAATCGGCAAGCGGTGATTTGTCGGGAGCTGACAAAAATTCATGAAGAATATTTGCGAGGAAGCCTGGAGGAACTGTCTGCTTACTTAGGAGAAAATGAACTTAAAGGGGAATGCTGCTTGTTGGTCGCCGGTCATGATGGACAATCTGAAGTGACGATTACAGAAACCCGTTCCTTAAAAGAACAGGTCGAAAATTTAGTAGCAGAAGGTGCTAAACCCAATGCGGCAATCAAAGAGGTCGCACAACGAAATCAAGTCAAAAAGCAAGTGGTGTACAAAGAATACCATGAACTTGAAGAGTAACGAGAAGAAGGCGGAAGTCTTCTTTTTTTTGAATAAACGTTTCTTTTTATTAAAAATCAAAAGCAAAAATTGTATGGGAACGTTCGTTTGGGTATAATAGAGAGGAAGTGGGGTGGGAAAATGGCTGAATTACGCTTTCCGTTAAAAAATGATACGTCGCGAAAAATTATTCATATCGATATGGATGCTTTTTTTGCATCTGTTGAGGAACGAGATAACCCCGAATTAGCCAAACACCCATTAGTTATTGCGCGTCATCCTAGTGATACCGGTGGTCGCGGTGTCGTTACAACTGCTAATTATTTGGCACGGCAGTATGGTATTCATTCTGCAATGAGCGCACAAAAAGCCTATGAATTGTGTCCACAGGCAGTTTTTGTACCGGGAAACCATGAGAAATATGGAGAGATTTCCCGACAAATTCGCGGAATTTTTCAACGCTATACTGATGTAATCGAACCGATGTCGATTGATGAAGCGTATCTGGACGTGACAGAAAATAAAATCAATAGTCGTTCTGCGATCAAAATCGCTCGCATGATCCAACGAGATATTTGGCAGGAAACTCAGTTAACCTGTTCAGCAGGTGTCAGCTACAATAAATTTCTAGCGAAACTTGCGTCGGATTTTAAAAAACCTCGGGGCTTGACTGCTGTCATGCCAGAAGATGCCCTTGAATTTTTACAAGCATTACCCATCGAGAAATTTCACGGTGTCGGAAAAAAGACAGTGCCTAAAATGCACGAATTGAATATTTTTACCGGAGCGGATCTTTATGAACGCAGTGAAATGGACTTGATTCAGCATTTTGGTAAAATGGGGTATTCCCTGTATCGAAAGGTTCGTGGGGTTCATGAGTCTACTGTCAATGTCACCCGTGAACGAAAATCTGTAGGAAAAGAGCACACATATGGCAATCCGTTGACCACTGAAGAAGCTGTCTTGACACAATTGCGACAGTTAGCAGAGAAGGTGGAGTTTTCTCTTAAACGGGTTCAAAAACATGGAAAGACAGTTGTTCTAAAAGTCCGCTATGCGGATTACACCACGATTACAAAACGTGTAACGCTGCCAACTTACGTTAATAAAAAAGAAGCCATTTTTTCACAAGCAAGTTTGATTTGGGAAGAAATTCTTGGATTGGAAAAAGGAATTCGTCTCTTAGGAATCACCGTCACCAATCTTGATCCTTTAACCTATGAAAATATCCGATTGCCTCTCTGGGGAGAAAAAGAATAAAGTATCGCCAAACAATGGATCATAAATCCATGTTTGACGATACTTTTTTGTTAGATCAACTTGCGACGCTTGACCTGCTCGTAGCTTTTTTCAGCGTCGGTACATTTATCCCAGATGATGGCTTTTCCGGCAGCTAATGATTTTTGCACGTCAATAATCCGTTGATTACTGCTACCGCGAAATTGAAGATTCAAATCCCGTTTGGCCAGTTCAAAACGGCCGTCTACCAAGATATCGATGGCTCCTAGCAATTCCAACTTGTCGTCGGTCTCTGCCAGCAGTTCTTCAAAGGTATAGCCTGACCAGCTCCAAATATCTTTTGTTGAACCAAATTCTTTCCGCACCCGTTTGACTACTTGTAAACAGACAGCAGTATTTAAAAAGGGTTCTCCCCCTAACAAGGTCAATCCCTGTACGTAATCATGCCCTAGATCGGTAATGATCCGCTCTTCCAATTCTTGGGAGAAAGGGACGCCGTAACGGAAATTTTGCACGGCTTTGTTAAAACAGCCTTCACAGGCAAACAAACAGCCGCTGACGTACAAACTGTTGCGAACACCTTCTCCGTCAACAAAATTAAAGGCCTTATAGTCTGCCACATAATTTTGACTATAATCGGCTGCTTGCCACTCTTTAGGTTTCGGATTATTCATGAAAAACTTCCTTTTTTTGCTTGATTGATTATTTCATGTGTTTGACCCGTGAGGAAATTTCTTTGTGACGACCATGAACCATAGGACGGGCTTGGGGGTTTCCTAGATAGCCACAAGTACGTTTGACCACATCACAGGTTTTGGGATCATGGTTGCCGCATTGTGGGCATTCAAAGCCTCGTTCAGTTGGTGTAAAATCTCCTTCGAAGCCGCATTCGTAACAATGATCGATTGGCGTATTTGTTCCAAGATAGCCGATGCGATCGTAGGAATAATCCCAAACTGCTTCCAATGCTTTCGGATTTTGTTGCAGGACAGGATATTCACAATAATGAATAAAGCCGCCGGAACAATATTTCGTGTAATCTTTTTCGAAATCAAGTTTTTCAAAGGGAGTTGGATTTTTACGGACATCATAATGAAAACTATTTGTGTAATATTCTTTGTCGGTAATATTTTCAACCAATCCAAATTTTTCTGTATCCAAACGGCAAAAACGATCCGTTAGGCTTTCACTTGGGGTGGAATATACGCTGAAGTGATAGCCATATTCATTTCCCCAGTTATCTGCATGGGCTTTTAATTCTTTAAGAATTGAAAGAGTGAATTCTTTTGCTTCAGGATTATTTTCCCATTCGCCGCCAAAGAAGGCAGAAGCCACTTCATAAAGACCGATATAGCCCAAAGAAACCGTGGCACGTTTATTTTTGAATAATTCGTTGACGGAATCTTTTCGACCTAAACGTTTGCCAAAAGCACCATACATATATAGGATGGGAGCGTTCGCCGGGGCTGCTTCTTTACAGCGCTCCACACGATAAACCAAGGCATCTTTTACGATACCTAAACGTTCTTCCAGAATTTGCCAGAATTTGTCTTGATCGCCTTGGGCTTCCATTGCAATTCGCGGCAGGTTCAAAGTGACAACGCCTAAATTCATTCGCCCTACATTAATTTCTTCGCCGTTTTCATCTTTCCAGCCCTGCAAGAAAGAACGACACCCCATTGGTACTTTAAAGCTGCCGGTCAGTTCGATCAGCTTTTCGTAATTCAAAATATCCGGATACATCCGTTTGGTGGCACATTCCAAAGCTAGTTGCTTGATATCGTAATTTGGATCGTTTGGATTAGCATTGACGCCCCGCTTCATTGAAAAAATCAATTTTGGAAAGATGGCAGTCCGTTTTTCGCTGCCTAATCCATTAATCCGGTTTTGCAGAATTGCTTTTTGAATTTCTCGTTCAAACCAAGAAGTTCCTAACCCAAAACCTAGGGAGGTAAAGGGTGTTTGTCCGTTAGAGGTAAACAGGGTATTGATTTCATACTCTAAACTTTGCATGGCATCAAAAATATCTTTGCGAGTCTTTGTTTTGGCAAATTCTTCTTGACGAGAGGTGTCTTCAATCCAGTCTTTGGCATCTTGCAAATGCTTTTGATAATTTAATTCAGCAAAAGGAGCCAACAATTCATCGGTACGGTCACAGGAACAGCCGCCGTATTGACTGGAAGCAACATTTGCGATGATTTGAGAAATCTGTGCAGTTGCCGTTTGAATAGATTTTGGTGATTCCACCTCGGCGTTACCGATTTTAAACCCATTGTTCAGCATGCCTTTAAAATCGATTAAACAGCAATTGGTCATTGGGGTATAAGGATGGTAATCCAGATCATGGTAATGGATGTCCCCTTTTTGGTGTGCATTTGCCACATGAGGAGGAAGCATCTTTAACCCGATGGATTTCCCGACGATCCCGGCAGTCAGGTCTCGTTGTGTATTGAAGACATCGCTGTCCTTATTGGCGTTTTCATTGACTACTGACTGATCTTTGTTGATTAGCTTACCGATAGTAAAATTAATATCTGTCGCTTTACTGCGGGAAAAATCGCGGCGAGTTCGATAATTGATGTAGTGTTCCGCCAAAGCATATTCGTTCTTTTCTAAAAGTGTGTGTTCAACGATATTTTGGATTTCATAGATTTTAACATTGTTTGTGAAACGTTCGGCAATTTCTTGGTCCACGCGTTCAACGATTTCTAAAATTCGTTCATGATCTAACGGAGATAGTTCGCCGCTGACCTGTGTTTTGGCTTTTACCAGTGCATCATAAATTTTTTGGTCATCAAAATCAACGAGGCGGCCGTCGCGCTTTACGATTTTCATACTGCTTAATTGCGGATGACGTTGTGTCGTCTCCACGGTTTTGCTGATTTTCATCATTGGGCTCCACTCCTTTAAAACGATTGTTCACTAATTATCATAATGGAATTGAACAAATCCTGCAACTAGATATAGTGGGTAAAAATGTTTCATAAGAAAAACCAACACAATATATAGTGTATAATTTTCGTTGAAAAAGTATGAAAGCTGATGAACATAGGCTTTTAGGATTTATAAATTTACGGTAAAATGAATAAAAAATTTTCTATCAAATTTCGTAACCTAAAGTCGTGAAACTACTAGAAATTATGCTACCATGAATTATGAAGGGAGTGACGCGGATGAAAACGATTATTGATGTCAAACATTTAAGCAAGACCTATGGGAATCGTTTTAATCAGACGAAAGTGCTGGATAATTTGTCCTTTACAGTGGATAAAGGGGAATTCGTGGGGATTATGGGTCCTAGCGGTGCGGGAAAAACCACGCTAATGAATATTTTGTCTTCGATTGCACTGCCGACATTTGGAACGGTTCATATCGCGGGGCAAGATGTAACAAAAATGAGTGAAACAGAATTAAGTGATTTCCGCCGAAAAAAAATCGGTTTTATTTTTCAGGAATTTAATTTATTAGAAACATTAAATGTGCGGGACAATATTCTCCTGCCTTTAGCCATTGATCGTTTGCCACTGACTGAAATGGAGCAGCGGGTGGCGCATGTGACGGAATTATTGGGGATTCAAATGCTTTTGAAACGATACCCTGAAGAATTGTCTGTGGGGCAGAGGCAACGGGTAGCGGCGGCGCGAGCCTTGGCAACCCATCCAGAAGTAATTTTTGCCGATGAGCCGACGGGTGCCTTGGATTCAAAATCTGCAGGTGAATTATTAAACTATTTAAGTGAGATCAATTTAAAAGAAGATGCAACTATTTTGATGGTGACTCATGATCCGTACACTGCCAGTTATTGCAATCGTATTTTATTCATCAAAGACGGTGTATTTTTTGCGGAAGTCGTGCGCCGTGGTTCTCGAAAGGAATTTTTTGACAAAGTAATCGATATGCAGGCAACTATTGGTGGAGGAGGGCGGCGACATGCTTTATAAATTGGCGTGGCGCAGTTTTTTGAAACAATTCCGCAATTATGCGGTTCCGTTTCTTTGCATGACAATGGCTGTCATGAGTTTTTACTCTTTTTCGGCAATCACCTATGATTCAGCCCTGATCAAACGAACCAGTCAAGACGTTCAAATTGAAGGCATACTGAATCTTGGAAATTTTTTAGTGCTACTGATTGTATTAGTCTTTATGCTAAGTGCCAATCGCTTTTTTATCGTGAAACGACGAAAAGAAATCGCCTTGTATCAACTTTTTGGGTTGAAACGGTTGCGAATCGTCGGGCAATTTCTATTGGAAACGTTTGTACTGAATAGTGTTTCCTTTGTTATCGGTATTCTTTTAGGTGTGATTTTGTCAAAGTTTTTCTCAATGATTTTAATCAAAGCCATGGCTTTAGAAATCGACAGTGAGTTTTTTATCTCTTTTCCGTCGATTCTTTTCACAGCAAATGTGTTCCTATTTGTTTATCTTGTACTGGCGTTGCAAAATATTTGGATTTTATCAAAAAAACAATTGGCAGAACTTTTTTCAAAGGGGATGGCTTTTCCTTCCTCCCAAACAAAGGTTTCCTTCTGGTCGATTCTTTTTGGCAGTATGGGGCTGATTTTTATCGGCAGCGGTTATTTTCTTGCCTTTTTTATTCATGACCTTTTATTTGATTATATTGGTAAAACCCATGATTTGTGGATCGTTTTTTGGCTGCCTTTACTGATTCTTACGCTATGCGTCGTGGGAACGTATTTATTTTATCGTTTTACAATCAAAAGCCTGATTCATCTGTTGCGAAAACGAAAAAAAAGCTACCAAGGATTGACCTTGTTCATGCTGAATAACAGTCGGGTTCACGTGCTTCGTAGTTGGCGAAGCCTTTCGTTAACGACGATTGTTGCTGCGATTGCTATTGCGATCATTGGTGCCACGATTTCATTAATTGCATTAAATTCTCAAGTGGTTCGAAACAGCAATCCGACAGATTTTCAGGTTCGACAAGAAAGTTTGCCAACCTTGCAACAGGTGATTCAGGGAAATAACGGAAAAATCACGAACGAGACGTTGTTACAGTATAAGGCTACCGGCAGTTATTTGAGCTTGAAGGTCTTGAACACCCAACAAACCCAGCAGCAACAGCTCATTAATTTACTGACGATTGATAATTATAATGAATTTCGAAACGTTCAGTCTAGCTTGCCAAAAATTCAGTTGAAAACCGCCAATGCTGCGGTCCTCTTTGATTACTCCTACAATAGTTTTCGAGGAATTACTAGTGTGGAGCGGCAGATTTATCTAGAAGATCAAGTGACTTTGGATTTACAGAAAATGTATCCCGATTATTTAGGTGAGAGCTTTTTAAGGTATAGCGGGTCGGTTTTAGTCGTCAGCCAGCAGGTGTTTGACACTGTTGAAGGGATTGATTACACGGTGGCAATGGTGGATGTTGCGGATGTTGCTGATCAGGAAAAATTAAATCAGCAGCTCAACACAGTGTTGCCTCTGACTTGGTCGGATGAAATTTATTTTGATTACGACCGGCAGGGAACTTCTTTTACTGGCAGTATCCAGAAAAAAGAAATCAGTGGAGCCGCCGGAGATTTTTCCGGTAGCAATGTTCGAATGAACCAAACCAGTCGTTTTCCGGCCATCCGACGTGCTCGTCGTCAGGCGGGAATCTCTATTTATGTTGCTTTATTTATTGGGGTAATTGTGATGATTACGACCGCAAGTATTTTGATGCTGCGACAGTTTTCAGAAGCCGAGAACGAAAAAAATGCCTACCAACTTTTGAAAAAGCTAGGTGTGTCACAAAAAGAGATTCGCCATTTGATTTACCAGCAAAATGCTTGGATTTTCGTGCCGCCGATTTTATTAGGAACCGGCCATGCAATGTTTGCTATTTATGTATTGAATCAATTTATTACTAGTGACAATTATTGGCTTGCCTATCTGTTTTGTGGCATTATGGCTGGTGCTTATTTGATTTTCTATATAATCACAGCCCAAATTTACTCACGAATTATCGAAAGCTGAACAATGGAGGTCTAAGTATCGCAGGTTTTTAGTGAGAGAATACCATTAGTAGGGAATGTGGGTACAAAAAAGAAAGAAGAATGGTATAATTTATCAGTAGAAATATTTTATGAGGAGAGACAGAAATGTTAGATGGAAAAGAAGAACAATTATTGATCGATCTTACTTCTGCTCGGGGAGTTCCGGGAAATGAAGAAGAAGTAAGAGAGGTATTTAAAGCGTACGCCAAACCGTTTGCTGAAGATATTTTTTTTGATGGCCTAGGCAGTGTTGTTGCAAAACACACAGGAGAAGGTGGCGGTCCGAAAATCTTTATTTCTGGTCATATGGATGAAGTAGGATTTATGGTGACCAAAATCACAGAAAAAGGGTTCATCGAATTTCAAACCCTTGGCGGCTGGTGGGGACAAGTTATGTTGGCACAACAAGTCGAAATCAAAACCCAAGCTGGTAAGATCATCCATGGTGTGATTGGTTCAAAACCGCCTCACGTTTTAAGTCCTGAGGCACGAAAACAACCTTACGATGTGAAGGAAATGTTTATCGATATTGGCGCATCAAGTGACAAAGAAGCAAAAGGATGGGGCATTCGTCCCGGAGATATGATTACCCCTTATATTCACTATCAACGCTTGAATGATGGAAAATTTTTATTGGCAAAGGCATGGGATAATCGGATTGGGACCGCCGTTTCACTGCGAGTATTAGAAATTCTGTCAAAAGAAAATCATCCTAATTGTTTATTTGCCGGTAGTGATGTGATGGAAGAAGTTGGCTTGCGAGGAGCCAGAACCAGCACCCACTTAGTCAATCCAGATATCGCAATTGCTCTTGATACCGGAACTGCAGGAGATACGCCGGGAATGACACCGAAGGAAGCAGATTCTGAGTTGGGCAAAGGACCGCAAATTTTGATTTTTGACGCTTCTATGATTCCTCACAAAAAATTATTGAATTTTGTCATCAATGTGGCGGAAGAATTAGAGATTCCCTTCCAATATACAGTAATTACCGGTGGTGGAACCGATGCCGGTCAAATGCACTTGACTCGTGATGGTGTTCCTTCTTTGGCAATCACGGTGCCTGTTCGCTATCTGCACTCTCACACATCAGTCATCCATGAAGATGATTATTTGAATACGGTAAAATTAGTAACAGAAGTAATTCGTCGTTTGGACGATCAAACAGTAAATGAATTGAGAAGTTATTAAAAAATTAGGAGGCTTTCCATGCAAAAAACAAATCCAGAATTAAGAAAACAGGCAAGAGAAAGATTGGCCGGTCAATGGGGGATGAATGTCTTAATCGTTTTTCTATCGATTTTTGCTAGCGGAATCGTCCAAAATATTTTTAGCGGCATCACGAACTTTAAAGCAGAAAGTACACAGGCAACTGTTCTTGACTTTTTGGTCAGCAATCTTGTGTTGTTTGCCTTTACTTATGCGACTTATTTTGTAGCATTGTACGTTGTTCGTGGTGGGAAGGCAGAAGCGGGACAGATTTTTGTCATCTTTAACAAAAAATATTATGTGCCGATGATGATCATTAATTTTCTAAATAGTGTGGCGGGTTATCTGGTGGGCTTAATCGTATTTTTACCTTTATTGGTAATGTTCGGTGCCAGTGTCTATGCTGCGTTAGTGGTTAGTAACGGGACAAATACTGATGCAATTTTTCAACACATTTTTGGCGATAATTTACTGTTAGTCTTACTTTTCTTTTTGTTGGTTCTTGTCTTGTTGGTGGCATCAAGCATCGTTACCGGTGTCTTTCAGTTTGCTGCTTGGGCAAAAATGGACTTTCCGGATTTGAAAGTTGGGGCCAGCTTGAGCTACGGTTGGAAATTATTAAAAGGGCGAATCGGACAATACATTTTGCTGCAACTGTCCTTTATCGGCTGGTATATTTTGGGAATGTTGGCTTTTGTTATCGGTACGTTATGGGCGGTGACTTACGCCAATGTCAGCATCGCCGCTTTTTACGACGATTCTCGCAAACAGATCGGTGATCCAATCTAAACGGTTGAAGTGTTTCCTTTTTGAGGAGACACTTTTTTTGTGCTAGCATAGAGAAAAAAGGAGCGTGTATAAAATGAAATTAACGGTTTTAGGCTGCTTAGGTGCCTATCCTTACCAAGGAAAGGGCACAACCGGATATTTACTGGAATCAGGTGATTTTCATTTGTTGCTGGATGCAGGGAGCGGGACCTTACTTGAATTAGAAAAAATTCTAGATCCTCTGGCACTGGATGCAGTGATTTTATCCCACTATCATTATGACCATATTGCTGATCTGGGTGTATTGCAATATTATTGGCAGTTGTACCCGACGTTGGAACCCAAACCACTTTTACCCATCTATGGCCATACGTTGGATGAGTTTCATTACAACGAATTGACGTTGCCGGGAGTGACAGAGGGTCGTCCCTATTTTGAGACGAAACAGTTGGAATTGGGACCGTTTTCTGTTACATTTATGAAGACGATACATCCAGTCACTTGCTATGCAATGCGTTTTGTTGAAACTAGTACAGGGAAAGTTTTTGTATTCACTGGTGACTCAGGCTATTTGGAAACTTTTCAGGAATTTGCAAAGGATGCGGACCTGTTTTTGGCAGATACGTACTTGTTTGCCGGAAATGAAAAACACAAAGCCCATTTCACTTCCAAAGAATCTGGAGAAATCGCCAAACAGGCACGTGTAAAAAAACTGGTGTTAACCCATTTGCCACAACAAGGAGAGTTGAAACAGTTAAAAGCGCAGGCAGAAGAAGCTGCGGATTTTCAAGTATCGGTGGAGCTGGCAGAAGTGGGAAAAACATTCGACATTTAGGAGGACGAGAGTGTGATTTTTGTACCAAATGAAAACAATGACCCTAGAATCAATCTTGCAATTGAAGTTTTTTTGCTTCAAGAAATGAAAGTCGATGAACCAATTCTGCTTTTTTATATCAATGAACCATCGATTATCATCGGACGGAATCAAAATACCATTGAAGAAATCAATAAAGAGTATGTCGACGAACAAGGAATCCATGTTATCCGTCGTTTCAGTGGTGGTGGTGCCGTTTATCATGATTTTGGGAATTTGAATTTTAGTTTTATTATGCCAGATGATGGCAATTCCTTCCGAGACTTTGAAAAATTGACGAAACCGATTATTCAAGCCTTACATGAAATGGGGGTTGAAGGAGCAGAATTAAAAGGGCGTAACGATTTAGTCATTGATGATATGAAGTTTTCCGGTAATGCAATGTATGCAACCAACGGACGGATGTTTGCCCATGGGACGATTATGTTTGACAGTGACATCAATGAGGTAGTCAAAGCCTTGAAGGTACGTAAAGATAAGATTGAATCAAAAGGAATCAAATCAATCCGTTCTCGAGTAACGAATATCAAACCGTTTTTACCAAAAGAAAATCAAGGAATGACGACCGAAGAATTTCGTCAAGAGATTCTGCTGAAAATTTTTGGTGTTTCTTCAACGGATGAAATAAAAACCTATGAACTGACTGAGGAAGATTGGAAAAAGGTTAATGAAATTTCTGATCAATACTATCGCAACTGGGATTGGAACTACGGCAAGTCTCCAGAGTTTGAAATTGAACGCCGGAAACGATTCCCAATCGGGTCCATTGATATCCGTCTTAATGTGGAAAATGGCAGAATTTCTGAAGCAAAAATTTTCGGTGACTTCTTTGGGTTAGGTGATATCAAAGATGTTGAAGATGCACTGCTGGGTGTCAAATATGAAAAGGATGCGTTGACGACGGCTGTTGGGTCGATTGATGTGAAAAAATATTTTGGCAATATTGAGCCGACTGACCTGTTGGAATTGATTTATTGATAATAAAAAGCGACCTTGACTGCTGTTGCAGTTTCAGGTCGCTTTTTTAATTAATACGCACGAGCAATCCAAACAGTATGTTTAGCAGGTTTGCCGCTGACGATATCGACAGTTTTTTCCATTGGTGGTGCAAAAGGAATGTTTCGTGTAGTAAAACCAGTTTCTTCTTTGATTTTTGCTTCCGTTTCTTCGGTACCATCCCAACCAATCAGAACAAATCCAGGAACTTGATCTGCTTCCTTGCATCGTTCGATATGGGCTTTTAGATCTTCCAAGGTATCGATGTCGAAATGTTCATTTTCTTTGTTGCGCTCGCGAGCTGCTTCCAATAACCGTTTTGGCATGACGGCTAATTGTTCTTTGACGTACTCATTCAGATCATCAAAGGAAACCGCCATTTTTTCTGATAAGTCGCGAACTTTAACCATGACATGATTGTTTTCTAGATCCCGAGGACCGCATTCAATTCGTAGGCAGGCACCTTTTAATTCCCACTCGTGGAATTTATAGCCGGGTGAATTATCGGTATCATCTAGACGTACACGATAACCAGCCGCTTTAAAGGTAGCAAACAAAGCTTCTAATTTTTCCAAAATAGCGGGATTCTTTTTCCAAGGCCCTACTGGCATCAAAACGATTTGAGTTGGTGCAATCGTTGGAGGGAAAACCAACCCGTTGTCATCACCATGGGTCATAATCAAAGAGCCTAACAAACGAGTAGAGATTCCCCAAGAAGTGGTGTGAACAAAAGTGTGTTTGTTTTCTTTTGTCAGATAGGTGATGTCAAAGGCATCCGCAAATTTTGTTCCCAAATAATGGGAGGTTCCGGCTTGAACAGCCTTGCCATCTTTCATCATGGCTTCGATAGAGTAAGTATCTACTGC
Source organism: Enterococcus songbeiensis (assembly GCF_005405265.1). Taxonomy (GTDB): domain Bacteria; phylum Bacillota; class Bacilli; order Lactobacillales; family Enterococcaceae; genus Enterococcus_C; species Enterococcus_C songbeiensis. The sequence goes on from NZ_BJDS01000004.1 coordinate 82,043, forward strand.
ACCGGCAAAACGTTCAGAAGGGGTTTTTTGTCCTTTGTAAACAGGAATTGCTAAAAATTCTTCGCACAGTCGCGCATACTCATCCAAAATTTTCATTGTTCGAGTTCGAGCGTCTTCTTCATTTTCATGGGCAGTGTGTCCTTCTTGCCATAAAAATTCTGAAGTCCGTAAAAATGGGAGAGTCTTCTTTTCCCAACGAAAAACATTGGCCCATTGGTTAATTTCATAAGGAAGATCGCGGTAGGAATTGATCCAATCAGAAAAGGCAGAGCCAATCATCGTTTCCGAGGTTGGTCGCAAAGCCAAAGGTTCTTCTAAGTTCTCATTACCGACTTTGGTCACCCAAGGTAGTTCTGGGGCGAAGCCTTCGATATGATCGGCTTCCTTCATGAAGAAGCTTTGAGGAATCAGCATTGGGAAGTATGCATTGCGAATACCTTCACTACGTAAAAATTTATTGAATTCTTCTTGAATATGTTCCCAAAGCTCATAGCCGTCGGGACGGAAAATAATCGAACCTTTTACGGGTGAGTAGGCCATCAGTTCCGCCTTTTGGATCGTTTGTAGATACCATTCTGTAAAATCATTTTTTTGTTCGTTACTCATGTTGTTTCCTCCTTTAAAAATAAAAAAGCATTTCATCCTAATAAAAGGACGAAATGCTTGGACTTCGCGGTACCACCTTTGTTGACTGTTTTTTACAGTCCTGCTCAAAAAAGGATAAGGGCTTTCCCCCGACTTCATCACAAGTCATTCATGCAGGTGGCAGGTTCGTAAAAAGAGCGGGTATCAAACTTACAGCCGTGGTTTGACTTTCTGTGACCATCTTACTACTACTAATCCAACTACTTTACATAGTAAAAGGCAAAGACAAAAATTGCAAGAACAATTTTTTATTTCTTTGTTGAAGAAAACATAAGATAAAGATGTTCATCAGGCAGAAAGCAGGATATCCAAACGATCTGTTTTCTCAGTTTGTTTCTTATCCAATGTACCGGCATATTTGCGGAGAACAGATTCAATCATCCAAAGATCGAAGGTTTCTTTTTCTGGCAAATCAGTGGTGATACCTGTGTCAAAAATATTTTTGTGATAATGTGCTGTATGCTCACAGGAAATTTGTAGTACTTCCTGTTCATAGCTGATATTTAGATTGATTTGTCGTTTTTTTGGATCGTTGATGGCATAGGTTTCCCGCAAAGCATGTTCGAAAAGATGCGCAAATAACTGTGTCAGATCTTCATCTGGAATCGCCAAGGTTTCAGGAAGTGCCACTTGAAAATGAGTGGTGATACTTTTTTGATCGGCTAATTTTTGAAAACGAGCCAGTAAAAGATTCGTCAGCGAGTGCTCGGAAAAAGTTTGTAGTCCTTCAAAATCTTTTGCGTCTTCTAAAAGCTGTTGAATATATTCGGTAACAGCTTCAGTTTGTCCTTCACCACCAAGCTGTTTTAGTGCCAGCAGGTTTTTCTTGAATTCCAAACGCAAATGTTCGACTTCTTTCAAGTGCTGAATCAAGGTGGTGCGGTTTTCTTCCAGCAGGGCGGTTTTTATTTCTAAGAAATGTATCTGTCGTTTATTTTCTTCGTTGCCGCCGATAAATTCAAGGACGGTATATACAGTGATAACCAATAGAATAATCACAAAAAATAATCCTGACCAATTGATGGTGTGATTATTGGCACCAACAATGTCACTAATATATAGAAAACAGTGTGCAATCGCAATGAGAATGATCCATGGGGTACAGATGACAAAAAAACGGGTTTTATGAATGACTTCCGCAATACAGGCAAGAGAGGCAGCCAGAGTTGAAAAAACGTTCATGGCATCGATAAAGGACATTAGTTCCGGTAAATCCCGCTTTGTGAAGACAGCGATACCTAAAATCAACAGGCTGATAGAAATGTGCATGGAGACCCACATTCGATAAGGACGCTGAACGGCTTCCATCCGACTGCAATAATACGCTGTAAGAAGTAACGGAACTAAAGTTGCCAATACGTTGGCAAGGGTAGAATTGACGGATGGACTAAATAAAAGGCCACTGACAATATCCCCGGCTGCTGCTTCCATGCCGACAGTAATTGCAAAACAACCAAATAAGATCAATCGAAGATGCAATTTTTCTCCTTGCCAAAGTTTACGACCAACAAAACCAAGGACTGTGACACCGATAGAAACTGCTAAAATAAAAATTAGAATTTGTGTCAGGGAGACGGAAAACACGTAAGACATCAACGAATTTGCCTCGCCAAGAAAAACTCGCGGAGGTAATCCAGCATATTTTTGATAGGGAGTAGCAATCTCAATACGTAAGGTTTTACCCACATATTCTTTTGGCATTTGAATCTCCGTTAATAATTTTCCTGGATTTTTTCCATCTATTAAGTGAGTATCCGCGGGAGAATATTCAAAGAATTGCTCGTTGTCTAAGAATACTTTCATCCATTGATGATTTCCTTGAATTAAGATCTCCGGGTGGGCCGATTTGCGGACCATCTGTCGTTCCATCACCATTACTTCATCTGGATCAATGTTGGGCAATTTTTGTAAATGTTGGCTTTGAAAAACCGTTTCAGGATCATCTTGTGAAAAATAAGTCCATGTATCGGTAATCTCTGCCATCTGCGAATTAGAAAAAGGGGCAACAATCGATTTGATATAAAAACCAATGATCAGAAAGAAGGTAAGAAGAATCAGAAGATAAGGCAACCAATGCCAATAATTTTTTTTAATACTCTCATTATTTAACGAATTCATAAAATAATATCCTTTCGTTTTCTAATATCAGATTATTAGAAGAACATCTGTTAGTCAACCTAAATATATAAGATGTGAGCTAAAGCGGTTAAAGTTATAAAATAACAGTTAAAATGATTGAAAAAACATAACTAAAACTATATTATTAGAAATAGGAAAGAAAATGATTAGTGAGGTGGTCAAGTGAAACGAAGAGGGCGAATCGGGGTCGTCACATCTATCGGTCTGATTTTTTTAATGGCAATTTCACTGCTGGTTGTTTTACTCCCTCACTTATTAGGAATGTCTTTTACCATTGCTAAGGACCATAAAATGGCACCGACATATCCAGAAGGCAGTTTAATTTTTGTTAAGAAAGAAAAACCGGAAAATATTTTGGTAGGAGAAATCATCACTTACTATGTCAATCAAGGGGAAAACATCAAAACACGGCGGGTGGTGGCAAAGGAAGAAGAATTTGCCTTTTATACAAAAGGCGATGGCGCCGATCAGATGGAGGTGGGGCTAGTCAGTAGCCGCAATTTGATTGGACAGCCGGTTTGGCACCTGCCATATGTGGGGCACTTTGTTTCTCGACGGGTGATCCAAATAGCCATAATTATTTTCTGGATGATTGCAGGATTTTTGACGGTTACAACGCTGGGATTGATGGTGGAACAATTAGCTGCGAAACCTAAAAGGAAACAATCCAATAGTCGTTTTTAAAAATATTTTTTGAAAAAACACATTCTTATTTGACTATCTTTTTTGTACGTATACAATAAAAGAAGGACGGTAAATAAGCCGCGTCATTTATTGCGGTGAGGTTTTACCCTTCGTAAAAGAAATCTTTCTAAGATGGAAAGGATGTTAGCAGAATGGAGACATATTGTGGTCTGCTAGTCAACACCCATGTTTTTCAAGAAAAACCGATGATGCTGACGGGAGTACAGTTGAAGGTAGAGGGAAAAATCGTTAATTGTATCATTAAAGATCGTTACCTTGCTAAATACGTGCTACGGCTTCCTTTGAATAAATATATTCTTGAAGTAAGCGGAAAATGGAACAAACGCGAGCAGTTAGTAATCAAAACGATGTCTATCAAAAATATTGACGAGTACATCAAAATTATTGGCACACCTGAATAAAGTCAAAAACACGCTTACAAGGGCGTGTTTTTGTTTGGGTTTTATAAAGATAAAAAATTATTGGCATAAACTTGTGTTAAGACAAAAAAACCGCTAAGAATCACCATTCTTAACGGTTTATTAACGTCACAGGAGGGATTCGAACCCCCGACCGTCCGCTTAGAAGGCGGATGCTCTATCCGGCTGAGCTACTATGACATTTCAGCAACAAAGCTAATTATAGAAAACCGAACCGGTAAAGTCAATCCATTTTCGCTAATTCCTGTGCATTTTCCTAAGAAAGGTCTTTTCGAAAATCTCCTTAGACGTTCTATTTTTTAGGAAAGTCCGTTTGCAATCAATCAATTGTCACCTGCTCTTGTTCTTTGGTGATCAAAATGATGCCATCACCTAATGGTACAAGGCTAGAGGTCAAATCAGGATGTGTCATGACTACGTTGAGAAATTGATTCAGTTTCCGATGGATGGATCGATTTTTGCGAGGAATTTCTTCATCAGGCAATAAAATCGTTCCTCCTTGAAAAATATCATCTACCATTAAAACGCCGCCTTTTTTTAGAAGTCGTAAGCATTCTGGTAAAAATTCAATATATTTTGCTTTGGCACTATCCATAAAAATAAAATCATAAGGACCAGACAATGTGGGTAAAATTGTTGCGGCTTGTCCTTCCAACAACGTGACACTTTGTTCGAGATGTAATCTTTGATACGTCTTTTTTGCTTTTTCAATCATCACATCAAAGCGATCAATAGTTGTCACGTGACCGTCTTTGCCGATCGTTTGTGCCATTAAACTGGAAGAAAACCCGATGGCTGCACCGATTTCCAGAATGTTTTTTGGTTTTATTTGACCAAGTAAAAATTGAAGAAAGACGACTGTTTCATGGGGAATGATCGGTACGCCTTGCTGATTTGCCTCTGCTTCGATTTTTCCGAGTTCGTCTGTTAATGGTTTCTGTTTTGTTCGCATGAAGTCCACTAAGTCTTCTTTTACAATTGGACGATGCATCATTTCATTTTGCACAAGCTCCACCTCGTTGTTCATTATAGCTGAGAGTAGGGAAGCGCCGCAATCTTTTTTCTCAGCCAGATTTTTAAAAGATGTTTCTTTCAATTTATTGCAATAGCGTTCCGATTACCCGCCAATCTTCCTCAATCAAGGGTTGAAGCTTTCGATTATAGAAAACGGCAGCGGGATGAAATAATGGAACAATCGTGTAACTGTTTTTTGTCCAACTATATTTCTCCTGTCCGGCATCCAACTGTAAAATCGGATGCTGAATAATTTTCCCGTGGGCGGATGTAATCACATATTTTGGTCCCAATAATCGTTGTAAGCCGATGTTTCCGACAGTGGCAATCAATCGGGGGGCAACTTTTTTTATTTCATAATCTAAAATAGGTGCATGGGCAAGTACTTCCTTTTTGCTTGGCGTCCGATTTGGTGTAACGATTTCTTCTTCACCAGTGCGTTTATTTTTTCGTTCTTTAACAGAAAACGGACGACTGCGAACCGCACTAGTAATATATACTTCCTCTCGCGTCAATCCAACACTGTCAAAGCATTTCATTAATTCAACTCCTGCTTGGCCACTGAAGGGAATAAAATTGGTGATTTCTTTTCTTCCCGGTGCTTCACCGACAATCATCAATTTTGGCTGGAGTGGTCCTTGACCAGGAACGAATCCTTCTAGTTTAAAGCCGACCGAGCGTTGGAAAACGTCCGCTACTAAAGAATCAGGATAGTTCATTATGGATGCCTCTCTTTCTGATCATCAGTATAAATTGTTTGCTGAAAAAATGAAAATAATATGGAAAACGGCAGAAATCAATTGACGCTGCTGTTTTTTTCTGATAAAGTGTTCTTGTTGTAATTGTGGACTCCACAGCTACAACCGCTCAGAACAAGTTTGTAAGTACGAGAGTCACTTGGGATGGCGAGTCTAAGTATATTATAAGGAGGTGCTGTTAAGCATGTACGCAATTATCAAAACTGGTGGAAAACAATTGAAAGTCGAAGTTGGCCAAGCAATCTACGTTGAAAAATTAGACGTTGAAGCAGGCGAAAAAGTGACTTTTGACGAAGTCGTTCTTGTTGGTGGAGAATCAACGAAGGTTGGAGCCCCAACTGTTGCCGGTGCAACTGTTGTAGGAACTGTAGAAAAACACGGCAAACAAAAGAAAGTCGTAACGTTCAAATACAAACCTAAAAAACATTCTCACCGTAAACAAGGTCATCGTCAACCTTATACAAAAGTGGTTATCGATGCAATCAACGCATAATTTTTGCGAAAAAGAAGGTTGCAACTTATGATCAAAGGGACATTCAAAAGAAATGACTCTGGTCAAATTGTTTCTTTTACATTGACTGGACATGCCGAAGCAGGACCATATGGCAGTGATATTGTCTGTGCAGGAGTTTCTGCATTAGCAATCAGCACAATCAATGGAATCAATGCTTTAGCAGGAACAGAGCCAAGTGTTGAAGCAAATGAAGACGAGGGTGGTTACCTTCGTATGTCATTGGTTTCCGGTTTGACTCAGGAACAAACCAACATTGAGCAAATCTTATTAGAAAATTTGCTGTTGGGTCTTCAATCAATTGAAAAAGAACAAAGCGAATATATCCAAATCTCTACGATTATAGAAAAATAGGAGGTGCATCTCATGTTGATGAAAATGAATTTGCAATTCTTCGCTCATAAAAAAGGTGGGGGTTCTACTTCTAACGGACGTGACTCAGAATCAAAACGTTTAGGTGCTAAACGTGCTGACGGTCAAACTGTTACTGGTGGATCAATCCTTTACCGCCAACGTGGTACAAAAATTTACCCAGGTGTAAATGTAGGTATCGGCGGTGACGATACATTGTTTGCTAAAGTTGATGGCGTTGTTCGTTTCGAACGTAAAGGCCGCGACAAAAAACAAGTATCTGTTTATCCTGTAGCGCAAGAAGCATAAGAAATCATAGTCCAACCCCTTATCAAGGGTTTGGGCTTTTTTTATACGCGAAACCCATTTATTTCCGTTTTTTCCGTCTTCCTTGCTATACTAAAGAGACTAAGGAATGCTAGGAGGAAACGCCGTGAAAAACGCCATGCTGATTGTAAATCCAAGTTCGGGTGGGGAAAAAGCAAAAGAGTTTGAAAAATTGGTTGTTGAAAAGTTATCCCAGCTTTTTACAGATGTCGTGATTTTAGCTACCGAAAAAGCTGGTGATGCCACAAATTTTGCCCGGCAGGCAGCAATTGAAAACTACGATAGTGTATTTGCAATGGGAGGAGATGGAACGGTCAATGAGGTGATTAATGGGTTGGCAGAGCAGAAATCACCGCCGAAGTTTGGTTTCTTTCCTTTAGGAACGGTGAACGATCTTGCTCGTGCTTTACACATTTCCCTCGATCCGAAGAAAGCAATCGACGAATTGAATCTTTCTCAGACGAAAAAAATTGATCTTGGGAAAATCAACGACCAGTATTTTATGAACGTTGTTGCAATCGGTTTGATTCCAGAAGCAATCAATCACGTGAGTGCAGAAGAAAAAACGAGATTTGGAAAATTGGCGTATTTTATTTCAGGATTAAAGCAACTCTCGGGGAATCAGAGCTATCCTTTTCAGCTATGTCTTGATGATGAAAAGGAACAAATTGAAAGCAGCACGGTGATTGTCAGCCTGACAAATTCTGTTGGGGGATTTGAGCAGTTGTTTCCGGAGGCGAAAGTGGATGATGGCTTGTTGCATCTGATTTATTTGAAGGATAAAAATTGGCTGGAAACAGTCAGATCTGTTCCTGATTTGTTAAAGGGAATTGATGCGACCAATGACAATGTCGCGTATCGAACGTTTCGTGAAGGAAGAATTGCATTAGAAAATAAGTTGTCAATTAAAACAAATGTTGATGGGGATGAAGGCTGTTCTTTGCCGATTCATTTAAAGGTTTTGCCTAAACAGTTGGAAGTCTATTGTTGATAGAAGATAAAAAAGCTAGTCTTTTGTCGATTCATTTCGTAAAATAAGAAAAAATGAAAAAAGAAGGAATCACGATGGAAAAGATTCGAGTAGCAAAACCAGCCGATGCCGTGGAGCTGCTGGCCATTTACGCTCCCTATGTAACTGAAACAGCCATAACTTTTGAATATACACTGCCAACACTTGCAGAATTTCAACAACGGATTGCAGATACGCTGATTCGTTATCCGTATTTGGTTGCAGAAGATGAAATGGGTAAAATTGTCGGTTATGCTTATGCAGGAACCTATAAATCGCGGGCGGCTTATGATTGGACAGTTGAAGTGACCGTCTATGTCTGCCAAACTATCCGTGCCAAAGGAATTGGTTCTGCCTTATACCAAGCTCTAGAAACACAATTGAAGCGGCAAGGAGTGGTACAGGCAACTGCGTGTGTGACCGGGGGTAATGAGCAGAGCATTGCTTTTCATGAAAAACGCGGGTATCAGCTGGTGGCTACTTTTCCAAAGGTTGGTTACAAGTTTGATCAATGGTACGATATTGTTTGGCTGCAGAAAACATTGAATGCACCTCAAAAACAACAAGTGCCGTTTGTTCCCTTTTCAAAATTTGAGGAATAACAGAGGATAGAAAAAATTTGTCATTTATTTTTATTGAAAACAGTATGTGTCTAAGACAGAGTATGTGAAAGCTATTTTCGAAAAGTTATGAAAAAAATTGGCGGTTTACATTTTTTTGAAAAGTGCTAGAATAAACACGTACTCATTTTGACCTGTTAGTCAAGGGGTTTAAGACGCCGCATTCTCAGTGCGGAGGCGCCGGTTCGAATCCGGCACAGGCTATAAGTGAAAGAGAGCTGGTACATCAACGTTTGTTGGTGTACCAGCTCTCTTTTTTTACGAAAAATCGGCTGTGGGGCAGAGAATGGGGCAGAAATTTTCTTTTTAAAAATTAAATTTTGCCTAAAATGAACGATAGCCCTCTCGATTAAGAGAAGGCTATCTGACGAATCAATATTTATTAGTTTAAAGTTGGTGGTGACTATTACTAAAAATTAACTATTTCTCATTTAAACGATGTACTCCCTAACCACTAGTACATCCTTGTAACCCTGTAGTTACGCCAGTTTGAATAAATTTCATAAAAATGAATTAAATTTGTCGCTTAAAAATATTTCTCGTGTTCACTAATTATAACACATTTTAGAGATGAAACCAAAAGGCCAGAATTATGCGAAATTTTCCGATAAATTGACACAAAATATTAAACGTTATGTTATTATTGAAAAATAAGAAGGATAAATGAAAAAGGGAGAAGAAAATGAAAAAAAGCAAAGCGTATCGTATCGCGATTCGAGCAATACTGACAGCCTTAATCATTCTACAGACGATGATCCCCTTTTTAGGATATATTCCCCTTGGGTTAACGAATCTGACAATTATCCACATTACAGTTATCGTAGCAGCGATTGTTTTGGGAACAAAAGATGGGATGTTTGTCGGATTGATGTGGGGACTTTTCACAATGATTCGTGTTTGGACTTTTCCAACGACTCTATTTGATACGACGGTGTTTACAAATCCGATCATTGCGGTTTTACCTCGGGTATTAGTGGGGTTGGTTGCAGGATGGATTTTTTCCTGGCTTTACCAAAGGGGACGGCGACTGGTTTTTTCTTCGATGGTTGCTGCCGTACTAGGCACTTTAACTAATACCCTTCTAGTTTTATTTTTCATGGGAACATTGTATACAGAATTTGCGGCAGCGATGTACCAAACGACTACCTCTCACTTGGTGATTGTTCTAGGAACAATCGCAGTAACTAATGGTGTGTCGGAAATTATTGCAGCGGTCATTCTGACCCCCGTGTTTGTCAAAGCAATCCAAGGAATACGTCATCTGCGATTTGTTGAAGAAAAATAAAAAGTTTTATCAAAATATTGAGAAAAATCAGGTCGCTGGCTGAGACCTGATTTTTTGTCTCGAAGCGAATAGTATTAGAGAATTGGGATAAATGGTATACTTAATAGGTATGATACTCCTTATTTTAGTATACATAAATAAAAGATACGTCAAAAAAGGCAAATATCTTTTGTTTTGATGAAAAAAAGCTATAATAAAAAAACGATACACTACATAATAGTCAAATTGCCTGAAAATAGTTGGAGAAAGGAGTCCCCTATGTCAAAGAGAATTGATCGCATTTATCAGTATGTTTTGCAGCAGATGGCCCGTTTTTCCGGACCGGAGGAAGGAAACTTCGGTATAACGACGCAGGAAGTGGCGGAAGTTTTGGCGATTCAACGTACCAATGCCAGCAAAGATTTAAATGAACTCGTTAGACAAAATCGGTTGAAAAAAATCGATGGTCGTCCAGTTCGGTACGCCGCATACCCAGCTATTCAACCTCCTGCAAAAAAGCATGTCGTTAGCTACAAAGAAGAGCAGATACCGCGAGAATTGGCTCAACCACAATTTGTCAGCGCTCCAATAGCCGTCCAAGATATTTTTACACGGATTGTTGGGGCAAATAACAGCATGAAAAATGCCGTAGAGCAAGCAAAGGCGGCGATTTTATATCCGCCAAAAGGATTAAACTGTCTAATCACCGGACCTACTGGGTCTGGGAAAACCTATTTTGCTCATGTCATGTTCCAATTTGCGAAAAGCAATCATGTGATTGATGAAGAAAAAGAATTGATTGTTTTTAACTGTGCGGACTACGCCAACAACCCAGAATTATTGATGAGCCACTTATTCGGTTACGTAAAGGGTGCTTTTACGGGAGCGGAACAAGAAAAAATCGGTATTATTGATCAAGCAAACGGCGGGATGCTCTTTCTTGATGAGATTCACCGTTTACCACCTGAGGGACAGGAAATGATTTTTTATTTCATGGATCATGGAACCTATAGCCGATTGGGGGAAACAGGAAAAAATCATCAGGCAGATGTTCGGATCGTAGGAGCTACGACAGAAGATCCAAATTCTTCCTTGCTGGATACTTTTGTCCGTCGGATACCGATCAATATCCAGCTGCCTTCCTTTGAACAGCGGCCTGCTTCGGAAAAAGTTGATTTGGTTAAAATTATGGTAGCGCAAGAAGCTAACCGAATTCAGCGGAAAATCTCCTTGACCGAGGACGTAATCAAAGTATTGATTGGCAGCGTCAGCTACGGAAATATCGGACAATTAAAATCAAATATCCAACTGGTTTGTGCCCGTGGGTTCTTAAATCATATGCAGCACGAAGAAATTGCGATTACAATGACTGATTTGCCGGAAGGAATTCGCTCAGGGTTATCCTCTTTAGCCAATCGGAGGGAGAATTTAGCTGAATTATCTAAAATTTTAGAGCCTAAAATTGTTATTTCGCCTAATGAAAGTTTAGTGGAAATTCGCACGGATTCCTACGAGCTACCTTACAATCTCTACGATATTATTGGGGATAAGGCAGCTTTGCTGAAGGCGGATGGGCTGGATCAGGAAGCAATCAATCATTTTATTTCAACGGATATCAATATTCATTTGAAATCTTTTTATAAAGATCATGGCTTTTCCTTTAACGCAGAAAATAAATTGTCGGAATTTGTGGATCAAAAAATTATTGATGCAACAAACCGAATCTATGAAGATGTTCGCCGAGAGTTGGGGTATGAGTTTCAACAAAATTTCGTTTATGCCATGAGTTTGCACATTAGCTCTTTTTTGAAAAAAATCAACGATGGAGAAGAACGGCATACGAATGACAACATTCGACAAATGGTCGCCGGATTCCCAGAAGAATTTGCTATGGCGAAAAAGATCCGTCGCTTTATCGGCAAAACGTTTCAAGTCATTATTCCTGAAAGTGAAGATTATTATTTAGCAGTTCTTTTGATTTCACTACGGGCGCATCAAACAGAAGGTAAAATCGGCGTAGTGGTCGCTGCTCATGGACACAGCACCGCCAGCAGCATGGTGCAGGTTGTTCAGCAACTGTTGGAAGTTGATCAAGTTGCTGCAGTGGATATGCCACTGGATATGTCGCCGAAAGTGGCGTTAGAAAAGATCAAAAACGCAGTGGTGCAGGTAAATGATAAAAGTGGTGTCATGCTATTGGTAGATATGGGTTCATTAGCAACGTTTAATGAAGAAATTATCCGAGAAACTGGCATCGAAGTCCGTACGGTTGATATGGTAACCACGGCTGTTGTATTAGAAACCGTACGTAAAGCTTCTGTTTTAGGCACGGACCTTGAGAGCTTATATGAATCATTGGAAAAATTTCAGGGGTATGGACGAGTACTCGTTGAACGAGACAACCATCGAGCGAAACAAGCAATTCTAGCAATTTGTGCTTCTGGTGAAGGCACCGCCCAACGAATCAAAGAAATCATTCAGCGATCGCTTTCGAAAAAACAAGAGCAGGAATTGACTGTTGTACCTCTATCTGTGGTGAATTTAAAAAGTGAATTGCCGAAAATTCAGGAGACGTATCATTTGATTGCGGCAACTGGCATCGTTGATCCGAAAATTAGTGCTCCTTTTATCCCTTTAGATCGTTTTATCGATCAGGATGTCGGTGCTTTATTGGATCGGATTTTAGTGGATAAGGAACCGACGTTTATTGAAGGCGACTTCCAGTTGAACGAGGAAAAAGCAACGGAAACCGCTATTCGCTTTATGGAAGAAAGTTTCACCTACATCAATCCACAAAAATTGTTTCAACCCATTTGGAATTTTGTTGTTGAAACGGTCAAGGACGCTGGCTTTTCCCAACAAGAATACGGTTTGGAAATCAATCTTGCGCTGCATACCGCGGGAATGATTGAGCGGATTCTAGTCCGTCAGCCGTTGACTGTCGATCAAGCAACGATTGAAAAGCTACTTCAAGATTCTTTTTATCAACGGTTGCATCTGCATGTACAATCCTTGGAACGTTTTCTGCGCTTGGAGGTACCGGAAGCGGAAGAATACTTTTTGATGGAGATTATTCATACCCATCAAGAAAAACAGCTTTTATTGGAACAGGAGTAAATAAATACACTAGAATGATACACTTTAGAACAGTGTACCTTTCTAGTGTATTTTTTAAATTTCTTATAAGTTAAGGATTTATTAAATAGTGTATCGCTTAGAAAGTTGGCACACATCTTGCTTATATATAAGAGGATACAGGAGGTGAAGACAAGAATAAGTGGCATGAATTTGTCATTTAGAGACAGTGTTGGTAAGTAGGAGGTATGGTGATGGGCATCGATATACGTTTGGCGCGTATTGATGATCGCTTGATTCACGGACAAGTGGCAACAGCTTGGTCGAAACAAACGAAAGTCGATCGAATTTTAGTTATCAGTGATGAAGTAGCTAAGGATCAATTACGGAGGTTTTTATTAAGTGAAGCGGCGCCGCCGGGGATCAAATCAAATGTCATTACAGTCGATAAAATGATTGAGATTTACACGAATGATTTGTTTAATGGACAAAAGGTGATGCTGTTGTTTACAAACCCACAAGATGTTGTCCGCTTAATAAAAGGCGGTATCGTTCTTTCTTCGGTAAACATTGGTGGAATGAGCTTTTCTTCTGGCAAACGCATGATTACCAATTTTGTTTCGATGAATGATCAGGACATTCAGTCATTCAAGTATCTCGCAGCACTCGCTATCGAACTAGAGATTCGCAAAGTACCTGCTGACCGCAAAGTCTACTTGATGGAACTGTTAGAAAAGGAAAAGTTGTTGTAGTTGGAAAATAGCAATTGTCGCAAACCGCATTTATTCGATGTTATTCACGCACAAGCTATTGAAACCAAAAAAGTCAAATAGGAGGTATAAAGATGGTAGGAATTATCCTAGCAAGTCATGGACAATTCGCTGAAGGCATCTTGCAATCCGGAGCAATGATCTTTGGAGAACAAGAAAACGTAAAAGCTGTTACGCTGATGCCAAGCGAAGGACCAGATGATTTGAAGGCCAAAATGGAAGAAGCAGTCGCCTCTTTCGATAATCAAGACGAAGTATTAATCTTAGTCGACCTATGGGGCGGAACACCATTTAACCAAGCAAACAATTTGTTCGAACAACACAAAGACACTTGGGCAATTGTTGCCGGCATGAATTTGCCAATGGTTATTGAAGCGTACGCATCCCGCTTCTCAATGGAATCTGCGCAAGAAATTGCCGCACATATCCTTGAAACAGCAAAAGAAGGGGTACGAATCAAACCCGAAGAACTTGAACCAAAAACAGCTGCACCTGCAGCAACAGCGGATGCTACACAACCTAAAGGCGCGATTCCTGTGGGAACAGTCTTAGGTGATGGTAAATTAAAAATTGTTTTAGCACGGATTGATTCTCGTCTATTACATGGTCAAGTAGCCACAGCATGGACAAAATCTGTTTTACCAAGTCGTATTATCGTTGTATCTGATGCCGTAGCAAAAGATGATCTTCGCAAAAAACTGATTGAGCAAGCTGCTCCTCCAGGTGTTAAAGCGAATGTCATTCCAATTAATAAAATGATTGAAATCGCAAAAGATCCTCGTTTTGGTAACACTAAGGCATTGTTATTATTTGAAAATCCAGAAGACATGTTGCGAGCAATTGAAGGTGGCGTTGATATCAAAGAAGTAAACGTCGGCTCTATGGCTCACTCAGTCGGAAAAGTAGTTGTAAGTAAAGTGTTGTCAATGGGTGACGAAGATGTTAAAGCTTTTGAAACAATGAAAGACAAAGGCATTTCATTTGATGTACGTAAAGTACCAAATGACTCTCGCGACAATATGAACGAAATTCTTAAAAAAGCAAAAGATGAATTAGCAAAAGCGAAATAAATGCATAAAAAAATTAGAAGAAAACGGAGGATTAATAATCATGGATTTGAATTTCATTCAGGTGATATTAGTCGTTATCGTGGCATTTATGGCTGGTATGGAAGGGATTTTAGATGAATTCCAATTCCACCAACCACTTGTGGCATGTACACTAATCGGGTTAGTGACCGGTAACTTAGAAGCAGGTATCATTCTTGGAGGATCACTACAAATGATCGCTCTAGGTTGGGCAAATATTGGAGCAGCCGTAGCACCAGATGCTGCATTGGCATCTGTTGCATCAGCAATTATTTTAGTTTTAGGTGGACAAGGTAAAGAAGGCGTAACATCTGCTATTGCTCTTGCAATCCCATTGGCAGTTGCTGGATTGTTCTTGACTATGATCGTTCGTACAATTGCTGTGCCAATCGTTCATATTATGGATGGTGCTGCAGAAGAAGGAAATTATCGTAAAGTAGAATTATGGCATATGATCGCTGTTGCTTTACAAGGTGTTCGTATCGCAGTTCCTGCTGCAGCTCTATTATTCATCCCAGCAGAAACCGTTCGTTCTGCATTGGAATCAATGCCAGCTTGGTTGACAGATGGTATGGCAATCGGTGGTGGTATGGTTGTTGCTGTTGGTTATGCAATGGTTATCAACATGATGGCAACCAAAGAAGTATGGCCATTCTTTGTTATCGGTTTTGTTGTAGCAGCAATCTCACAATTGACATTGATCGCATTGGGTGCATTGGCAGTCGCAATCGCTTTGATCTACCTGAACATTACTAAAATGGGCGGATCATCTAATGGCGGCGGCGGAAACACCGGCGACCCATTAGGCGACATTTTGAATGATTATTAAACTTGAAGGAGGAGAAAGAAATGGCAGAAAAAATCACATTATCTAAAAAAGATCGTTTAGCCGTTGCATGGCGTTCTACCTTCATTCAAGGATCATGGAACTATGAACGGATGCAAAATGGTGGTTGGGCATTTTCATTAATCCCAGCAATCAAAAAATTATATAAAACAAAAGAAGATCGTTCCGCAGCGTTAAAACGTCATTTGGAATTCTTTAACACGCACCCATATATCGCATCACCAATTTTAGGCGTTACTTTGGCATTGGAAGAAGAACGTGCCAATGGTGCACCTGTTGATGACGTAGCAATCCAAGGGGTTAAAGTTGGTATGATGGGACCATTGGCAGGGGTCGGCGATCCAGTTTTCTGGTTTACTGTTCGTCCAATGCTTGGTGCATTAGGTGCATCACTAGCATTATCCGGCAATATCATGGGACCAATTATTTTCTTCGTAGCTTGGAATATTATTCGTTGGGCTTTCATGTGGTACACACAAGAATTTGGTTACAAAGCCGGTTCTAAAATCACGGATGACCTTTCCGGTGGACTTTTGCAAGACGTAACAAAAGGAGCATCCATTCTAGGGATGTTCGTGCTTGGATCGCTAGTACAACGATGGGTATCCATTAAGTTTGCCCCAACGGTTTCTGAAGTACAACTTGATAAAGGCGCTTATGTTGAATGGGATAAAATTCCAGAAGGCGGCAAAGGGTTACAACAAGCATTCCAAGAAGTTGCTTCTGGAAAAGCTTTGTCTGATGTAAAAGTAACGTCTTTACAAGATAACTTGGATCAATTGATTCCAGGTTTGGCTGCTTTATTGTTAACATTGTTGTGCATGTGGTTGCTTAAGAAAAAAGTTTCTCCAATTGTTATCATCCTCGGATTATTCGTGGTTGGTGTGGTTGGACATTTAATCGGATTGTTATAATCTGATAAATTAAATGCAGAATAGGCTGGAATATTGTTCATTCGTGAACGGTGTTCCAGCTTGTTTCTTAAAGAATAGTCTTACATAATCAGGACAAGCCTAGCATATCCAGCCAGGAAAACGTATAATAAATAAAGCGACAAGAAAGGGAGTCGAATGTATGGTTCAATCACTGAATAAAAAAGTCGATTTAACAATCAATGCCACTTCTTTTATGGGAATCAATGAATACGGTCAAATTATGATTGGTGATCAAGCTTTTGAATTTTATAATTCAAGAGATACCCGTAAATACATCCAAGTTCCGTGGGAAGAGGTCGAATTTGTCATTGCTTCGGTCATGTTCAAGGGCAAATGGATTCCTCGCTATGCCATCAAAACCAAAAAAGGTGGGACCTTCACCTTTGCTTCTAAAGAACCAAAAAAAGTATTACGGGCGATCCGAGAATACGTTGACCCAGATCATATGGTTCAATCATTGGGTGTACTGGATGTTTTAAAACGAGCGATTCAATCAAAACAAAAAAAGTAAGCAGTTGACTCAGTTTTTGAGCAGCTGCTTTTTTTCAAATTTTCTAAATTGTGGTAAGCTTGAATTGAAGTAGGAAACATTTTTAGGAGGGAAACCTATGCATTTTTTGTGGACGTTAATCGTAGGTGCAGTAATCGGCACGATTGCTGGTGCAATTACCGGAGAAAAACGAGGTTGTCTTTTTGATATCATTGCCGGACTGGTAGGTTCAATGATTGGGCAATCATTATTCAGTGAATGGGGACCGCAAGTTGCCGGAATGGCGATCATTCCATCAATTCTCGGGGCAGTGATTTTTGTGGCGGTAATTTCTTTCTTTTTCGGTCATTCAAAAAAATAAAATGAATCGTTATCGATAGAATACAAGGAGTTTCTGCGGAAACTTCTTTTTTTTGTAAAAGCGGACAATTTTTTCGCTTTTCTGAAAATTTTGTTATAATGAACAGGAAGCAAAAAAGAAAGAGGGAATCATCCTATGATGTTACGCGTAGAAAAATTGCGAGAAGCAATGAAAAAAGAACAAATTGACGGCTTTTTGGTAACGAGTCCGTACAATCTTCGTTACTTGACGAATTTCACGGGGACGACAGGTTTAGCGGTTATTACGTTAAATAAAGCTTTTTTTGTCACTGATTTTCGGTATACGGAACAAGCTGCGGCACAAGCGCAAGGCTTTGAAATCGTCAAAAATGTTGGACCGATTTTTGATGAAGTAGCAAAAATCTGTGACTCAGAAGAAATCCAAGCCTTAGCATTTGAAGAAACACAAATTAGCTTTGCAGAATATTCGGTACTAGAAGAAATTATTGCCGAAACCGATTTGATTCCAGTGGCAGGCATGATTGAAAATCTGCGGGAAATCAAAGATGACGAAGAAGTGGCAATCATTCAACAAGCTTGTCATATTGCCGATCAAGGATTTGATCATATTTTAAAAATGATTCGTCCGGGAATGACTGAGATTGAAGTTGCCAATCAATTGGACTTCTTCATGCGTTCTCTTGGTGCAACCAGTGTTTCTTTCGATACTATCGTTGCTAGCGGCCTGCGTTCTGCGATGCCGCATGGCGTTGCCAGTGATAAAGTCATTGAACAAGGGGATTTGATTACATTAGATTTTGGATGCTACTATCAAGGCTACGTTTCAGATATGACACGGACCTTTGCTGTCGGTGATCCCGGAGAAAAATTAAAAGAAATCTATCAAGTTGTTTTAGAAGCTCAATTGAAAGTTATTGAAGCTGCAAAACCAGGCTTAACGGGTATTCAATTGGATGCCGTAGCTCGCGATCACATTGCTGCAGCAGGGTATGGCGAAGCCTTTGGTCACTCTACTGGACATGGCATTGGTTTGGAAATTCATGAAGGACCAAATGTCTCCTTCCGTGCGGACAAACAATTTGTCGTGGGAAATGTCATCACAGATGAACCCGGAATTTATTTGCCAGGAATTGGTGGTGTCCGAATCGAAGATGACTTATTGATTACCCCAGAGGGCAATCAAGTGCTAACCCATGCACCCAAAGAATTAATTATCCTGTAATTTTAGATTAGAAAACAGCGGCTTTCCTTTGGAGAGCTGCTGTTTTTTTCTGAAATTTTCTCTTATTATTTCAAATAATGCAGGCAGAAGAAAGGATGATATGAAATTTTCAGAAATAAAAAAAGCTTATAATAAAATCATGCTAAAAAGATAAGAGGGAAAGCAATGAAATTATTCAGTCAGTTTGCGATTGTGTTATTATTTTCTATTTTAGGTGAAGGGCTTCGTGTGGTTTTGGATCTACCGGTTCCAGGAAGTATCATTGGAATCGTGTTATTATTTTTGGCCTTTGAGTTTAAAGTGGTCGATGCAAAAAAAATTGAACCAACTTGTGAGTTTTTGTTAAATAATTTAACGATTTTATTCGTTCCCGCAGGTGTGGGCTTGATGAAATATTATGATGCCATTAAATTTACTTGGCCGATTTTATTAGGAATCGTGGCACTATGTGTGGTGGCTACCTTGGTAACCGTAGGAAAAACCACTGAATTTGTTGAAAAAATGCTGGCACGGCGTCGGGGTGCGGTAGTAGAAGAAATCGTCAAGTTGGAAGAAAAATTGCAGGTCAAAGGGGGAGAAGTCAATGACCTCTGAGCTGGTGCAAAGCCCATTGTTTGGATTGGCATTGACCGTAGCAACGTTTTGTTTGATGGAACGATTGTTGCGAAATGTTCGTATTCCATTTGTTAATCCGCTGATCGTAACGATTGTGTTGATTATCCTTTTTTTGAAACTTACGGGTGTCAGCTATGACGATTACAATATTGGTGCAAACTTTTTGACTATGATGATCACTCCGGCAACCGTTGCTCTGGCACTGCCCTTGTATCGTAATTTGGATAAGCTTAAGGAAAATATCCTGCCCGTTTTAGCAGCGACAGTTGTTGGAATTGTGACGAATTGTACCTTGAGTATTTTGATTGGTCATCTTTTTTCTTTGAAGGATTCGATGATTCTTTCTTTATTGCCGAAATCAGTTACGACAGCAATTTCTTTGGATATTTCAAAACAAATGGGCGGTTTATCGGCGGTCACGTTAGCTATCGTCGTTTCCACGGGAATTTTAGGGGCGTTGATCGGCAGTCAAGTATTTAAAATTTTTAAAATAAACAGCCCTGTTGCACGAGGAATCGCTTTAGGCAGTACCTCCCATGCTATCGGTACAGGACGTGCCATTGAGTTGGGTGAGGTAGAAGGAATTTTGTCAGGACTTTGTATTTGTGTGAATGGTATTGTCACGGTATTATTGCTGCCGGTCTTCTATCGTTTTGTTGAAGCAATGCTCTACTAAATTGAATTTCCCTTTTCGCCCATCTTTTGCTACAATAATGCAGAGTTTGGCGGAGGGATTTTTTTATGTATTTAACAGCAGAAGAGTTGCAGGAAGTCGATCACGAACTTTTTCGAAAAGTGTCAATCCTAGAGATACTGGCAGACGGACAATGGTTGACTGTTACTGGTTTATCCCGGATTTTATCGATAGATACCCGTAGTGTGGGGCGGTTAATCCATGAGTTGACCAAAGAATACCATCTTTTCACTGGATCGGATTTGGCTTTGTTTGCCCGTGACAAGCGTTTGGGCTATCGTCTGCTTTTTGCGGATAATGAATTGGAGCAGGAACAGTTTTTGATTTTTATGATCCGCAAAACATTATCTTTTCAATTGTTGGAGGAAATTTTAGCAGAAAAACTACATTCGTTGCAGGATTTTAGCGAGAATTTCTACATCAGTGAAACGACTGCTCATCGAAAAGTGACTGAATTGAAAAAAAATCTGGCAAGGTATGGTCTGGCTCTTCAACGGGGCAGTTACCAATTGATTGGTGATGAAAAAGCGGTACGGATGTATCTGTCGATTTATTATTGGCGACTTTTTCGCGGAAAAATCTGGCCTTTTCCACAAATTGACAGAAAAAAAGTAGCCGAAGCAGCTAAAGCCGTTATGGCATTTTTTGGCGTTGCTTTTCATGACATGAAAAAAAGACGGTTGGAATATTTGATTGCGGCAAGTTTGATGCGGGAAGCCCAGCAACACCATCTGCCCAACGATGAGGTACTGACCCATTATCTGAAAGACAATCAATTCTTTGCTGAGTTTTCTGCTAAAATTACAACACATTTGCCTTTGTATCATCGCTCCAAAAAAGCAGTGGGTTATCTTTACCTCGCTCTTTTGACACGAGAGGAGTATTATCAACAGCCGGCAATTTTAGCGGAATTGATAAAGGATCATCAGCGTCGTGAAACCCGTGTCCATCTCCATCATCAGCGATTGACGGATTTGATTCTGGCTGATTTAGGAGAAGATCCAGTTCAAGGAAAAAAATTATTGCAGCAGGCACAAGGCTATCTTTTAAGTGGCCATTTATTTGCAGAATTATTTCCGACATTGGAATTGGGAATCAATGCAACGGCGTTTTGGACGGCTTCCGTTCATAAGCATCCAGAATTGATCCAATGGGTAAAAAATAAATTTGAATTGGTAAAAAAAGAAACAAATGATCCCATTTTTTCTATGAATAAGATGCTTTTTCGTCGCTATCTGACCGTCTTAAAAGAGTTGTCGGAATTTATGCCGGATCTGCCGCAACTGCGTATTTTATTATTGACGGATCTGCCTTTATTTGAAGAAGATGTGCTGATTCGTGATCTTCGTCATTTTTTTAAGCGAAATTATCAGCTGATCTTTTTCCGACAGCCAGCAGAAGAAGACTGTGACTTGTGTTTGACTACCAGCTATCTTTTGTGGCCGTTGGAATCTGGATTGGAAACGCTGTTGATTACGCAAGAATTAAAAATGGATGATTACCTGCATTTGATGGAAGTCTTTGAAGCCCACGTGGAAAAGAGCCAGCAAAAAAATCGCTGAATTCCAACGAAATGTTCCCTTGTCCCGTAACGTTTTATATAGCGTATCCTTCAAATTAATGATAAACTATTAACGACTAGAACTCTTAAAAGTGAAGGATGTCTCTTCTGCTGCAAAAGTTGCCTGGAGACAAGCTAGAACGGCGATAAAAATTTTGTGAAAATTTTATCCGGAATAGACTAAGGACAAGGAGGATTCGAATGATTTCAGTAAACGACTTTAAAACTGGTCTGACGATTGAAGTGGATGGTGATATTTGGCGCGTAGTGGATTTCCAACACGTGAAACCTGGAAAAGGGGCAGCCTTTGTTCGTTCAAAATTAAAGAATTTGCGGACAGGTGCCGTTCAGGAAAAAACATTTCGTGCAGGGGAAAAAGTTGCTAAAGCACAAATCGATAATCGTAAGATGCAGTATCTCTACGAAAGTGGCGGAAATCATGTGTTTATGGATTTGGGGAATTATGAACAAATCGAAATCCCGCAAGAACAAATTGTTGATGAATTGAAATACATGTTGGAAAATATGGAAGTCAATATCATCATGTATGGCTCGGAAGTATTAGGTGTTGATCTGCCGAATACGGTGACGCTAGAAGTAGCGGAGACCGATCCAAATATCAAAGGAGATACCTCTTCTGGGGGTTCTAAACCGGCGAAGATGGAGACTGGCGTAATGGTCAATGTACCGTTTTTTGTCAATCAAGGCGATAAATTAATCGTCAATACCAGTGACGGTACTTACGTATCACGGGCATAAGAATGGAGGAACGCAACATGGCTGATGAAAAGAATTTTGTGCTGAACGCAAACCAAGAATTAGGTGAAATCGTCATTGCACCAGAAGTGATTGAAGTGATTATCGGTATCGCTGCATCGAAAGTCGATGGTGTTTATGGCATGCGAGGCACATTTGCAAATAATGTAACAGAATTGCTGGGGCGCTCTGCTCACGGCAAAGGAGTTTATCTGACTATCGACGAATCAGGAATCAAAGTGGATCTTTATTGCTACATCAAATACGGTGTGTCTGTTCCTAAAGCAGCAATGGCAATTCAAGAACGGGTCAAACAACAAGTCTTGTTCATGACAGATGTTGCGTTGGCTGAAGTCAATGTACATGTTGTAGCTGTTGTGCCGGAAAAACTAGAATTACCTGATTTAGATGAATTATTTGAAAGCGAAGAGGAAGAACATGAGTAAAGAAGTATCCCGTCACGAGATTCGTAAAATGGCACTCCAAGCCTTGTTTCCTCTTGATTTCAATCAGGATTTATCAAAGCAGGATGCTATCATGCATGCGATTGAATTGGAGCATCATGAAATCATTGATGAAGAACAAGAGAACTTTGTACCAGGCTATTTAGACCAGCTTGTTGGCGGTGTTTGTGAACGAAAGGCAGAATTGGATGAAATTATTCAAAGCCATTTAAAAAAAGGGTGGAGCATTAAGCGGCTTCCAAAAATGGATGTCACGATTTTACGAATCGCAATCTATGAAATGCTGCATGTTCCCGAAGTACCCAACAAAGTGGCGTTGAACGAAGCCATCGAATTAGCCAAAACATTTAGCGATGATCAGTCACGAAAATTCGTCAATGGTGTACTTTCCACCATCAACGATGAAACAGTTCAATAGACCATCGTTTGATCAACGAAGTCAGAATGGGGTCCCCCGTTCTGGCTTTTCTTATAGGAAAGAAAAAGTTTCCTTTTTTCGTGAAGAAAGCTTTCGCAAAAAATAAGTGCTATGCTAGAATAAAGGCAAATGGGTTAAAAAGGAGCGGATTCCATGGCAGAATTGATCAGAGGCAAAGAGTTGGCAGAAACCATGCAGCAACGCCTTGCCGAAGAAGTAAAAGAACTTGAAGAAGCACACATTCGTCCTGGTTTGGTCGTTCTTTTGGTGGGGGAGAATCCCGCCAGCCAGACGTATGTTAAAAATAAAGAATTAGCTGCACAACGTATCGGCATTCGTTCAAAAGTTGAACGTTATCCCAGTGATATTTCTGAAGCCGCACTATTGGCAGAAATTGAAAGATACAATCAGGATCCCGCATATCACGGTATTTTGGTTCAATTACCTTTACCAAAACAAATCAGTGAAGAAAAGGTATTGCTGGCAATCGACCCCAAGAAGGATGTCGATGGGTTTCATCCAATGAATTTAGGAAAATTATTTGCCGGCAAACCGGAAATGATTCCCTGCACTCCTTTTGGTATCATGAAAATGTTTGAGGCGTACAATATTTCGTTAAAAGGCAAACAAGCGTTAGTCATCGGGCGCAGCAATATCGTAGGCAAACCAATGGCACATCTTTTGTTGGCGGAAAATGCCACAGTTACGATTGCCCACTCTCAAACGAAACACTTGGCTGAATTAGCCAAACAAGCCGATATTTTAGTCGTTGCAATCGGCAGAGGGCATTTTGTCACCAAAGAATTTGTCAAAGAAGGCGCTGTTGTTATTGATGTCGGAATGAATCGTAATGAGGAAGGCAAACTAATCGGAGATGTGAAATTTGATGAAGTGGAACCAATCGCTTCTTATATCACGCCCGTGCCAAGAGGTGTTGGTCCAATGACAATCACCATGCTGATGTACCAAACGATTAAAGCAGCAAAAGGACAGAAATCAGGTGAGTAAATGGCACAAGACTATTTAACCGTTACAGCACTGACCAAATATTTGAAACGAAAATTTGATGCAGATCCCTATTTGGAACGGGTATATCTGACGGGAGAAATCTCCAATTTTCGTTTACGCCCCAATCATCAATATTTCAGTTTAAAAGACGACGGTGCAAAAATCTCTGCAGTGATGTTCAAGGGTGCCTTTGATAAAGTGAAATTTAAACCAGAAGAAGGAATGAAGGTTCTGGTGGTTGGCCGAATTTCTCTTTATGAGGCCAGTGGAAATTATCAAATGTATGTCGAACACATGGAACCGGACGGAATCGGTGCGTTATATCAAGCCTACGAACAATTAAAAGAAAAACTGGGGAATGAAGGATTGTTTGCAGCACCGAAAAAAAATCTGGTGCGATTTCCTAAGCGAATCGCCGTGTTGACCAGTCCAAGCGGTGCAGTTATTCGAGACATCATTACAACGGTTCGCCGTCGGTATCCAATTGCCCAAATTGTTTTATTTCCGACCGTTGTTCAAGGGGATAAAGCTGCGGATGATGTTGTAAAAAATATTCAGCGGGTGGAAGCAGCCGGTGATTTTGATACAATGATCATTGGGCGAGGCGGAGGTTCCATCGAAGATTTGTGGCCCTTCAATGAAGAACGGGTAGCACGGGCAATTTTTGCCGCAAAAACACCGATTATTTCTTCTGTTGGGCATGAAACAGATACAACCATTGCTGATTTGGTTGCTGATGTTCGTGCTGCGACCCCAACTGCGGCGGCAGAATTGGCCGTACCGGTCTTAAATGAAGAAGTGGTAAAAATTCGAGAACGAAAAGCACGTTTGGAACAGGCATTTATTTTCCAATTGCAGAAAAAAAATGAACGCTATCAACGAGCCCTGAATTCTTATGTCTTTCGTCAGCCAGAGCGGTTGTATGAAGCACAATCGATTCGTTTGGACCAACTGAATCAACGGATGAGACAGCAAATGCAGCAGCTGCTATTTGAAAAAGAGCGACAAGCCACCCAGTCGATTCACCGCCTGCAGCAACTAATTCCTTTAGCGAGAGTTCAAGCTGCGCAACAGCAAACGAACTATTTGAATGAACGGCTGATTAAGCAAAGTCGACAATTAATAGAAGAAAAACAACAACAAATGCAACAAGCCATCCAGTCTTTGGATTTATTGAGTCCATTAAAAATCATGGGTCGAGGTTACAGCTACACCACGAAAGACGAAACAGTTGTAAAGTCGGTTGCCGGATTGCGGCCAAAAGATGAATTGCTGATCCATTATCAAGATGGACAGGCAAAAGTTCAAGTAATCGAATTAAAAGACAGCAAAAAATGAACACGCGTAGAAATTTTCAGTAGATGGAACGAGGAGGAGAATCATGGCGAATCCAACATTTGAAGAGTCATTACAAGAATTAGAACAAATCGTTACCCGCTTGGAGCAAGGAGATGTTCCCCTTGAAGAAGCGTTACAAGCATTTCAAAAAGGAATGGTATTAAGTAAGCAGTGCCAGGATACTTTGACGAAGGCTGAAAAAACATTAACAAAAATGATGTCAGAAAACAACGAAGAAAAACCATTTGAAGAGGCGGCAGAATGAAAAATCTAGAAGCCATTCGCCGTGAGCATTTGCCGGCGGTCGAAGCCGAGATTCTACGATTTATCGATGAACATGTCATCAATGACCGCTTGAAAGCAAGCATGATGTATTCCGTTCAGGCTGGGGGCAAGCGTTTGCGCCCGCTGATACTTCTGGCTACGATTGCTTCTTTTGGGAAAGAAATCGAACAAGGTGCGTATCAAGCTGCGGCCGCATTGGAAATGCTGCACACATATTCGCTGATTCATGACGATTTGCCGGCAATGGATAATGATGATTTACGCCGAGGCATGCCTACAAATCATGTGAAATTTGATGAAGCAACGGCTGTGTTGGCGGGTGACGGTTTGCTGACAGAGGCTTTTCATTTGCTGAGTCTGGCAAATATCAAAGCAAGTCCGAAGCTTTTGCTGATTCAGCAATTGGCAAAAGCGGCTGGAACGCAAGGAATGGTCGCCGGACAAGCAGCGGATGTTCAAGCAGAGGGTCAGCATCTGCCGTTGGCTGAGATTGCAAAGATTCATCAACATAAAACCGGTGATTTAATGACTTTTGCAATGATTAGCGGCGGAATCTTAGCTGAGCAACCGGAATCCATGATTCTGTCTATTCAACGCTTTGCTAAACATTTGGGGTTAGCTTTTCAGATTCGAGATGATTTGTTGGATGCGACTGCAACAGCCGAAGTTCTTGGGAAAAATCCTAATCGTGACACGATTTTAGAAAAAAGCACCTATCCTTCTTTATTAGGAATCGACGGGGCCCGGCAAGCATTATCAGAAACGTTAATGTATGGGCAAGAAGAAATAAAAGAATTACAAAATTCAGCCGATTTTCAGCCGCAACTATTTGCGGAACTGATTGAGCAATTTCGACTATAAGAAAGAGGAACCAAATGAAAAAAGAACGGGTAGATGTTTTGGCACATCAGCAAGGTCTGTTTGAAACACGTGAACAGGCAAAACGAGGCATCATGGCTGGTCAAGTGTATACTGAAAAAAATGAACGTCTGGATAAACCAGGAGAAAAAATTGCAGAGAGTACACAGCTGCAAGTTAAAGGCCGGAAGTTGCCGTATGTCTCCCGTGGTGGATTGAAGTTGGAGAAGGCGTTGAAGATTTTTGATTTTACATTGCGAGATAAAATTGTCTTGGATATTGGAGCATCAACGGGTGGATTTACCGATGTTGCTTTGCAAAACGGGGCTAAAATGAGCTATGCGCTAGATGTCGGCTACAATCAACTAGCTTGGAAGATCCGGCAGGATGAACGGGTAGTCGTGATGGAACGAACCAATTTTCGGTATGCAAAACCGGAAGATTTCAGTGAAGGCAGACCGGAAGCCGCAACAATCGATGTTTCCTTTATTTCTTTACGATTAATGCTGCCGCCGTTGCATGAAATTTTAGCTGAAAATGGGGATGTTATGGCCTTGATCAAACCACAATTTGAGGCCGGAAAAGGAGCCGTTGGAAAACACGGGATTGTTCGTGATCCAAAAACCCATCAACAAGTAGTCGAAGAGATTGTGGCTTTTGCAAGAAATGAAAACTATGATGTCAAAGGTCTCAGCTTTTCGCCGATTACGGGTGGAGAAGGAAACATCGAGTTTATCATCCACTTAAGAAAAAGCGATGAATTGGGAACTATCGCGGAATCTATCGATATTTCCCAGCTAGTAAAAGAAGCCCATCAGCAGTTAGATAAATAGTCGAAAAAAATGAGAGGAGTACATAAGGATGAGAAAAAAAGACCGACACCGTTTGCTTACCCGCTTATTAAGTGAAAAAAATATTCAAAAGCAAGAAGAATTTGTTGAACTGCTTAAAGAGCGGGATGTCATCGTCACTCAAGCAACGATTTCCCGGGATATCAAGGAATTGAAACTGATTAAAGTGCCTTCTCCAGATGGTGGCTACCGTTACAGTTTGCCGGCAGAAACGGTGGAAGACGTGGGTGCCAAACTGGCCAAAATTTTAAAAGATGCTTTTGTTGCCGTGGATCAGATGGAAAAATTCGTTATTCTGAGAACCTTGCCCGGCAATGCATCGGCAGCGGCAAATTTGATTGATCGCCGGTTTAAAGAGCAGTTGTTCGCTACGTTGAATGATGATGATAATGTGTTGATGATCACCCGCACAGAAGAAGACGCTGCAATGATTCGCCGTGATTTTTTGCATTATTTATAATCTAGGAGGCAGCAGATGTTACTGGAGCTAACGATCAAGAATTTTGCAATTATTTCGGAATTGCAACTGAGTTTCTATAAAGGAATGACTGCCTTGACTGGGGAAACTGGTGCTGGTAAATCAATCATTATTGATGCGTTGGGATTATTGGCAGGTGGCCGCGGGTCTAGTGATTATATTCGGCAGGGCAGCGACAAATGTCTGTTGGAGGGCTTGTTTGAAATGCCCATTCGTCCCGATTTTTCTGCATTAATGGAGGAATTAGGAATCGAAACGGAAGAAAACCTATTGATAATTCAACGAGACATGGCAATCACGGGGAAAAATATTTGTCGAGTCAATGGTCGAACGATTACTCTGGCAAATTTACGCCGGGTCGGTGCCTATCTTGTGGATATCCAAGGGCAAAATGAACACCAAGAATTATTACAGCCGGAACAACATCTTTCTTTGATCGATGAATTTGGAGATGGAAAGTACAAAGAATTGTTGGCTGACTATCGGGAAAACTACTTGAGCTATCGCAAGTTGGAACAGCAAATTCGCAAAATACAAATGAATGAACAATCGTTTGTGCAGCGGATGGATATGCTGCGGTTTCAGCAAGAAGAGATTCAGCAGGCACAACTGCAACCGGAGGAAGAAGAGCAGTTGACGGATGAACGGGACAAATTAAGCAATTACCAAAAAATCGTGGATGCATTGGCTCATGGCTATGAAGCCTTGGCAGCGGAAGGCGCACCTAGTTTAGATGGTGTCGGTGTTGCTCTGAGTGAGATGCAAGGCATCGCTCATTTGGACTCGGACTATGAAGCAATTAGTGAAAATATTCAAACAGCCTATTATCTTTTGCAGGATGCCGCTGGCGAAATCTCACGGCAGGTGGATAGTCTAGAGCTTGATGAAGAACGTTTGGAAAGTGTCGAACAGCGATTGGATTTGATTCGTCAGTTAAAAAGAAAATATGGGGAGACGATTCCCGCAATATTGGCTTACGCAGAGAAAATTACGGAAGAATTAACAGAAGCGGATTTTTCTGAAGAAGCCTTGGATAAAATGGCGCAAGAATTGCAACAAAAAGAAGCGTTTGTCTGGCAGTTGGCTGAAAAAGTCCATACACAGCGAAAAATGATTGCCCATCGCTTGGAGAAAGAAATTCTACAAGAGTTGAGAGATCTTTACATGGAAAACAGCCAATTTGAGGTTGTTTTTAATTCTGGAAAGAAAGTGCTGAAAGAGGACGGCTTTGATGACGTAGAATTTTTCTTGACGACAAATCCTGGAGAACCGCTAAAACCCTTGGTAAAAGTTGCTTCAGGAGGAGAACTCTCACGGATTTTGTTGGCATTGAAAACGATTTTTTCAAAATCACAAGGAATTACCAGTATTATTTTTGACGAAGTAGATACAGGGGTAAGTGGGCGAGTAGCGCAAGCAATCGCACAAAAAATCTCTAAAATTGCTCGCAATTCACAGGTTTTGTGTATCACTCATTTACCGCAGGTCGCTGCAAGTGCGGATTATCAATACTACATTGTAAAAAAAATCCAAAAGGGACGTACAATCACGCAAGTCAAACAGTTAAATGAGCAGGAACGTGTGGATGAAATTGCGCGGATGTTGGCAGGTGCTGAAATCACTGAATTAACGATTCAACATGCCAAAGAATTATTGGAGATGGCTAGAGCAGCTGGTTAATCCATAAAAAGAAAGAGAGTAGAACAAAAAATTTGTTCTACTCTCTTTGTCTATTTTTTTACATAATGCTGAAAATGGCTGTTAAAAATACGGAACCTACTGTTAGAATCAACATAGTCCAGATAACGACTTTTGTAACTTTGGAAAACGTGCTGGTTGATTTTTTTTCGTTCATACGATCCACCCTTTTTTATCATTGCTATTCAAAGTTTACAATCAAACGTCTCTTTCTTCAAGTAACAATTGAAAAAGTTTACAAAGTTTTCTTTTTTTTAATAAATTTGTTTCATTCGGGAAGATCTTCTTGAACCTGATGATAGGACAGCTAGTGATAAGCTGAGTAGAGTTGAGATGGGAATAAAGGAGCAGCTGAAGTTGAAGGTGACACACAAATAAATTTGCAAAATGGCACGAAATGCTAAAATAACGACGCGTATTATCATTCATATTGTATCTGTTGTTTGGTAAACTTTAAATAGTAATTGAAAGAGAGGAAACTGTATGATGAAAAATAAAACAGTCATTATTACGGGGGCAAGTGATGGAATCGGTAAGGCATTGGCTCGCCAGTTAAAAGAAAAAGGCGCCAATGTTGTCATCATTGGACGCTCTCCTGAAAAAACAAAAGCGGTCGGTACAGAACTAAAAGCACCGTATTATGTCGCAGATTTTACAAAACTTGATGAGGTGCGGGAACTGGGCAAGAAGCTACGTACTGATTTTCCACAAATTGATGTGTTATTTAACAACGCTGGTGGCGTTTATGGTGACCGGGTTGTAACGGTGGACGGATATGAAAAAACTTTTCAAATCAATCATCTGGCACACTTTCTATTAACGAACATACTTTTTGATACGCTTGCTGCAAGCAAAGCAACTATCGTGAATACCTCAAGTGTTGGCAATAGCGGTCTCAGCCGACTTGACATTGAGGACCTTAATATGGAGAAAAGGTACAGCAATTCCAGTGCTTACGGAAATGCGAAGCTAGAAAATATACTCTTTACCAAAGAATTTAACAGGCGTTATGGTAAAACGGGAATGTCTATGGTTGCCTTTTATCCGGGCAACGTTCTTACAAGTTTTGCGAAGGAAGCCAATGGTTTGATGCGTGGAATGTATCGTTTTGCACAGCGACATAAGTTTGCACAAAAAATATTGGCAATGATTCCACCGGAACAAGGAGCGGATACAGCGGTATGGCTTGCAACTACTACACCGGGAAAAGATTGGC
Source organism: Enterococcus songbeiensis (assembly GCF_005405265.1). Lineage (GTDB taxonomy): Bacteria > Bacillota > Bacilli > Lactobacillales > Enterococcaceae > Enterococcus_C > Enterococcus_C songbeiensis. Next base: position 112,814 of record NZ_BJDS01000004.1, read on the forward strand.
AGCCAGGAGAATATTACTACAAGCGAAAGATCGCTAAAGCACATAAATTGGCTTATGATGAAAAGACAGCCCGTTCGCTTTGGGAACAGAGTGAAAAGATGGCTGGCGTGAAGTATCCATCGTTATAGACTAAAGAAGGGTTGATAAAATGAAGATTACGCTTACAAAGCAATTTCAAGAATTTGTTAAAGGTATCGGCCTTTCCTTGGATGATATTTTGCAGAGAGCCGAAATTCCTAATCTTCTATGGAAAGAGGAAGTTGAACTCTCTCCAACAGATTATAGTAAATTTTTGTTTGAACTGGATAGTGAAATTACAGATGAGCAAATCTTGGCCTTCAGTGAAGTGAAAAATATCCAAACCTTTATGCCACCCATTTTTGTTGCTCTGTGTGCAAAAAATGCATTGGAGGGATTTCACCGATTTGCTCGGTATAAGCGACTGATTTGTCCTCTTGAGATCGATATACAGGAGGACGAAAAGACAATAACTATTCATTTGAGCTTTGATCTCCCAAATTCGTCCATGCCCCGCTTTTCTCTCATTAATGAACAGCTTGTGTTGGTCAGTCTAATCCGCACCGGCACCGGAAAAGATATAAAGCCATTGAAAGTAAAAAGTCCGTATCCATATAGTGAAGAGCTGACGGAATATTTGGGTATTACTCCTGAGATGTCTGCAACAAATGCGGTCACCTTTCGATTGGATGAGGTTGTTCGGCCTTATATTACCCACAATAATGTTATGTGGGAATATTTGGAACCGGAATTAAAAAGGCGGCTTGCAGAACTTTCAGAGGAGAATATGTTTATCAATCTTGTAGAGAAGACGTTGTTTTCTGCTATTCCGAGTGACTGGTTTTCCCGAGAAGAAGTTGCAAAATCTTTGGGAGTCAGCGTTCGTACCATGCAGCGAAAATTAGGAGAACAGGGAACCACCTACGCGCAACTTGTCCAGAAGGTGCAAGAGCTTTTAGCCGTCAATTATATTCATGTGGATGAACTTGCGACGGAAGAAATATCTTATTTGGTGGGCTATAAAGATCAAGCATCATTTTCTCGTGCGTTTAAGAAGTGGACGGGAAAGACGGTTACGGAATATAAGGCGAGACTTTCTTCATAACTAGTATGAAGAAAGTTCTGCTACACCTCTGTTTATCATATTGTGAGAATTACTTCAATACCACTCTCGTTTGAAGATGAAGACAAAACATGGTGTAAGCTGTGAACTGATAGCGCTCACTAGATTTTGTCTTTTTTAACACGAGATTGATATAATAACGAATCAAAGGAGAATTTTTTTATGGAAAGAAGCAACGTAATTTGTCACATGGTAACATCGATAGATGGGAAAATCAGCGGAAATTTTGAAAAGGAACCGCTTGTTGAAACATCTGTGTTTCCCTATTATTATCAGGCACTCTTTGAATTTGGAACAGCAATGGCGACTGGTAGAGCGACAAATGAAGAAACGTTAAAAATAGTTGGCAGTGCCGAAATAGATTTTTCAAAGTATAGCGACACAGAAGTAGACTATGAGGACTATATCATCAAAGACCCTAATCAGCATTATTTTGTCAGTTTTGACAGAAAAGGCAGATGCAACTGGGGAACAAGTCATTTCGAGCATTTAGGCAAGCGGCTTCTATTAGTAGAGGTCTTGACAAAGAAAGCAAAAAAAGAATACCTTGCATATTTAAGAGAGGTCGGTATTCCTTATATTTTTGCTGGCGAAGAAGAGATGGATATTGAGTTAGCATTGAAGAAATTGAAATCTGAATTTGGTGTGGAAACGCTGGTATTGTGCGGTGGAGCTGTTATCAACGGAGCATTTTTCAAGGAAGATTTGATTGATGAAATATCTTTGACGGTTGCTCCTTATGTGGAAGGAAATAGAGATGAGAAATCCTTTGTAGAATTATGGGCTGATTATCACAATACGGCTTTTCCATTGAAGAAAGCAACACCAATTGATGGTGGGGGTGTCCATCTTCTGTTTGCTAGAGAGGGTATCAAAAAAGAGCAATGAAAAATTGGCGTAAACAGAAAATGTCTCAAGTGTATAGTTACATAAAAAATACTTTCGAAAAAGTAGTCCTGTAACAGGAAATTACTACGAATACAATAGAAGTAAATACCGTGTATTTTTTGTTCCACGTGGGAGTATCATCTTTCAACAACAATCTAAAAGCGATGGGAGACTGTGTGACTGAGTCTCTCATCGCTTTTGCAGTATAAAATTTTGTGACTGAAAAAGAAACATTTACTTGAAAAATGCGCCACTTGCTGATTGTTATTGAAAAATCAGCAACTTTCATTTACTGTCGTAGTATAGGCATTTTTTGATGGAGAGATAGGTAATTTTTTTGAAAGGTGTTCACAACAAATCTTTTTTTCTTAAATAATAAATCGTGATATAGCATAAAATTAAGGTAGCAATTGATATCAGAAAAAAGGCGTCCGCTCGAGAGGCAAAGGGCAATTTCACGTTCATTCCGAAAAAGCCGCCGACAATTGTTGGAATTGTCAGGACAATCGTTAATGAAGTCAGGATTTTCATCACATTGTTTAAATTGTTTGAAACAATCGCAGAAAAAATATCTGTCATCTGATTCACTAACTTCAAATGGATTTTTGCAGAAGTCGTCGATTGTTCTGTTTCCACCAAAATATCATGGAGATGGTTGCGGTACGCATGATTCTTTTTGAATTCGGGGGAATGGGCCAATTCTTTTAAGGTATTAAAATTCGCCTCGGTCGCTGCTTCAAATAAGACCAAGCTTTTTTGAATATCCATGATTTGATACAGATGTTTATTTTGGGTGGAGACTTGGATTTGACCTTCTAGTTTTTCCACCTGTCCTTTAATTGCCCGCAAATGATCATTGTAGGTTAAGACTAAATGCCACAAAATCTCTAGTGTTAAATTGACCCGATCACTCATGTCATTGTTGGGTAAAGGTTGTTGGATCAGTTTGCTGAAAAATGTTGGGTGGTAATTTGATACGCTGATCAATTTTTTGTCTGGCGTAATGATTAACGAAAGGGGGAAGGTCTCAAATTGCAAATACCCGCTGGGACTTGTCGAAACATAGGGAAATTGCAGCAACAAAAGAACCGGTCGCAAAAAAGTTTCCTGCTCCAAGCCTTCTGCACGGGAGTTCTCGGCATCATCCAAAATGGCGGTCAAGTAATCACTTGGTAGTTGAAATTTTTTCGATATTTCACTGATTTCCTCAATCTCCGGTTTTTCGATATGCAACCATAAGGCATCCTCTTTTTTGTCTCCACAGAGCACCAGCTTTTTATCTGTGATCGTATAGTATTGAATCATCTGCTCACATCCTTGTTACTACTATTATAAGGGAAAAGAGTAAGGATTTCTCGGATAAGCCTCTGATTTTTTTAGAAAAGGCTGCATATCTGAATAAACTTTTAAACGAACTGAAACATCTATGTAAAGAAAATGAAGTATAGTTACTCTAGTTAAAAAGAAAGGAACTGCATTATGCAAAGTTTTACGCCAGTTTTAGTGTTTTGGTATCTATTTCCGATTATCGTGCTGTTCGCAGCCAATTTTTTAGTCACCACTTTTTCGTTACAAAAGCGGTTAAAAATCAAAGCACCTGATATTAGTGTGCCTTTTTTGTGGTTGGGCTTGCATCAATTATCACAAAATACCTTTGAAACTTCCTTTTTACCGTATTTTTTCATTTCGATTTTATTTACGGGAATTATCGTGGCGGTTTTTCAAGCGTATTACTATGGTGAGATTTTATATGCCCGCTATGGGAAAATGTTTTGGCGCTTAGTATTTCTGCTTTCGATTATCGTATATGTTGTTTTGATCGTCCTGAATCTGCTGCATTATTTATAAAAAGACTTTTAAAGAACGCGACAAAAGGGCTCCAATCTTTTCAAAATCTTTGGTAAAAAATAGTCAAAAAACTTCTCATGACATTTCATAGAAAAGGTGGTGGAATGTGGGGGATTGTGGTAGACTATGAATATCAGGTGGAGATTGGGGGATATTTGTCGATGTTTATGGGAGAATTCCAACATACGATCGATGCAAAAGGCCGACTAATCGTACCATCCAAACTACGTGAAAAACTTGGCGAAAAGTTTGTGGTGACACGAGGATTAGACGGTTGTTTATTTGGTTACCCTTTACCTGAATGGAACAATTTAGAAAAAAAATTAAATGAAATGCCCCTAGCAAAAAAAGATGCCCGTACCTTTGTCCGTTTCTTTTATTCTGCAGCGACAGAATGTGAAATTGATAAACAAGGTCGGATTAATATCCCGGCGACATTAAGAAAGCATGCAGATTTGACAAAGAATTGCGTGATTACCGGTGTAGCAAATCGAATTGAAATTTGGGATGAACAACGCTGGAATGAATTCTCGATTGAAGCAGAGGAAAACTTTGATGAAATCGCTGAAACAATGATTGATTTTGGGCTATAGGCTATAGGAAGAGGCAAACAAATGACTGCAGAATTTCAACATTATACGGTAATGCTAAAAGAAACTGTCGATGGATTAGCAATTCATCCTGATGGTGTATATGTTGACTGCACATTAGGCGGCGCAGGTCATAGTGAATATCTGTTGAGCCAATTAGGAGCAAAAGGACATCTCTATGCTTTCGATCAAGATCAAAAAGCAATCGACCATGCGAAACAACGCTTGGCACCTTATGTTGAAAAGGGACAAGTGACCTTTATCAAAAGTAATTTTCGCTTTTTACAAGACGAACTTGCCCAGTTGGGTGTCCGTCAAGTGGATGGTGTTTTGTACGACTTAGGAGTTTCTTCGCCTCAATTGGACGAAGCCGAACGAGGATTTAGTTACCATCAAGATGCACCATTAGATATGCGTATGGATCAGAGTGCGGATTTTTCTGCCTATGATGTCATCAACGGCTATGATTTTCATGAATTAGTAAAAATTTTCTATCGTTACGGCGAGGAAAAATTTTCAAAACAAGTTGCTCGGGAAATTGAACGGGTTCGCAAAAACAAACCGATCGAAACCACCGGTGAATTAGTTGAAGTAATCAAGGCAGCCATTCCGGCACCGGCAAGAAGAAAAGGCGGACATCCGGCAAAACGGATTTTCCAGGCTGTTCGAATTGCAGTGAATGATGAATTGGGTGCCATTGAGGAATCACTGGAACAGGCCATTGCATTACTGAAAAAAAATGGCAGAGTCAGCGTGATTACCTTCCATTCATTAGAGGATCGAATCGTAAAGACAATGTTTAAAGAATACAGCAGTCCACAGGATCTTCCACCGGGATTACCGGTCGTTCCTGATGAATACCAACCAGAACTAAAACTGATTACGAGAAAACCACTGGTTGCCTCGGAAGCAGAGCTGGCTGAAAACAATCGTTCAAGAAGCGCAAAATTGCGTATTGCAGAGAAAGCGAGAAGGAAGGAGAGTTAAGATGGCGGAATTGAAAGCCCACGATTATGGTTATACCGAACCACTCATCGAACAACCACAACCAAACAAATCCGCTCAAACACCTCCTGAACGGCCAGAGATTATTGAAGTTCCTCATTCTCCAGCCCGCAGATTAAAACGGATCAGCAAACTTGAAAAATTGATAGGTGCCATCCTTTTTGCCGCAATTATTGGTCTAGCAGTTCTTACTATTTATGTGCGCACGGATATCAGTCAACTTGAGCATGATGTTTCGTTAATCCAAGCGGAAACGACACAACAAAATGAGGAAACGACACGTCTGGAACAAGAAAAAAGTGAGCTTTCCAAAACGGAACGCATCAAAAAGGTTGCCGAAAAACAAGGCTTGACGATCAATGATGATAACTTAAGGAAAGTGAAGTAAATGAGCTTTAAACGAATCAAACGATACATTAAAAATAAAAATTTAAATCCGATGAACAATCGCAAAAAAGTAGGTATTATTTTATTTGCTACGAGTATTGGGTTGTTCTTTTTATTTGCCGCTCGACTGACTTATTTAGTGGTCGTTGGTCAAGTCGCTGGTACCTCACTAAAAGAAAAAACAGAAGCCCTGTACCAAGGGTCTAGTGTAGTAAAAGCTCGTCGTGGAACGATTTATGATCGGAATGGGATTGCGATTGCGGAAGATGCGACTTCCTATTCTGTCAAAGCGATTCTATCCACCAAATATATGACCGGCTCTAAAAAGTTATATGCCGAAGAAAAGAACTTTGATAAACTGGCTGAGATCCTCCATGACAAATTGGGGATGGAAAAGAAATACGCCCTGTCACAATTGGAAAACGGTCTAAAAGATGAACGGTACCAAGTGGAATTTGGAAAAAATGGTAAAGGAATCACGTTAGCGAAAAAAGAAGAAATCGAAAAAACGCTGGAAGAACAAGAATTGACCGGGCTGTATTTCGATGACCATCCTGCACGTATTTATCCTAACGGTGTTTTCTCTTCTCACTTTATTGGTATCGCTGAGTCAAAAGTCGATAAAAACGGTATAGACAAAGGTTTAGAAGGAATTTTAGGTCTGGAAGCTTCCTACAATGATGTGTTGAGTGGAACAGATGGAAAGGTTGTTTATCAGAAGGACAACTATCAAAACCCTTTGGCAGGAACCGTTGCAGAAGAAGTTAAGGCAAAAGATGGGCAAGATATCTATACAACGATTGATAGTCGTCTGCAGACCTATATGGAAACGTTAATGGATGCGTCAAATAAAAAATACAAACCAGAAAATATGACTGCAATGTTGATGGAGGCCAAGACTGGCGAAATTTTAGCCATGGCACAACGGCCAACCTTTAATCCAGAAACGGAAACGGAATTTAAAGACGGCGAATTTGAATGGCGCAATTTATTGGTACAGGATCGGTATGAACCAGGTTCAACCATGAAAGTCATGACGACTGCTGCGGCATTGGATGATGGAGTATTCAATGAGAATGAAACCTTCGTCTCTGGGAAAATCAAGGTAGCTGACGCAACCATCAATGACCATGACCAAGGGGCAAAAGGTGTCCTAACCATGCGCCAAGCGCTCTCGTGGTCAAGTAATGTTGGCATGGTCAAACTGGAACAAAAATTGGGAACCCGTTGGCAACGTTACCTGCAACAGTTTGGTTTCGGGAAAAGTACTTACTCTGGATTGCCGGATGAAAATGTAGGAATATTGCCTACTTCAAATGTAGTGGACCAAGCAATGAGTTCCTTTGGTCAGGCCATTGGGGTAACGAATTTTCAAATGATGCAGGCCTTTTCTGCAATCGCTAATGACGGAAAAATGTTGAAACCACAATATATCAGTAAAATCGTTGACCCTGCTACCGGCAAAGAACGGGTAACTCAACCAGAAGTACTTGGACAACCTGTTTCCGCAGAATCTGCTTCTAAAGTGCGGGAGTATATGCGAGATGTTGTTGAAAGTGAGAACTACGGAAGTGCCTATGGGCATTATGAGGTTCCTGGATACAATATTTCCGCTAAAACCGGAACTGCCCAAGTGGTCGCTGAAGATGGTGGGTATTTGGAAGGGGAAACTTCCTATCTCTACTCAATCGTGGAGATGATTCCTTCCGAGGAACCAGAGTATATTTTATATATGACAATGAAAGTACCGGAAACTTGGGAACAAGATGCATTGGCAAGTATTGGTAATCCGTTACTAAAACGGGCAATGGACTTTAAAGAAACGGAAGAAAGTCAGCCAGACAAAGAAAACTCTGAAACAATCACCGTTGCTGATTATCGCAATCTTGCTGTTGATACAGCTGCAAATGATGCGACAAAGAGTGGACTGAATCCTATCGTTATCGGAAACGGTGAAAAAGTAAAAGAACAATCGACACCAAGTGGTTCTGAGTTGATGAGTTCAGAGCGGCTGTTGCTAAAAACGACGGGTGATGAATTCACTATGCCGGATACCAGCGGATGGTCCAAAGCCGATTTGCTGAAACTAGGAGAATTACTGGATATTACTGTGAATTTTGACGGGGAAGGCTATTGTGTAGAACAAAGTGTTGCCCCTTATGAAAAAATCAACGAAGAAGTCACCTTTACCCTACAGAATAATTGATTTGAGGAGAGAAGAAAATGGAATGGACGAAAATGATATTGCCAATCGTGAGTAGTTTTGCAATGACGTTTGCGATAATGCCTTTATTTATCGGTTACTTCAGAGTAAAACAATTTGGACAAGAAATCAGAACGGAAGGCCCAAAATGGCATAATGTCAAAGCGGGAACCCCAACGATGGGTGGTGTCGTTTTCCTTATCAGTAGTATTCTTACGGGACTTTGGGTAGGAGCGTGGCAAAAGGAATTGACACCTGCACTGTCTATTCTGTTATTTATCCTATTCCTTTATGGATTGCTGGGTTTTTTAGATGACTTCATCAAAATTTTTATGAAACGAAATATGGGATTGACCTCCTTACAAAAATTGATTGGTCAAATTGTTGGTGCAGTCGTTTTTTATGGTGTATACCTGATGGATGGTAATGGAAATACCTTAAATCTTTTTGGTTATGATTTGAATCTTTCGTTGATTTATGGCATTTTCGTGATTTTTTGGCTAGTTGGTTTTTCTAACGCCGTCAATTTGACCGATGGCATCGATGGGTTAGTTTCGATTCTCGGCATTATTTCCTTTGCTACTTATGGCATCATTGCTTGGAAACAGAAACAGTTTGATGTATTGATCATTTGTTTAAGCGTCATCGGCGGTTTGCTGGGCTTTTTTCCTTACAACCATAAACCGGCAAAAATCTTTATGGGAGATGTGGGCTCATTAGCCTTAGGGGGATTATTAGCAGCAATCTCGATTCTTCTTCATCAAGAATGGACACTATTACTTATAGGACTTGTTTACGTTTGTGAAACTGCAAGTGTGATGTTACAAGTAACATCATTTAAATTAACGGGAAAACGAATTTTTAAGATGTCACCCATTCATCATCATTTTGAAATGAGCGGGTGGTCTGAATGGCGGATCGATATTACCTTCTGGTTGATTGCGTTAGTTTGTTCGATTGTTACTTTAGTGATTGTGTTGTAGGAGATGGAGAAAATGAAAAAAATAACAATGTATAAAAATAAAAAAGTTCTTGTGCTAGGATTAGCAAAGAGTGGATTCAGTGCGGCCAAATTGTTACATGAATTGGGCGCACTTGTCACCGTTAATGACGGAAAGCCCTTTGATGAAAATCCCGAAGCACAGGATCTTTTGGCTTTAGGAATCAAAGTCATCACTGGTCAGCATCCAATTGAATTGTTGGATGAGGATTTCTCCTTGATGGTTAAAAATCCCGGTATTCCTTATTCACATCCTTTAATCAAAAAAGCGTTAGAAAAAGGAATGCCAATCATCACAGAAGTGGAATTGGCCTATCAAATTGCTGACTGCCCAATTATCGGAATCACCGGAACAAATGGGAAAACGACGACAACTACTATGATTGAGCGAACGTTGAATGCCGGACTGACTTCTGGCGTTGCACGTTTGTCAGGAAATATCGGATTTCCTGCGAGCTCCGTTGCAGAAAAAGCACAACAAGAAGATGTACTAGTAATGGAGCTTTCGAGTTTTCAACTAATGGGAATTCAAACCTTTCACCCTAAAGTAGCCGTAATTACTAATCTTTATGAAGCACACTTGGATTACCACGGCAGCCGCAGTGAGTATGTGAAAGCAAAATGGCACATTCAACAAAATATGACGGCGGATGATTTTCTTGTTTTGAATTGGAATCAAGAAGAATTACAAAAGTTAAGCCATCAAACAAAAGCAACCATTGTTCCTTTTTCAACAGTAGAAAAAGTCGAAGGTGCTTATTTACAAGAGGGTATCTTATATTTCAAAGGAGAACCGATTATTGAAGCTGACAGACTGGGTGTACCAGGAAAACACAATATTGAAAATGCACTTGCAGCAATTGCCGTAGCCAAAATATGGGGAATTTCTGCCGAAAAGATTCGAATGGCCTTGCAACAATTTACCGGTGTTCCTCATCGGACGCAGTTTGTTGATGTGATTGAAAAAAGACAATTTTTTAATGATTCGAAAGCGACGAATATTCTGGCAACTGAAATGGCACTTGGCGGTTTTGAACATTCAAAACTCATTTTATTAGCCGGGGGATTGGATCGAGGCAATTCTTTTGATAAACTCGTACCTTCATTAACTGGAATCAAAGCTATCATAGTTTTTGGCGAAACACAGCATAAATTGGCTGAAGCAGCAGAAAAAGCCAAAATTCCAGAGATAATCTTTACAGAAAATGCTGAGACTGCGGTTCCTTTGGCTTATGAAATTAGCCAACCGGGTGATACGATCTTGCTATCTCCGGCAAATGCCAGTTGGGATCAATACCCTAATTTTGAAGTTCGCGGGGATCGATTTATTGCAGCAATCGAAGCGCTGAAAATACAAATAGAAATGAGCGAAAACGAGTGAGAGTTTTAGTAACTGGCGGCGGTACGGGTGGACATATCTATCCCGCGTTAGCTTTGGTGAAATATGTCAAAAAACAAGATCCAACTGCAAAGTTTCTATATGTCGGTGGGAAAAAAGGTCTGGAGAACAAAATTTTACCTAAAACAGATATTCCTTTTGAAACATTGGAAATTCAAGGATTTAAGCGAAGCTTATCGTTGGATAATTTTAAAACTATTCATCTGTTTATGAAAAGTATTCGCCAAGCAAAAAAAATCGTAAAAGAATTCAAACCGGATATCGTAATCGGCACGGGCGGGTATGTTTCTGGCGCAGTTGTTTATGCTGCTGCGAAGCTGAACATTCCAACCATCGTTCATGAACAAAACAGTGTTCCCGGTATTACCAATAAATTTCTAAGCCACTATGTAGATCGAATTGCAATTGCTTTTCAAGATGCTGCTGCTTTCTTTCCAAAAGATAAGACAGTGCTTGTAGGAAATCCTCGAGCAACGGAAGTCAGAGACAGTGGGAAATCTGATATTTTAAAAGAATTCGATTTAGATCCGGCGAAGGAAACCGTGTTGATTTTTGGAGGAAGTCAGGGAGCGCTAAAAATCAATCAAGCAGTGGTTGCTGCGTTACCGATGTTAGCCCAAAAAGACTACCAGGTCCTGTATGCCTCGGGAGAACGGTATTTTGAAGAAATTAAAAAGAATGAAACGATTTCACTTGATAGATTGACAACTGTCAGTGTTAAGCCGTATATTGATAAAATGGCTGAAGTCATGGCAAATTCCAGTTTGCTGATTGGACGTGCCGGAGCAACCTCAATTGCAGAATTTACGGCATTAGGCTTACCGGCGATTTTAATACCAAGTCCTTATGTGACAAATGACCATCAGACGAAGAATGCCCAAAGTCTTGTTGATCATGGTGCCGTGAGAATGATTCGCGACGATGAGCTGACTGGTGAATCACTGGTTTTAGCAATTGATGCAATCATGGAAGACAAGAAGTTGCGGAAACAGATGGCGGCTGCCTCCAAGGAGCAAGGTATACCTGATGCGGCAGAACGACTATTCAACTTAGTACAGACATTGATTTAAGTATTTATTTTTTAAGGTGGTGATCGTCATTAGCAAAAAAACTCCTGATGAGACAAAAAAGGAATCTGAATCCAAAGAACCAGAAATCAATGAGGCGGAGTTGACACCGTGGCAAAAAGCTAATTTGAGTTATCTTAAAGAAAAAGGCGATCAACCAAGCTGGTCGCCATCAATCATTGATGGTAGTCCGGATACGATGACGGAAGAAATTGTGGAAGAAGAAGCGTCCGATGAAACGAAAACGGACGATGTCGAGATGGAAGAAAGCAAAGGAGAGCCGACCAATGGTTCATTTGCAGATCGTTTACCAAAAATAAAATCTCAGCGGGATTTGCTTCTTCATCGCCGATTGATTTTTTTAATCGTACTCTTCACGATTCCCTTGCTTTTCACGCTGTATTACGTTTCACCTTTGAGTAAGCTGGCAAAAGTTACTGTTTCGGGGAATAACAAAGTAGCTACCGCAGAAATTTTAAAAGATACCAATTTTCGCTTGCAAGAAAACCTGTGGACTCAATTTTTCCAACGTGGGAAGAATGAAGAAAAACTGACTGCGGAACAGCCAAGAATCAAGAGCACGTCACTTTCAATCGAAAATATCAATCACTTTCATTTGACTGTAACAGAATATCAGGAGGTGGCACTTCTGGCAAAAGGAGATACCTACTCACCGATTTTAGAAAATGGGCAAGTGATGGAAGAAACGCTGAAAAAACCAACTCAGGATTTACCAATTTTAGAAAATTTTACGTCAGAGAAAAAAATCCTATCTGTCTTAAAGAAGTATAGAAAATTGTCTCAAGAAATTCGCAGCGGGATTTCGCAAATTAATTATGCACCTACAAAAAGCAACGATGAATTGCTGAATCTCTATATGAACGATGGCAATCAGGTGATCGTAAATATTTCCAACCTAACAAAACAAATGCAATATTATCCACAGGTTGCAAAAGATATGAAGGAAAAAGGCATTGTGGACATGGAGGTAGGAATTTTTACTTATGCCTACCCGAAAGAAGAGAAAAAAACAACTGAGAGTTCAGAGCCACAAGAGAGTGAAAATCAATAAAAATCAATAAAATTTCCACATATTTTTTCATTAACAGGTTTCTAAATGTCCGCTTTTTGTGGTAGAATTGGTAGCAGTGAATAAATTAATCAAATGGTATATAAATACGAGCAGTATTTGTTCGCGGTATATGGAATAAAGTAGGAGGGAATCCCATTCATGGCAAAGACGGGAATGTATGTAGGTCTTGATATTGGTACTACTTCTGTAAAAGTTGTAGTTGCTGAATATGTGGACAACCAAATGAACATCATTGGTGTAGGGAATGCTAAATCAGAAGGAATCAATCGCGGAATCATCGTCGATATTGAAAAAACAGTCCAAGCAATTCAACGTGCAGTAAAACAAGCGGAAGAAAAAGCAGGTATTCAAATCCGCAGTGTGAGTGTCGGTGTACCGGCAACGCTGTTAGAAGTTGAAAATTGCCAAGGAATGATCGCTGTTAACAGTGAATCAAAAGAAATTACCGATGAGGATGTTCGTAATGTGGCATCTGCCGCTTTAGTCCGTTCTACACCTCCAGAAAGACAAATTATCACGATTTTACCGCAAGAATTTACCGTTGATGGCTTTGAAGGAATCAAAGATCCACGCGGAATGATTGGCGTTCGTTTAGAGATGTTCGGTGTTGTATATACAGGACCGAAAACGATTCTTCACAATATTCGTAAATGTGCAGAAAAAGCCGGTCTGGTCGTCAATGAACTGGTGATCACACCTCTTGCATTAACCGAAACAATTTTGTCTGACGGCGAAAAAGATTTCGGTACGACCGTAATCGACATCGGCGGCGGTCAAACAACGACTTCGGTCATGCACGACAAGCAGTTGAAATTTACGCACGTCAACCAAGAAGGCGGCGAGTATGTAACCAAAGATATCTCGACTGTTTTGAATACATCCTTCAATAATGCAGAAGCATTAAAAATCAATTATGGGGATGCTTATCCTGAACGTACTTCAGCTAGTGAAGAATTTCCTGTTGATGTGATTGGGAAATCTGAACCAGTAAAAATCGATGAACGTTACCTTTCAGAAGTAATCGAAGCACGGATGGAACAAATTTTTGCTAAATCAAAAGAAGTTTTAGAAGAAATTGATGCTTTGAGTTTACCGGGCGGTGTGATTTTGACCGGTGGTGCAGCAAGTTTACCAGGTGTTGTTGACTTGGCACAAGAAATCTTCGATACGAATGTTAAGTTATATGTGCCAAATCACATGGGCTTGCGTAATCCGGTATTTACCAATGTCATCAGTATCGTTGATTATACAGCGAACCTTAGTGAGGTCTATCAATTAGCAAAAACAGCTGTAACCGGCGAAAAAGTACAACCGGTGCAACAAGCAGCCGTTCAACAAGAAATCAACTATGAAACCTTTGACCATCCAGAAGAAACATATGAAGAAGAACCAGAAGAAAAAACTGGTGGAAGTGTAACTGATAAAATCAAAGACTTCTTTTCCAATATTTTCGACTAATCAACCTCAGGAGGAGTACACACTATGGAATTTTCAATTGATAACAACATCAATGACGGCGCTGTGATTAAAGTAATCGGTGTCGGCGGTGGCGGCGGCAATGCTGTGAATCGTATGATTGAAGAAAATGTAAAAGGCGTTGAATTTATCGCAGCAAATACCGATGTTCAAGCCTTAAAAAATTCAAAAGCTGAAACGGTCATTCAATTAGGACCTAAATATACCCGTGGTCTTGGTGCTGGCTCACAGCCGGAAGTTGGACAAAAAGCAGCAGAAGAAAGTGAAGAATCAATTCGTGAAGCTTTAGACGGCGCAGATATGATTTTTATCACTGCTGGTATGGGTGGCGGAACTGGTACTGGTGCCGCACCGATCGTAGCGAAGATTTCAAAGGAAATCGGCGCATTGACTGTGGGTGTTGTTACACGTCCATTCACTTTTGAAGGACCAAAACGCGGTCGCTTTGCAGCAGAAGGTATTGCAAAACTAAAAGAAAATGTAGATACATTGTTGATTATTTCCAACAACCGTTTGTTGGAAGTTGTTGATAAGAAAACGCCAATGTTGGAAGCATTCCGTGAAGCAGATAATGTCTTGCGACAAGGTGTTCAAGGAATTTCTGATTTAATCACTGCACCAGGCTATGTCAACCTTGACTTTGCCGATGTAAAAACAGTGATGGAAAATCAAGGAACAGCTTTAATGGGAATCGGTGTTGCTAGTGGTGAAGACCGTGTGATTGAAGCAACGAAGAAAGCTATTTCTTCTCCATTGTTGGAAACATCCATCGATGGTGCAGAACAAGTCCTGCTAAATATTACCGGTGGATTGGATATGACTTTATTTGAAGCACAAGATGCATCAGATATCGTTGCAAATGCCGCAACTGGTGATGTGAATATCATTCTTGGTACTTCTATCAGTGAAGATCTAGGCGATGAAATTCGTGTAACAGTTATTGCGACAGGAATTGATCCAACAAAAAAGGAAAATCGGTCAAACCGGTCATCCCGACAAAGTCAACTTCATAATGTTCCCCAAAAACCTGTCTTAGACATGGAACAAGCAAAACCTGTTCAAGAAGAAGACAACGCATTTGGAGATTGGGATATTCGCAAAGAACAAAATGTTCGCCCAAGAGTTGATGACACACAATTTGAAAACATCGAAAAAAAAGAATTCGATACGTTCAATCGTGATGAAGTGAAGTCAAATGACGACGATGAATTAAGTACACCACCATTTTTCCGTCGTAAACGATAGGAGGCAGAGCACATGATTTCTGACAACTTGCGGGAGGTCCGACAAGAGATACAGAATTCATGTGCTCTTGTTGGTAGAAACGAGGATTCGGTTACCCTCGTAGCTGTAACAAAGACGATCGATGTTGAGAAAACAAAAGACGTCCTCCGAGCTGGTGTGTTGAATTGCGCAGAAAACCGTGTAGAAAAATTCTTAGAGAAAAAACAAGAAATGACTGATTTTCCACAGGTTATATGGCATTTCATTGGTAATTTGCAGCGGAGAAAGGTAAAATTGATTATAAATGAGATAGACTATTTTCATGCCCTTGACAGCTTGAAACTTGCTGGAGAAATCCAAAAGCGAGGGGAAAAAGTTATCAAGTGTTTTGTTGAAGTTAATATTTCTGGGGAAAGTACAAAACAGGGGATTTCTCCTGATCAACTTTCAGAATTTATTTCGGAATTGGCTGCCTTTGATAAAATTCAAGTCGTTGGACTGATGACGATGGCACCTTTTGATTCCACCCAAGAAGAGCAGCGGGAAATTTTTCGCAGACTACGTTTACTTCAAGAAAATGAGCAAAAAAAGCAGCTATCTTATGCCCCTTGCACAGAATTGAGTATGGGGATGAGCAATGATTATTCCGTTGCTATCCAAGAAGGAGCAACCTTTATACGGGTAGGAACAGCATTGGTAAAAGACATGTAAAAGGAGGAAATTAGATGTCGATCTTTAGTAAGGCAGCGAATTTTTTTGGTTTGGCTGATGAAGATTACGAGTATGAAGAATATGCAGCTCCTGAACAGACTGTCGTTCAAGCGACACCAGCAGTATCAAAAACTGCTGCAACTTCAAATCGTTATTATAACAACACAAATGTGGCGGTTGCTAAAAGTGAACCAGTATCAACACCAAAACCGCAAGCACAATCTCAGTCTCATCCTGCAGAAGAAAAAAAGGTTGTTTCTCTGCACCAGACACAACCGCAGACACAACGTTCTTTAAGAAAAAAAGCGGAGTCTCGGGAAAGTCAGTCTGGAAAAATTACGATTTTGGAGCCGAGAGTTTATTCTGAAGCGATGAATATTGCAAAGCATGTATTGAATAACGAATCGGTGTTGGTTAATTTTCATCTGATTGAAGAAGAACAGGCGCGTCGTATCGTTGATTTTTTGACAGGAACTGTCTATGCACAAGATGGTGATATCAAACGAGTGGGGGATGAAATCTTTCTTTGTACCCCAAGTGGTGTTGAAATCGATGGCGCTGCCCAAAGTTTAATGGACACGAATATGTTCGATCTATAAACTTACAAATGGTCAGTTCCACTTGTATCAATAAGTTAGTGGAACAAGGAGGAAGCACTTATTAGCACATTACTTTATTATTTTAATCAAGCAATTTATTTTTATACGATTTTATTAGTGATCTATGCATTGCTTTCGTGGTTTCCCGGTGGGTATCAGTCAGCACTCGGACGTTTTTTAAAAAAAATCTGTGAACCATATTTAAGTCTTTTTGACCGATTGCCCTTACATGTTGGACCGATTGATTTTACGATTGCGGTTGCAGTCATCGTTTTGAATTTGGCAAGTCGGGCAATTACGATGATTCTGTTTAGAATAATGTAAAAAAAGGGGGAGTTTCTTTGAATGCAAATGTCTATCAACATTTCCGCACAGAAGAGCACCCTTTTGTTGACGCCGTTCAAGATTGGATTGAACAGGTTCAAATGCAGTACGCACCCTACTTGACCGATTTTTTAGATCCGCGGCAAGCATACATTGTGGAGACGCTGGTTCGACAGTCGACCGATTTGAAATTCCAATTTTATGGTGGGTATGAGCAGGCAGAACGTCAGCGTTGTTTGATTTTTCCTGATTATTACGAACCGACGAGTAGTGATTTTGAGATTACGCTTTTTGAAATCAACTACCCAACAAAATTTGCCTCTTTGAGCCATGGAAAAGTCCTTGGCACTCTGGTTGGAACGGGAATCAAACGGGAATTTTTCGGTGACATTATTTCTGACGGCACCAACTGGCAGGTTTTTGTTGCGACAGAGGTCAGCAGTTTTGTCCAATTGCAGGTGACTAAAATTGGCAATGTCAGTGTTCGTTTGGAAGAAAAAAATTATACGGATATTTTGATTCCTAAAGATGGTTGGACGGAAGAACGGGCAACAGTCAGTTCTTTGCGGTTAGATACAGTTGTATCCAGTATCTATAATATTTCCCGTCAGCGTTCAAAACAGCTAATTGAGGCAGGAAAAGTAAAGGTGAATTGGGCGGAGGCTGCACGACCAGATTTTGTTCTGGATTTACTGGATATCGTTTCAGTAAGAGGATTTGGTCGTTTACAGATTCAAGGGTTAGAAGGAACAACAAAAAAAGAAAAGATCCGGCTGTTGCTTGGTGTGTTACGTAAATAATGAATAAAGGTGGAATAAACTATGGCACTATCTCCATTAGACATCCAAAATAAGAGCTTTCCGGTAAAAATGAGAGGCTACAATCAAGACGAAGTTGATGACTTTTTAGACCTGATTGTTCGTGACTACGAAGAATTGGTTCAAAAGAATCGTGAAATGGAAAAATCATTGAAACATGCGGAAGAAAAATTGGAATATTTCAATGAACTGAAAGATGCATTGAATCAATCAATCATCGTGGCACAAGACACAGCAGACAAAGTTAAAACAAGCGCCAGCAAGGAATCGGAAGTGATCGTGACCTCTGCACAAAATAAAGCGGATGAAATGATTGCAACGGCTGAAAAGCAAGCACATCAACTAACGACTTCTGCAGAACAACGAGCAAAAGATATCTTGAATGATGCTACACAAAATGCGCGTCAATTAGCAACGGAAACCAATGATTTGAAGACGAAAACACGGGTCTTCCATCAAAATCTGGCGTTGATGTTGCAATCACAACTGGAACAAGTCAAGAGCCCAGAGTGGGATGAAATCTTAAAACCATTTTCAAGTTATGTACAAGATGGACATGAAGTTTTCAAAGAACTTGTTGCAAAAGAGCTTGACAATGAAAATGGTTCTGAAGTAAACTCAGAGGCAGAAGCAAATGATAATTCTGGTGTTTCCATTGTTGAATCAAGTGAAAAAATCATCGGTGTTCCAGAAAAAACGGAAGTAACCACGCTTGATGATGCAAAAGAACTTTTAAATAAAATCGAAGAAACCAATAAGTAGAACAGAAAAGCTATTTGTATTTTAAAAGCGAGCTAGTGATAGTGAGAGTCTAGTGAAACCCTACAAATAGAAAGATCCTCTACCAGTTTTGATTTTGAAAATCAGTAAAAATCAACGGGTAATTCCGTTAACGATTACAAGAGGAAATCTAGTTTTAGATTTCATATTTTGGGTGGTACCACGACAAACGTTCGTCCCTTTTTGGGAGGAGCGTTTTTTTATTTGAAAAATTTTTTGGAAACAACAGAAATGGATTTGCACAACGAGACTTTCGTTAATTGATTAAAAGGAGCGGGTCAAAGATGAAAATCAAAGATACCTTACATCTTGGAAAAACAGCTTTTCCAATGCGGGGCAATTTGCCTAATCGAGAAGTTGAATGGCAAAAAGAATGGGAAGAAAATGAATTATACCAACGTCGTCAAAAATTAAACGAAGGAAAACCAACCTTTGTTTTACATGATGGACCACCCTATGCAAACGGCAATATCCATCTTGGACACTCACTAAATAAAATCAGTAAAGATATTATTATCCGTTCAAAATCGATGTCTGGCTTTCGTTCGCCTTATGTCCCTGGATGGGATACCCACGGACTGCCAATCGAACAAGTATTGGCAAATAAAGGAATCAAACGCAAAGAAATGACGTTAGCTGAATATCGTGAAAAATGTAAAGAATATGCGTTGACTCAGGTGGACAAACAACGCATTGATTTTAAACGTTTAGGTGTTTCCGGTGATTGGGATCATCCATATGTTACATTGGATCCTGCGTATGAAGCGGCTGAAATTCGCGTTTTTGGCAAGATGGCTGAAAAAGGCTATATCTACAAAGGATTGAAACCAATTTATTGGTCACCGTCCAGTGAATCTTCCTTAGCAGAAGCCGAAATCGAATATAAGGATGTAAAATCAGCTTCGATCTACGTGGCCTTTAAAGTCGTTGATGGCAAAGATTTGTTGGATACCGATACATCATTTATTATCTGGACCACGACACCTTGGACGTTACCGGCTAACTTAGGAATTTCTGTTCACCCTAAATTTGCCTATTTGCAAGTTGAAGCGGATGGCAAAAAATATGTGGTGGCAAAAGACTTATTAGAAACGGTTTCGACAGAATTAGGCTGGCAAAAAGTCACTGTCTTGCAAGAGTTCTCTGGAAAGCAATTGGAATACATGACTGCACAACATCCATTTTATGATCGTACGTCTTTAGTCATGTGTGGCGAACACGTAACCTTGGATGCTGGTACTGGACTTGTTCATACCGCTCCTGGTCATGGGGAAGACGACTATATTGTGGGTAAAAAATATCATTTGGATGTGTTATCTCCTCTTGATGATCGCGGTGTTTTCACAGATGAAGCGCCAGGATTTGAAGGGATTTTTTATGACAAAGCAAATCCAATGGTCACAAAATTATTGGAAGAAAAAGGCGCTCTGCTGAAATTAGATTTCTTCACCCATAGCTATCCCCATGATTGGCGGACGAAAAAACCCGTTATTTTCCGGGCTACACCGCAATGGTTTGCTTCAATCGATAAATTCCGTCAAGATATTTTGGATGAAGTTGAAAAAGTTGATTGGATCATTCCTTGGGGAAAAACACGTTTATACAATATGATTCGTGACCGGGGAGATTGGGTAATTTCTCGTCAACGGGCGTGGGGTGTGCCATTACCAATTTTCTATGCAGAAAACGGTGAGGCCATCATTACACCAGAAACAGTGGAACATGTTGCTCAGTTATTTGCTGAATTTGGTTCAAATGTTTGGTTTGAACGGGAAGCCAAGGAATTGTTGCCTGCAGGCTTTAGCCACCCAGGTTCACCAAATGGAACGTTTACAAAAGAAAATGATATCATGGATGTTTGGTTTGATTCTGGCTCATCCCATGAAGCGGTCCTTCGTCAACGTCCTGAATTGACTTTCCCGGCTGATATGTATTTGGAAGGATCAGATCAATATCGCGGGTGGTTCAACTCCAGTATCACCACCAGTGTAGCAATCAATGGTATTGCTCCATATAAAGCAGTGCTTTCCCAAGGCTTTACCCTAGATGGTGAAGGACGCAAGATGAGTAAATCATTAGGAAACACCATTGTACCTGAAACGGTAATCAAGCAAATGGGTGCCGATATTTTACGACTATGGGTCAGCAGTGTTGATTATGAAGCAGATGTCCGAGTTTCAATGGATATTTTGAAACAAGTTGCAGAAGTTTATCGAAAAATTCGTAACACGATGCGCTTCTTGTTGGCAAATACTGCCGATTTTGATCCTAAAAAAGATGCGGTTCCTTATGAAGACTTGCGTTCCGTGGATAAATATATGACTGTACGCTTGAATCAAGTGGTGAAAGAATTGCGTGGAGGCTACGAAAGCTATAACTTCCTGCATATCTACAAAACAGTAATGAATTTTCTGACGGTAGATCTTTCCTCTTTCTATTTGGATTTTGCAAAAGATGTTGTGTATATTGAAGCAGAAAATGATCCGCAACGTCGCTGCATGCAGACGGTATTCTATCAAACCGCTGTGGCTTTGACAAAATTATTAACGCCAATCATTCCTCATACAGCAGAAGAAATCTGGTCTTTCTTGAGTGAAGAGAAAGAATATGTACAATTGGCTGAATTCCCAGCATATGAAGAATTTGCAAATCAACAAGAATTGTTGGATACTTGGACAGCATTTATGGATTTCCGTGATGATGTTTTGAAGGCGTTAGAAGAAGCACGGAACAAAAAATTAATCGGTAAATCGTTAGAAGCAAAACTAACTGTTTATCCAAATGAACAAACTGCTGCAATGCTAAAAGCAGTAGATGAAAACATTGCACAATTACTGATTGTTTCACCAGATTATTTTGAAGTGAAGGCTGCCGGAACACCGGTACCTGATGAAGCACATCAATTTGAAGAGGTTGCCTTACTGGTGGAAAAAGCAGATGGTGTAGTTTGTGACCGTTGCCGACAAGTCCGAAAAGATGTCGGTTCAGATGAAAAACTGCCAACTCTTTGTGGACATTGTGCGCATATTGTTGAAGAAAACTTTGCGGAAGCAGTAGCAGAAGGTTTCGAAAACTAAAAAAGCACTTCCCGATTTCAAGTCGGGAAGTGTTTTTTTAATCTAATAAATTGCGTTCGCGGTACCATTCATCTGGTTGCCAGATCCACTCGAAGCCATCTTTTTCCAGCAGGTCAAAGGCCGCTTGTGGCCCCATTGTTCCAGCTGCGTAGTTCGGAAAGTCTGGAGTATCCTTATCCCAAACACCACGGATTACATCAACGATTCGCCAAGATTGAGCAACTTCATCCCAATGGGTGAAGTTTGTACTGTCACCATTTAAGGCATCGAAAATTAAGCGTTCATAAGCTTCTGGGCTGTTTTCTACTGCCTCGGCACTATTGCGGTAATCCAATTTGACCGGATGGGTATTGAAGCCCTGTCCGATTTCTTTGCCGTTAAGAGAAAGGCTGAAACCTTCTGTTGGTTGAATATAAATCGTCAAAACATTTTGTGGGAGCTTTTTATTTTCGCAAGGTTCCTTGATGTCGGCTTTAAATAAATTGACAGGCACTTGTTTGAAAACGATATTGATACGGGTTCCTTTTTCCGTCAGACGTTTACCGGTCCGAACATAAAAAGGAACGCCAGACCAACGGAAATTATCGATTTTAAATTTACCGGCAACAAAGGTCTCGGTTGTAGAGGTTTCGCTGACATTTGGTTCTTCCCGGTAAGAGGCAAAATTTGTACCTTCCAAACTTCCGCTGCTGTATTGTCCTCGGACAAAGTTTTCTCGCACTTCATCTTCTGTATAAACTCGGACTGCGTTCAATGCTTTGATTTTTTCACCACGAATTTCTTGATCTGAAAAAGCAGCCGGTGGTTCCATCGCTAACAAAGATAAGATTTGCAGAATATGGTTTTGGACCATATCTTTTAAGGCTCCGCTACGGTCGTAATAACCGCCGCGATCCTCCACGCCTAAACTTTCTGTCAACGTAATCTGCACGTTGTCGATATAGCGATTGTTCCACATAGATTCAAAAATATTATTTGCAAAGCGGATTGCAGAAATATTTTGGATCATCTCTTTGCCTAGGTAATGATCGATCCGATAAATTTCATTTTCGGAAAACACCGCATTAATCTCTTCATTCAATTGTTTGGCTGTTTCATAATCGGAGCCAAAAGGTTTTTCAATGATGATGCGATGGAATCCAGTAGAATCCAGCATTCCTTGTGATTGCAGATGTTCTACGATTACCCCAAAGAAATTAGGCGACATTGCCAAATAGTAAAGACGATTGCCGTCAAGCTGGTACTTTTGATCTAGTGTATCGGTCAATTTCTTTAACGTGAGATAGTGCTCAGTATCTTGCACATCATGGGATTGGTAATAAAAATGAGCGGCAAATTTTTCAGCTTCTTCTTCTGTTGGATTTAGAGAAGCGATGGTTTCTTTAACGATACCGCGATAATGTTCATCGCTCCAAGGCCGACGAGCCGTTCCAATCACGGCAAATTGTTCTTGAATGTCACCTTTTCGATACAAACGGAAAAGGGAAGGATAAAGCTTTCGTTGTGCTAAATCCCCGGTCGCACCAAAAATGGTGAAGAGAACTTTTTTATTTTCTGACATAGGTCTCACTCCTTATCTAATGGATCAACAAAAATCGTACTTGCTGCTTTGTAGCTTACAGCGATGGTTTTTTGATCATTTTTGATTGTAATCGGACCTTCGTAGGCAGCAACATCGATAATTTCATATTCTTCATGGATTTTCAAATCGATAGCGACAAGATAATCCAGTAATTCACGTTCATCTAAAACCCGAGCGATTCTCAAGGAAGTTCCGATGCCATAATCAGCCAAGGTTTGGCGTTTTTCTTCATGGATGGATTCTTCAAATCGAGGGATTTTTCCGCCGTGGGGGCAATATTCCGGGGTGCCCAAATAGTTTTCCAGCCGTTTTGCAAGACGTTCGGAAGTGACGTGTTCCAAAACCTCTGCATCGTCATGAACTTCATTCCACGAATAATTCAAATGTTCAACGAGAAAAACTTCCCATAGGCGATGCTTGCGGATCAAAGTACTGGCAGATTTCAAGCCTTTTTGTGTTAGCTGAACCCCTTGATAGGGGGAATGTTCCACAAGTTCTTCTTTTACTAATTTTGAAATCATTTCGCTGACGGAGGCTGCGGATACATCTAAGCCAGCCACGATTTGTTTGTTGCTGATTTTGTTTTCATCGCCGCCTAATTCTAGAATTATTTTTAAATAATCTTCACGATTTGGAGTCATTCTCACTCACCCTTTCCATCAACGACTATCCTAGTAAATTCTACCAAAAAAGCTCAGCATTTACTATTATTAATCATTACAAAAAAATCGAAGCTTCCGCCTCGATTTTTTAGCGTTTATGCCCAGTCACCGTTGCGGAACACTGGTACGGTCGAACCGTCCTCGCGAATCCCGTCGATCGACATTTGATCAGAGCCTACCATGAAATCAACGTGTGTTTGGCTGCGATTTAATCCGGCAGCGTCCAATTCTTCTTCGCTCATTTCCGTGCCTCCTTGGATGCTGAAGGCATAGGCGGAACCTAATGCCAAGTGATTGGAGGCATTTTCGTCAAACAACGTATTGAAGAAGGTAATCCCGGATTGTGAGATTGGGGACGGATCAGGAACTAAGGCAACTTCACCTAAGTGGGTAGCGCCTTCGTCTGTCTCTAATAATTTTTTCAAGACTTCTTGTCCTTGTTTTGCGGAGAAATCAACGACTTTTCCATTTTTGAAAGTAAAAGTCATTCCGGAAATAATCGTTCCCGCATAGCTTAAAGGTTTCGTGCTGGAGATATAGCCATCTACCCGGCGGCTGTCAGGTGCAGTGAAAACTTCTTCCGTTGGCATATTTGCCATGAATTTTTCGTTGCGGGCATTAAAACTGCCGGCGCCTTCCCAAAGGTGATTCTTAGGCAAGCCAATCGTCAGATCTGTTCCCGGAGCAGTGTAATGCAGCGCAGTGAATTGTTCTTTATTTAATTCATCTGCTTTTTTTTGCAATTTTTCGTCGTGGGCTTTCCAAGCAGCTACAGGATTTGCTTCGTAGATACGGGTAGTTTTGAAAATTTCGTCCCACAAACGGTCTTGGGCTGTTTCTGGTGTATCATTTGGAAAAACTTTTTGTGCCCAGTCTTGGCCAGCGGCGGCTACCACAGTCCAGCTAACTTTATTTGCTTGGGTAGCTTTTCGCAGATTCAATAAAGCTTTTCCGCTGGCTGCTTGGTAGGTTGCCACGCGATGAGTATCAATTCCAGCCAGTGAATCAGGATTGGAAGAGACAACACTAATGCGGCTGGCACCTTTTTTCACCCAATCGTCGGCTTGGTCGACTTTATATTGCGGTACCGTTTCAATTCGGTCTTGGGCTGCGAACGCTAGAAATTCTTTTTGGACAAAATCATCGGTCCACTGAACAATGACTTCTGATGCACCAAGTTCATAGGCTTTTTCTGTAAGTAAGCGGGCTAATTCTGCTTGTTCCACACTGATTTGAATAACAATTGTGTGTCCTTTTTGAACATTGACACCCACCTCTGTAATCAGTTGTGCATATTTGTTTAGATATTCTTTAAAATTTGCGAGTACCATAATTTACCTCCTAAAGGGTTTTAATAATTAGATAACCATTTTTATGATAACACTGGGAAAATGACAAGACAACAAAAGTGCTATGATTTTGAAAATTTTTTTTGATGTTGAAAAAACAAGTGAAATTATTTCTATAAATTGAAAAGAAGAAAAAAGAGTTTTTGTCAGATAAAAAAAAACATGATACAATAAATTCAGGCAAAAAATGAAAGCGATATACAAAATGACGAAGGAGATTAAAATATCATGGCAAGAAAGAAAACAATTACCCGAGATCAAATTTTAGATGCGGCGTATGATGTTGTTGCGGCAGATGGATTTGCTCGCTTTACGGCAAGAAATATCGCTGCAGAGATGAATTGCTCGACACAGCCGATTTATTTAGAATTTCAAAACATGGATGATTTAAAAAATGCGCTGATTGACAAAATTTTAAATTATTTAGCGACCGATGTTTTTCCGATTGAACATACAGGCAATACGATTATTGACTTAGCGTTGAACTACATAGAATTTGCCACCACCAAACGACGACTTTACCGCGCAATGTATTTGGAAGAATACGGCGGCGGAAAAAAAATCCAGAAATTTTCTTACGATTATTTTGTTCAAGCTGTAAAAGATGATGAAAACTACCAAAACTTATCTCAGGAAGAATTGGAAGAACTTCATATGGGTACTTGGATCGTTGCGACGGGTATTGCTTCCTTGATGTCTTCCGGAATCATTGCTCCGACAGAAGATCAGATCAAAGGATTGATGGAAGAAAGTATCAGAGATATTCTCAATGACCAGTTGGCAGTACAATTAAACTATTAAGCCTGTTTAAAAACAGACAAAAAGAGGGACGCGTCAGTTAAGCGCGTCCCTCTTGCTTCGTCAACTTATTTTGCTGCTTCGACAAGTTTTTTGGCGAAGGTCTCCAGATTTTCGATATCTTCTTCTTCGGCGTTCAAATCAACTTTGACACTTTCCGCTCCTTTTGTGGCACCTGTTTTGGCAAAGACAGCGTCAAAATCGTCGATGGATTTGCAAAAATCATCATAAAACGTGTCTCCAGATCCGCAAACGCCATAAATTTTTCCGCTCAGATCAAGTTCTTGCAGATCTTCATAAAAATCAACGATCTCATCTGGCAGTTCACCATCACCATATGTATAGGTCGCTAAGATGCAAATATCTGCATCTTCAAATTCGTCGGCATCCACTTGTGTACATTCATTGATTTCGACATCGATCGCTAAGTTTTCCATTGCTTCGGCAACGATATCCGCGATTTCTTCTGTATTTCCAGTCATACTAGCATAAACGATTTTTGCTACAGTCATGAGGTTCCTCCTACGATTTCTCTATAAACTATTCCTTCTAGGCTCGGCTTAATTATAGCAAATGTAGGTTGGAAAGAAAACTCCTCCCGAAGTGAAATAAACAGCATTTGGCGAAAAATCGCTACTATGGTAAAATAAGAACGATTTGAAAAGAGGAGATAGTAAAATGATTACATTAAAATCAGCAAGAGAAATTGAATTAATGAAGGAATCTGGTGAATTATTGGCGGAAGTCCATAAACAGTTGCGCACATTTATCAAACCAGGTGTTTCAAGCTGGGATATCGAAGTCTTTGTTCGCAATTTTATTGAAAGCCATGGCGGAGTTGCCGCACAAATTGGCTTTGAAGGCTATAAATATGCGACTTGTTGTAGTGTCAACACAGAAATCTGTCATGGATTTCCTCGCAAGCAACCATTGAAAAATGGGGATTTGATTAAAGTGGATATGTGTATTGATTTAAAAGGTGCGATGTCTGATTCTTGCTGGTCCTATGTTGTAGGTGATTCTACACCTGAATTGGACCACTTGATGGAAGTGACCCGTAAATCCATGTATTTGGGAATTGAACAGGCTGTTATCGGCAATCGAATCGGTGACATCGGTCATGCAATCCAAACTTATGTAGAAGGGGAAAATCTTTCTGTTGTTCGGGATTTTGTTGGACACGGCATTGGACCAACAATCCACGAAAGTCCTTCAATTCCTCATTATGGTGAAGCAGGAAAAGGATTGCGTTTAAAAGAAGGAATGGTCATCACCGTAGAACCTATGGTCAATACCGGAACATGGAAAATGAAGATGGACCCAAATGGTTGGACAGCCTACACCTTAGATGGTGGATTAAGCTGTCAGTTTGAACACACGATTGCTATTACAAAAGACGGGCCAAAAATTTTGACTTCTCAAGGGGAAGAGGGAACTTACTAAGCAGCAAGAAATGGAGAATGCAATGAAATTTATTCGTAAGTTACAAAACAACACGAAAGTTATGCGCTTTTTTAAAACGACATACACTCGCTTTATGACTTCGGAAATGGGTACGTCATCAATCGTAGTTGCCTATTATTTATTGCTTTCTCTTTTTCCTTTAGTGATTGCTATCGGAAATGTGCTGCCGTTTTTGTCTATTGACCCAAATTCTGTGCTCCCTTACGTCAGAGAGCTAATCCCTCAGCAGGTGTATCAATTTATCGGACCAGCGATTGAAAATCTTTTGACACAAGGCTCAGGGGGACTTTTATCGATTTCGGCATTAGTCACGATTTGGTCAGCTAGTCAAAGTATCAACGCACTGCAAACAGCAATGAACAAAGCCTATGGGGTAGAAAACCGCAAGAATTTTATTCTGGTACGGTTGGTTTCGCTCGTCACAATTGTTTTCTTTATGGGAGCAATCGTTGGGGTGACACTGGTTCTCGGTTTTGGTAAGATTGTTTTAGATGTATTGCAACCCGTTCTGCATTTTCCCGGAACCATTATCGATACGTTCCAAACTTTGAAGTGGCCGTTGACAATCGTGATTTTGCTGATTGTAATGATGCTGATTTACTGGTTAGTGCCCAACGCGAAAATCAAAGTTCGCTCGACTGTACCGGGAGCGATTTTTGCTACGGTGGGTTGGATGCTTTTGGGACAATTATTTGGTCTTTATGCAAAATTTTTTGCCGCACGACTCAGCGGCTATCAAATTATTGGAAGTTTTATCGTCTTGATGCTTTGGCTGAATCTGGCTGCAACAATCATCATCCTTGGGGGTATCATTAATGGGATTATCGAAGAGACGGTGACTGGAAAAGAAGTGGAAGAACGCAAAAGTCCAGTATCGGAGCTTTCCGCAAAATTCAGTGAAAAAAAGAAAGATTAACTATCTAGAAAGAGAGCTTGCTCAATGGGATTTACTTTTCGTTTTATCGTTAGATTATTTACAACCATGTTGCTTTCGCTGGTTTTAACGCCAATCGTGAAACTACTGGCATTTCAAATCGGCGCAGTCGACAAACCGGGTGCAAGAAGAATCAATACGAAGACGATGCCGACAGCAGGCGGGTTGAGTATCTTTCTTTCTTTTTGTATCGCATTGTTGTGGGAGTACAATGACACGCTGGCTTTTCATTATGTCTGGCCGATGCTGCTTGGTGGGGCTATCGTGGTTATCACCGGATTATTAGATGACGTATTTGAACTTTCTCCCATGCAAAAAACGCTGGGAATCTTGTTGGCGGCATTGGAAACCTTCTTTGTCGCAGATATTCGCATCAGCACCTTTACTTTACCTTTCTTTGGTCAATTTGATCTTGGCTGGTTGAGTTTACCGGTGACAATTTTATGGATTCTGGCGATTACCAACGCAGTGAATCTGATTGATGGATTGGACGGCTTGGCAGCGGGAATTTCAATTATCGGGTTAACCACAATCGGCTTGATCAGTTACTTCTTTTTACCAACGAGAGGCGTTTTCCTAGCCATCATCATTTTTTCTCTGGTGGCTGCAATCATTGGCTTTTTTCCCTATAATTTTTATCCGGCAACGATTTATCTGGGAGACACCGGGGCGCTGTTTTTAGGCTTCATGATTTCGATTCTGTCCTTACAGGGGTTAAAAAATGCGACATTTATCACCATTTTGACACCGATGTTTATTTTGGGTGTGCCTATCACAGACACGGTTTATGCCATCATCCGTCGTCGCTTCAATAAACAACCGATTTCTTCGGCAGATAAAATGCACCTGCATCATCGGTTGTTATCACTGGGCTTTACGCACCGCGGCGCAGTTTTGACAATTTATGCGTTAGCTTTGGTTTTTTCATTCATTGCGCTGTTGATGAATTATGCAAGCACTTGGGCGACGATTTTATTGTTGATCAGTACGGCCTTTGGTTTAGAGATTTTTATCGAGTTGATCGGTCTGGTGGGAGAAAATCGGCAGCCGTTGATGCGGACGTTAAAATTTCTAGGAAATCGCCAGTTTCGCCAATCTGTTTTAGACAAAAACCAAAAAGAATCGGATGAAACAGAAGATACAGAAAAAAGGAAAAAAGATTCGGATGACCACTCAGATTCAGCGGAATAACAATCAAAGAAAACTGACAGCTTGTTGGTTTTCTTTTTTTGTAAAAAATTGGTTGAAAGGAAATAGATCCGCTTGACATATGAATGACCAATCATTTATAATTAAAAATGAAAGAGCATTCATATGTTTGTGAGGGGAGGAATTTTCAGTGGAAAAGAAATATACATTGGATGGCTTGGATTGTGCCAGTTGTGCGGCAAAAATCGAACAGGCAGTTACAAAATTGCCGGGTGTAGAAAAGGCAACGGTCGATTTTGCCACCACTAGAATGTCTATTACCTGTGAAAAGGATACCTGTGACAGTGTGGAAGAGGAAGCAACAAAGCTTATAAAAAAATTAGAGCCAGAGGTCACTGTTAGACCGGTAGAAAAAAAGCAGAACCAAGAAGAAGCTGGTGAATCTCGGCAGGTGCTGCTGCGAATCCTAGTAACTGGTGGACTGTTTTTCGGTCTGGTTCTTTTGCAACCAAAGGGGTTATGGCAACCGATTCTATCTATCCTAACGTACCTTTTGATTGGCGGAGATATTGTTAAAAAGGCCGTCTCAAACATTTTTCAAGGGGAAATTTTTGATGAAAATTTTTTGATGACTGTGGCAACGGTTGGAGCTTTGGCAATCGGTGAATACCCGGAAGCCATCGCGGTGATGTGGTTGTACCAAATCGGTGAATTTTTCCAAGATTATGCGGTGGATCGTTCTCGTAAAAATGTGCAGGCGCTGATGGACGTGCGTCCAGACACTGCGCGTATTCGTACGGATGAGGGGGAAAAAATCGTTTCACCGGAAGAAGTAGTCGTGGGTTCTGTAGTGGTAGTCAATCCTGGCGAGCGAGTGCCGTTGGATGGGATTATTGCAGAAGGAAGTGGTTACGTGGATACATCTGCATTAACTGGAGAATCCGTTCCGCAATTTTTAGAACCGGAACAAGAAATTTTAAGTGGAAGCATCAACCAAGAAGGTCGGTTGGCGATTACAGTTACAAAACCCTTTGCCGAAGCAACGGTTAGCAAAATTCTTGACTTAGTAGAAAATGCCAGCAGTCAAAAAGCACCGGCAGAAAAATTTATCACAAAGTTTGCTCGGTACTATACTCCAGCTGTTGTAGGTTTAGCTGCATTACTTGTGATTTTACCAACGGTATTTTTTCAACAAGATTTTCATGAATGGTTGTATCGGGCGTTGACTTTCTTAGTCATTTCTTGTCCTTGCGCATTGGTGATTTCTGTTCCCCTAAGCTTTTTTGGTGGAATCGGCGGTGCCAGCAAAGCAGGGATTTTGATTAAGGGTAGTAACTATTTAGAAACTTTAGCAACCGTTGAAACGGTGGTTTTTGATAAAACAGGAACATTGACAGAAGGTCGTTTTGCTCTACAACAAATTGAAACTAATTTGCCAGAGGATGAATTTTTGACTTATACTGCTGCGGTCGAGCAATATTCGACTCACCCAATCGCTCGTTCAATCGTAGATGCGGCAAGCAAATTCAGTTTGCCAAAAGCCGTAAATCTTCAAGAAATTGCCGGTCAAGGCATTCAAGCCAGCGTCAATGGAAAACAATTGCTAGTTGGAAATGAAAAGTTATTTTCAAATGTTCAACTGCCAAGAGTCGAAGCAATCGGCACAACGATTTACGTCGCTATCGATCAACAATTTGTGGGGTATTTGGTCATTGCCGATCAAATTAAAGAAGATGCAGCTAAAGCAATTCAAGATTTGCGGCAGGCGGGTGTGAAAAATACGGTGATGTTGACCGGAGATAACCATCGAATTGGCGAATATGTTGGGAAAAAATTAGGTCTTTCTCACGTTTTTAGTGAATTGCTTCCAGAAGATAAGGTTGCGCATTTAACTGAAATCATGAAGGAAAAAGGAACTGTCGCTTTTGTTGGGGATGGAATCAATGATGCCCCGGTTTTGGCAACGGCAGATGTTGGTGTTGCGATGGGGGGGTTAGGCAGTGATGCCGCAATCGAGGCGGCAGATGTTGTCATTATGAATGACGCTCCTTCGAAACTAGCAACTGCCATTCGCCTTTCAAGAAAAACCTTGCGGATCGTCAAACAAAATATTGTCTTTGCTTTAGCGGTCAAAGCAGTCGTGTTAGTTCTTGGGGCAATCGGTTTTGCTTCAATGGGTGCTGCGGTTTTTGCTGATGTAGGGGTGACACTACTAGCGGTATTAAACGCCATGCGTTGTTTGCGAGTGAAAGAATAAAATCAGGAAAAACCAGACGAAAAAAATCCGTCTGGTTTTCTTTTAATTGCCGAAAAAAAGACAATAAGCTAAGCTAGTAGTAAAGCGAGGAGGTGTTTGGTAATGAAATTAAGTGAAACGATCACTGAGGCGGCTGAAAAAGTCTATGATTTGTTGAAAACGGAACGATACAAAGTAGCAGTGGATGTCAAGAAAGCAAAAGTAAAAATCTCCGGACAGCGCCCGACCCGCCACACCATCAAGTGGCAGTCAAAAAATCATTAAAATAAAAAACTGTTTAGAAGCTGTGTTTTGACAGCTTCTAAACAGTTTTTTATTTCTCAATTTCGATACCTAAAACAGTTAAATGACCATTACCTACCAATTTAATAACCAATTTTGCCAGATGGTCTGGTGTCATATCTGAGCTGGTGGTCAACCACCAGTGCAGTGTCCCGATAAAAATGGATGTCATGTATTCAATAATGAAATCCATGGGAACTTCGATATCATTTTCGGTAATTTTTAAGCGATCGAAGACGTGGGCGTATTGATCGTATAAAATATCTGCAATTTTTTTTCGCAGCAGTTCATTGGAGGACCCGTCCATAATCGTTAAGTAAAAAGCACGATTCTTTTGGATACTCAAATAAATATTGGTCAGTACAAATTCAATTTGTTTTAGCTTAATGCGGTTGCCTTTTACTAATTCCGTTGGATCAAGAATGGCGGAAAAGGCGGTAACTGCGTAATCAAAAATCGTTTCGTATAAATCGGGCTTGTCTTTATAGTGGGCGTAAAAAGTTGCACGATTAATCATTGCTTCGTCAGCAATGTCTTGGATTGTTACCTGTTCATATCCTTTTTTTTCCACCAGTTTGATAAAGGCCTCAATGATCATCTTATTGGTACGTTTGACTCGTAGATCGGTTTTTTTAGCCATTTGTGAAATTCCTCTCTTTTTACCCGACAAACAATCGTTAATTGTTGTTTATCTCACAATTGAAAGTCCTTTGTTTATTGAAAAATCAACTGCTTCTATTTAAAATAGACATAAGTATTATATCAAACGACTTGTAAGATAATCAACAAAGTGTTTGATTTTTTATGAAAAGGGATGAATCGTATGAAATTAAGAGCAGGTATCGATGTGGGATCAACTACGGTCAAACTGGTGATCCTTGATGAACAAAACCAAACGATTTTTGCAAAATATGAACGGCATTTTTCAGATGTTAAAACGGCGACAAAAAAAATTTTAGAAGAAGCCCAAGCCATTATTGGCGATGCTTCCGTTGCAATGAATATTACAGGTTCCGGTGGAATTGGTCTGGCAGAAGTCTTGGAAATTCCGTTTGTCCAAGAAGTAATCGCTTGTACACGTACGGTAGAAGAAGTGATTCCTCAAACCGATTGTGTGATTGAGCTAGGAGGAGAAGATGCGAAAATCACCTTCTTTGAAGGCTCGTTAGAACAGCGAATGAATGGAAGTTGTGCTGGGGGAACCGGGGCGTTTATCGATCAAATGGCGGTGCTGTTAAAAACAGATGCCAATGGGTTAAATGAGCTGGCAAAAAGTTACCAAACCCTTTACCCAATTGCTTCTCGTTGTGGCGTGTTTGCTAAAACCGATGTGCAGCCGCTGATTAATGAAGGAGCTGCCAAAGAAGATATTGCAGCGAGTATTTTTCAAGCGGTCGTCAACCAAACGATTGCTGGATTAGCTGCCGGTAGAAAAATCAAAGGCAACGTGGCATTTTTAGGTGGTCCGCTGTTTTTCATGTCAGAATTGCGAAAACGATTTATCGAAACGCTGGATATTCAGCCGGAAAATGTAATTTTTCCAGAAAATCCGCAGCTTTTTGTTGCGATGGGTGCAGCTTTTTATGCAGAAACAGCCGAACCAACCACGCTGGCGGATTTATTGACTCGGTTAAATTCCGGGAATCAACAGCAATTAAAACCTAGTGATACGTTGCAGCCACTTTTTGCAGATGAGGAGGCATTGACAGCATTTCGTGCGCGTCATGCTAAAGCAACACCGGAAGAAAAAGAATTGGCGCAACATAAAGGGGCAGCTTTTCTTGGAATTGATGCCGGTTCTACGACGACAAAAGTGACCCTAGTCGATGAATCCGGCCGCATTATGTATTCTTTCTATGGAAACAACGAAGGGCAGCCGCTGGAAACAACGATTCGGGTATTAAAAGAGTTGTACCATCAATTACCAGAAGATGTTTTTATTGGCAAAACGGCGGTTACTGGTTATGGCGAACACTTAATCAAAAATGCGTTGAAAGTCGATATCGGTGAAGTGGAAACCATGGCCCATTATAAGGCAGCAAACCATTTTCAACCGGGAGTAGATTTTATTTTGGATATCGGTGGGCAGGATATGAAGGCCATGACCATCAAGGATGGTGTTTTGTCTTCAATCCAATTAAATGAAGCCTGTTCCTCCGGTTGTGGTTCTTTTATCGAGACATTTGCAAAATCATTGAATTATGACGTGAAGGATTTTGCTTTGGCCGCCACACAATCAAAAGCACCGGTAGATCTCGGTTCTCGTTGTACGGTTTTTATGAATTCAAAAGTAAAACAAGTTCAAAAAGAAGGAGCATCGGTTGGGGATATCTCGGCGGGTTTGTCTTATTCAGTCATCAAGAATGCTATCTACAAAGTTATTAAAATTCGTCGTCCCGAAGAACTTGGTGAAAAAATCGTTTGCCAAGGCGGGACCTTTTATAATGAAGCGGTGCTGCGGGCTTTTGAAGAAATCAGTGGTCGTCAAGTCGTTCGACCATCGATTGCTGGATTGATGGGGGCTTATGGTGCGGCATTGATCGCTTTGGAAAATTATGATATTGGCGAAGAAAGCACCATGCTTTCTCTTGAAGAATTAGATGCTTTTACTGCGGAAAAGGAATTTACGCATTGTGGGCTTTGCGAAAATAATTGCATGCTGACCGTGACAATTTTTTCTGATGGTCGTCAGTTTATCACCGGCAATCGCTGTGAACGCGGTGCACGGATCAAAATCAAAAAAGAGGATCGCAAAGTAAATTTAGTGGATTACAAATACAAACGATTATTCAAATATCGTCCTTTACGGAAAAAAGAAGTAACTCGTGGAACGGTTGGGATACCTCGTGTTTTGAACATGTATGAAAATTATCCTTTATGGCATACTTTTTTTACTGATTTAGGTTTTCGGGTAGAATTGTCTCCGCGTTCGAATAAAGGCTTGTATGAAAAAGGCATGGAGACAATCCCAAGCGATACGGCTTGCTATCCGGCAAAAATCACCCATGGACATATTCAAGCATTGATCGATCAAGGAATCCCAATGATTTTTTATCCAGGCGTAATTTTTGAACGACAAGAATCAGCCAATGCCGATAATCACTTTAATTGTCCCATCGTCCAAAGTTATCCGGATGTGATTCGTAATAATGTGGATGACATTCGAGAGGGAAAAGTTGATTACCGCAATCCTTATATCAATTTGGCAAATGAAGCATCCGTAGCTGACGTGCTGTATCAAACTTTCCAAGATTTAGGAATCACTCACGAAGAAATTACAGCCGCATTGCACCATGGGTACGAAGAACTTGAAGGGTTTAAAGAAGATGTCCGGCAAAAAGGGGAAGAAACCTTGGCGATGCTACAGGAAACCCATCAACGTGGAATCGTGGTTTCTGGCCGTCCGTATCATTTGGACCCGGAAATCAATCATGGTATTGCTGAAGTCATTACTCAAGAAGGATTCCATGTATTGACAGAAGACAGTATTTCTCATTTGGGTGATGTTGGTAATCTGCGGGTGGTAAATCAGTGGGTCTACCATTCTCGTTTGTATGCAGCAGCCAGAGTAGTTGCAAAATCAAAAAATCTGGAACTGGTTCAACTGAATTCTTTCGGTTGTGGACTAGACGCAGTGACAACGGATCAAGTAGAAGAAATCATGGAGCAATATGGAAAAATCTACACCGTATTGAAAATCGATGAAGGCTCGAATTTAGGTGCGATCCGAATTCGTTTGCGTTCATTAAAAGCGGCAGTAAAAGAGCGGGATAAAATGAATTTTGAGCCGGTCAAACGTTTTGAAGAACCGGAAAAAATCATTTTCACCAAAGAAATGCGAAAACAACATACACTGCTTTTACCAATGTTAAGTCCGATTCATCAATCAGGACTGGTAGATACAGCCTTGAAGGCATCTGGGTACAATGTGGTTTGTTTGCCGGCAGAAGATCGGGAAGCAATCAATGTTGGTTTGAAATTTGTAAACAATGATGCCTGCTATCCTGCAATTATCTCCATCGGTCAACTGGTAGAAGCACTACAAAGTGGAAAATATGATTTAAACAATACCAGTGTACTGATGACACAAACCGGTGGCGGATGTCGGGCAACTAATTACATTCCATTATTGCGTAAGGCATTGAAAGATGCCGGGTTTGGTCAAGTTCCGGTGGTTTCTGTTTCGATGGGGAACAAGGGTGTGGAATCAAATCCCGGCTTCAAGTTCACGTTGCCGATGCTAAAACGATTAGTTGTTGCTTTCTTATACGGCGATCTCTTTGAACGTGTCGTTTATCGGACACGTCCTTATGAATTGGAAGAAGGACAAATTGATCGCATGCATCAAGAGTGGCTGAAAAAAGTTGAAAAAAATATTCGGAATGGTTCGTTGACGCTGTTTAATCGCAACATGAAAAAAATCGTGACGGATTTTGATTCGGTACCATTGTCTGATGAAGTGAAGCCGCGAGTCGGTGTTGTAGGCGAAATCTTAGTGAAATATTCACCAACTGCCAACAATGATATCGTGCGCTTACTGGAATCAGAAGGTGCTGAAGCGGTGGTGCCAGATATTATTGGCTTCATGAATTATTCTTTGTACAATCAAATTTGGAAATATGAAAATCTTGGCATGGCAAAGAAGAGCAAAACATTGGCAGAATTTGCCATTCGTGTGATTGAATTTGTTGAAAAACCGATGGATAAGGCCTTACGGGCATCCCAACGCTTTGAAGGGATTCATTCCATCTACCAATTGGCAGAGGATGCTGGAAAAATTCTTTCAATCGGTAACCACACGGGGGAAGGTTGGTTCCTAACAGGTGAAATGATCGATTTGTTGAAGAATGACGTCAACAATATCGTTTGTATGCAACCCTTCGGCTGTTTACCAAATCACGTGGTTGGAAAAGGCGTGATTAAAGAATTACGGCACCAATACCCAATGGCAAATATTGCCGCAATCGATTATGATCCCGGGGTTTCCATCGTCAATCAATTGAACCGCATTCGGTTGATGATGGCGACAGCCAATAAAGCAATCAAGAAACAAACGGTACATCAATAAACTGTACCAAAATGAAAACAAAAAGTAACGATATAGCAAAACAGGCTGTTTTTCTCGTGGAAAACAGCCTGTTTTGTATTTTCTATTTGCCAAGTTAGGTATATACCAGTTATAATGTTCGATAAGAAGAATTAAGGAGGAGTCTATCGTGTCTGATAGTTTACCAGTTTATATCCAAATCCATGATCAAATCAAAAAACAAATTGAAGAAGGGGTCTGGGGAATCGGTGATCGACTGCCCTCCGAACGGGAACTGGCCATCCAATTTAGTGTTAGTCGAATGACCTTGCGGCAAGCAATCCAAACTTTAGCTGATGAAGGAATTTTAGATCGAAAAATAGGTTCAGGAACCTATGTCGCTCGCCAAAAAGTTCAAGAAAAAATGTCTGGTACCACCAGCTTCACTGAAATTATGCTCTCCCAAGGAAAGGTACCTTCAAGCAAAGTGGTATCGTATTTTGTGACAGCGCCTAGTTCTTCAGAGCTGGAAAAACTTCATCTGACAAAAAATGAAAGTATTCTGCGAATGGAACGAATTCGTTTTGCCGATGATATTCCGATTTGTTTTGAAGTGGCCAGTATCCCTGAAAAGCTGATCCATGATTTTAGTAAATCAGAAATCACCAAGTCCTTTTATAAAACGTTGGAAGAAAAAGGGGAAAAGATTGGTCCTGCAAATCAAACGGTCTCAGCAATGTTGGCTTCTGAGCAAATTGCAGAATATTTACAAATCAAACGAGGAGATGCCATTTTACGAATGCGCCAGATCTCCTATTTGCAAGATGGTCAACCTTTTGAATATGTGCGGACCCAATATGTCGGCAATCGTTTTGAATTTTATTTAGAAAGATAAGAGGAAAGAACTAGGAACATGTGCTTTCTAGTTCTTTTTTTAGATGGGCTCTTCTACATAGCTGACGGCTCCTTTGGCAAATTGACCTTTGCCGTTTAACAAATCATTTACTTGCTGGATAAAAAGGGTTTGCTGCTCTTCATCAATCATGCAGGTCATTGTAACATCAGTGGCGAAAATGGTATCCTTCACCGAAATTTTTTGGGTTTCAAGAAAGTGTTGCAGTTTTCCTACTAATGGATAAGGGATGGTTACCAAAACTTCCTGCTGCAATTTTCCCTGAACGATGCCGATTTTTTCCAGACCGTTAGAAACCGCATGAGAATATGCACGGATCAAGCCCCCAGCCCCCAATTTTGTCCCGCCAAAGTAACGGGTGACAACTGCCGCCACGTTGATCAAGTTGTTTTTTTTCAAGACCTCAAGCATGGGAATACCGGCAGTACCGCTGGGTTCACCATCATCACTGCTACGTTGGATCTCATTTTTTTCTCCTAACAAAAATGCGCTGCAATTATGGTTGGCTTTCCAATGTTCTTTTTTGATTGCTTGAATGAATTCTTTTGCTTCTTCTTCTGTTTGTACTCGTTTTAGCGAACAGATGAAACGAGATTTTTTAATTTCTGTTTCTGCTTGTCCGTCTTCTTTGATAGTAAGATAAGTAGCCAGCATGGAGTTCTCCTTTTTTCTTTCAGTATAGTGAAAGAAAAGACAAGTTGCAACTAAGCTAGCGGTTGCATAATTTTCAAAAAATAGTGATAATAAAAGAGGGGTGAAGGAAATGGGCAAACGCAGAAAAAAATATGATGTGATCACACATTATTTAAAAAAGAATGGTGGTTCACAGGTCACCCTGACCTTTACACAATTTGATGAATTGCTGTTTCCTTCTACAGGTCTGCCTCGATCGGCACGGCAGCAAACCGATTGGTGGGCCAATGACCACAAGCATCCGGAGCAAGGCGCCTATGCCTGGCTGAATGCCGGATATGAGGTCGTTCATATCAACTTGGAAAAAGAGTACGTTGTGTTTAATAAATTGGTTAAATCCAGTTGGCTGCTCCATTAATCTTCAATAAAGTGGAAAGCGTTGACAAAATGAGTAGTTGTTTTATAATAAGATACAGGGATAACAATATTGAAAATTATTCCTTTATTTGTAGAAGGAGAGAATAATCATGGCTAAAAAAACAATTATGTTAGTTTGTTCAGCTGGTATGAGTACCAGTCTGTTAGTAACAAAAATGCAAAAAGCGGCGGAAGCAGACGGTTTGGAAGCAGATATCTTTGCGGTCGCAGCTTCTGATGCTGACAATAATCTTGAAAAGAAAGATGTAGACGTTTTACTTTTAGGCCCTCAAGTTCGTTTTATGAAGGGTGATTTCGAAAAACGTTTGGCACCAAAAGGTATTCCAATGGATGTCATCAACATGGCAGATTACGGCATGATGAATGGTGAAAAAGTATTGAAACAAGCGTTGACATTAATCGACGAAAAATAAGCAGCTAGTAATAGAAGCCGAAGCCGAATTTCGGCTTCTATTTTTTTTGAAAAAAAATAAGCAGACTTTTTCGTACTTCCTTTTAAGGGAGGGAAAAAGACATGAAGTGGACGGGACGACAACAAATCATAATAAAAACAGCTTTAGCAGATACAGAAGGAACCTTTCGAGAGGCAATGATTGAAAGGAAGGGGGAAATCTGTTGTATGCGTTGCGGGTCGCAAGAAAAAAAAGACCAGTTGCAGCTGCCAAACGGTGTTTATTATTGTCCCGCCTGTATCGAATTTGGGCGTATTACTAGCGATGCCGTTCTTTTTACACCAACACTCAAAATTGAAAGGGAAGATTGTTCTATTTTTTGGGGATGGCAAGGACAATTGACGGTGTATCAGCAACGAGTTGCCGATAAGTTGCAACAGCAATTTGAAAAGAGAGCAGGAACCATGGTGTGGGCAGTAACAGGGGCGGGGAAAACCGAGATGCTGTTTCCGGTGATTTACAGTGCTTTAAAAACTGGCGGGCGGGTAGCAGTAGTTTCGCCACGAATCGATGTTTGTCGGGAGTTGTTTCCACGATTTAAGGAAGCTTTTCCGCAAGAGGATATTTTGTTGAGTCATGGAGCTGCGGAAGAAGACTATCGAGATACTGCTTTTTTGGTGGCGACGACCCACCAATTGCTTCACTTTTATCAAGTATTTGATTTATTGATTATCGATGAAATTGATGCCTTTCCCTATGAAGGGGATTCGCGCCTTTATTTTGCCAGTAAGCAGGCGGCCAAAAAAGACGGGTGCCGCATTTATTTGACTGCGACACCTTCTGAAAAATTAGTAAAAGAAGTCAGTGAAACATTTTCTGTAGAAAAACTGCCTTTGCGCTTTCATCAACGTCCATTGATTGAACCGAAACTGGTCTGGTTTCATCAATGGGAGAGATTGCCCCAGTCTCTTGGCAAGTTAAAACGATTAGCACAAATCGTGAAAAACTTGCGAAAAAAGAATCGGGTGCTCATTTTTTGCCCGAAAATTGAATGGATGAAGGCACTTGTCATACCACTGCAAAAAATCTTATCGGACTACCAAATTCAGGCAGTTTCTGCAGAAGATGAGCAGCGATTAGAGAAGGTGCAGCAAATGCGGGAAGAAGCGTATGATGTCTTGCTTTGTACCACGATTTTAGAGCGAGGAGTGACTTTTGCGGATGTTTCCGTCATCGTAATAGGCGCCAATCATCCGGTTTTCAGCAAATCAGCGTTGGTCCAAATCGCCGGTAGAGTCGATCGTAAAGGAGAGTTTAATCAAGGGGAAGTTTTATTTTTCTATGATAAGCAAACCCGAAGCATTCGTAACGCATGCAAAGAAATTCGTGAAATGAATCTGCTTGCTAAGAAATGGCTGGAAACATGAAGTGTCTGTGGTGTCAAAAAACGAT
This sequence comes from Enterococcus songbeiensis, assembly GCF_005405265.1. Taxonomy (GTDB): domain Bacteria; phylum Bacillota; class Bacilli; order Lactobacillales; family Enterococcaceae; genus Enterococcus_C; species Enterococcus_C songbeiensis. The sequence goes on from NZ_BJDS01000004.1 coordinate 153,775, forward strand.
TATTCGCAATTTATTGCTGACAGAACTATTTTTTCCATGGCAGCTTAAAGGAGAATGCTGTTTAGTCTGTCAAAAAAAATTAGCGAAACTTTCAAGAGAAGGAACTTGTCCAACGTGTATGAAGCCAGTTGTTTCGCCGGGTTTTCGTTGCAATGATTGCGACTATTGGCGAAAAAAATACAGCAACTATGATTTTGCACATCGAGCCATGTATCACTATGATTCAGGTTTTCAAGACTGGCTGCATGCCTATAAATTTTTAGGAGATTATCGCCTGCGACAAGTAATCGCAAAAGAAGTTAAAAAAGAATTAGGCGACTATTCCGATTTTTTGATTTGTGGCATTCCGTTATCTTCCAAGCGGTTTGCTCAACGAGGATTTAACCAAGTGGAGGGAGTGTTGGAAGCTGCCGGGATTCCCCGTTATGCCTTTCTTCAACGAAAGATGGATACAAAACCGCAGGCACAAAAAAATCGCCAGGAACGGCTAGCAATGGAGCAGCCTTATGAGTTGGCGGTCCCGATGGAAGAAGTCAAAAATAAACAAATTTTGTTGGTAGATGACGTCTATACCACTGGTCGAACGCTTTTTCATGGTGCAGAGGTCTTGCTAAAAGCTGATGCAAAGCTCATTCGAACATTCTCTTTTGCTCGATAAAATAACGGGACTTAAAATTCGATGAATTTGTTAGCGTTTAAGTTTGCAAAAGCATTAGAGTTCGATATAATAAAGGTAAGAAGAAGGAAAAAAGAGTGGTCCTTTCTCCTTCTTTTATTGGTAGATGAAAGGGGCAATTGTTATGTTTAGATACAATGTACGCGGCGAAAATATTGAAGTTACAGATGCTATTCGCGACTATGTCGAAAAAAAAGTTGGGAAATTAGAACGTTACTTTAATGATGTACCTAATGCAACAGCACATGTGAACCTGAAAGTTTATACAGAAAAAACGGCGAAAGTAGAAGTAACGATCCCACTTCCTTATTTGGTTTTACGGGCAGAAGAAACTTCGCCTGACCTATATGCAAGTGTTGACTTGGTCGTTGATAAGTTAGAACGCCAAATTCGCAAGTTCAAAACAAAAATCAACCGCAAGTCTCGTGAAACAGGATTACCTGATACAGCAGCAGCCACGGCAATCTTTAATGAGGAGCCTGGTGAAGAAAACGGATCAGAATTAGATATCGTACGTACAAAACGTCTTTCTCTAAAACCAATGGACAGTGAAGAAGCTGTATTGCAAATGAACATGTTGGGACATAACTTCTTCATTTTTGAAGATGCGGAAACAAATGGTACCAGCATCGTTTATCGTCGGAAAGACGGCAAATATGGTTTGATCGAAACCGATTGATTTCTGAAATTTTCAAGAAGATACTCGCTTTCAGTGGGTATCTTCTTTTTTCTCTCAAAAATCAATCGAAAAAGTTAAATTTTTTTCATGACAAACTTCTAATGAGATTCTAGCTATTTCTTTTGAAGAAAACTAATGATAGAATAGGATGGAGAGTTTCTTTTAGAACTGAGAAAATGGAAATTAAAGGAGATTTATTTACGTATGGCCAATTTTTTAAAAACCCTGATTGAAAATGATAAAAAAGAATTAAAACGGCTGTCTGCGATAGCCGATCAAGTAGAAACCTTTGCCGATGAAATGGCGAAATTGACAGATGAAGGATTGCGAAATAAGACAGATGAATTTCGTGGACGCTATCAAAAGGGAGAAACGTTAGACCAATTATTACCAGAAGCCTTTGCAGTTGTTCGTGAAGCTGCCAAACGGGTGTTGGGTCTTTATCCTTACCATGTTCAGCTGATGGGTGGCGTGGTCTTGCACGATGGGAATATTCCTGAAATGCGGACAGGTGAAGGGAAAACATTGACTGCCACGATGCCGGTTTATTTAAATGCACTTTCCGGTGAAGGGGTTCACGTAGTTACGGTCAATGAATATTTGGCTACTCGTGACTCAACGGAAATGGGTGAGTTATATAATTTTCTTGGCTTGACTGTGGGATTGAATATCAATTCTAAATCATCAGAAGAAAAGCGTGCTGCTTACGCCTGCGACATCACTTATAGTACCAATAATGAATTAGGCTTTGACTACTTGCGGGACAACATGGTAGTTTACCGCAATCAAATGGTGCAACGTCCGTTAAACTATGCGATTGTCGATGAAGTAGACTCGATTTTGATTGATGAAGCGCGGACTCCGTTGATTATTTCTGGACAAGCTGAAAAATCAACGGCATTGTATACGCGAACAGATAATTTTGTAAAACGTTTGAAAAATGAAGAAGATTATAAAATTGATATCCAATCAAAAACGATTGGTCTGACAGAAAGTGGAATCGAAAAAGCCGAAGAAACATTTGGTTTGGATAATCTTTATGATATTGAAAATACTGCCCTGACTCATCACATGGATCAAGCCTTGCGGGCAAACTATATCATGCTGCTGGATATTGACTATGTTGTTCAAGAAGGGAAAGTTTTAATTGTAGACCAATTTACTGGACGGATCATGGATGGCCGTCGCTATTCTGACGGTCTGCATCAAGCGATTGAAGCTAAGGAAGGCGTGGAAATCGAAGATGAAAGCAAAACCATGGCAACAATCACCTTCCAAAACTATTTCCGGATGTATAAAAAACTTGCTGGGATGACCGGTACAGCAAAAACGGAAGAAGAAGAATTCCGAGAAATCTACAATATGCAGGTTTTCCAAATTCCAACCAATAAACCAATCGTGCGGGATGATCGGGCAGACCTATTGTATCCGACATTATCAAGCAAATTCCATGCGGTGGTTCAAGATATTAAGGAACGTTACCGTAAGGGACAACCAGTGCTGGTAGGTACAGTAGCCGTTGAAACGTCAGAATTGCTATCCAACATGCTGGATAAAGAAAAAGTTCCACATGAAGTTTTGAATGCGAAAAATCACTTTAAAGAAGCCGAAATCATTTTAAATGCAGGGCAAAAAGGTGCCATCACCATCGCTACCAACATGGCTGGTCGGGGAACCGATATCAAGCTTGGCTTAGGAGTTGCAGAACTTGGCGGCTTGGCAGTTATTGGAACGGAACGTCATGAATCACGTCGTATCGATAATCAGTTGCGGGGACGTTCTGGACGTCAAGGAGATCCAGGGGTTTCACAATTTTATCTTTCTCTGGAAGATGATTTGATGAAACGCTTTGGCTCAGAACGGATCAAAGCATTCTTGGATCGGATGAAGATTGAAGAAGGCGATGCCGTGATCCAAAGTAAAATGCTGACACGTCAAGTAGAAGCTGCCCAAAAACGGGTTGAAGGAAATAACTACGATACCCGTAAAAATGTTTTGCAATACGATGATGTTATGCGGGAACAACGGGAAGTCATCTATGGACAACGTCAAGAAGTAATCATGGAAGACAAGAGTTTATCTCAGACCTTGATGAATATGGTCAAACGGACGATTGAACGCGTTGTAGACAGCCATACTCAGTTAGAAGAAAGCCAATGGAATCTGGAAGGAATCGTTGATTTTGCCGGCAATGCGCTGGTACACGAAGACAAAGTATCCGTAGAAGATTTCAAAGGAAAAACACCGCAAGAAATCAAAGATGCTCTTTTCGCAGAAGCACAACGAATTTTTGATGAAAAAGCGGCGCAGTTAAACAGCCCTGAACAATTATTGGAATTTGAGAAAGTTGTTATCCTACGGGTTGTTGATACAAAATGGACGGACCATATTGATGCGATGGATCAATTGCGTCAATCAATCGGTTTGCGGGCGTATGGACAAAACAATCCATTGGTAGAATACCAAACGGAAGGGTACAACATGTTTGAAGACATGGTGGGTGCTATCGAATATGAGGCAACACGACTCTTCATGAAGGCAGAAATTCGCCAAAACGTTCAACGGGAACAAGTGGCACAAGGTGAGGCAGAACAAACCGAGCAGACAGAAGAAACACCACAAAAACCAGTACACGTTGAAAAAGTGGGGCGTAATGATCCTTGCCCATGCGGAAGCGGCAAAAAATACAAAAATTGTCATGGCAAAGACGCCTGAATCTAGGCGATAAATGTATCTTTTAAAAGATACGCGTGTGGAAATGGAAGGCTGGGACGTAGCTCGCAATTGTTGAGTTAAGTTCCAGCCTCTGTTGCATGAAAAAAACAGTGGAAATTTTAAAAATTTTCATCATTTTAAGGAGGAACTTATCCAATGGAATTAGCGGAAATGCGAAATCAATTAACAGAAATGAAAGAAAAAACGGTCAGCTTCAGGAGGTCTCTTTGACTTAGATCAGTTGGAAGAAGACATTGCTCAAGCGGAAGCTCAGATGGCAGAACCGGGATTTTGGGATGATGCCGAAGCTGCACAACAAGTCATTGGTGAAAACAATGTCCGTAAGGAAGCCTACGATCAATTTCATCAATTGACAGATGAAGTGGAAGAATTGACAGTCATGGAAGAAATGTTGGAGGAAGAATCTGACTCGGAAATGGAAACAGAATTGTCAGAACGCCTACAGAAATTACAGGAAAAAATGCAAAGCTATGAATTAGCGATGCTATTGGATGAACCTTACGATCGCAACAATGCGATTTTAGAATTACACCCTGGTGCTGGCGGAACAGAATCCCAAGATTGGGGCAGCATGCTTTTGCGAATGTACACGCGATGGAGCGAACAGCATGGCTATCAAGTGGAGATGCTGGATTATCAGTCTGGGGACGAAGCTGGTATCAAAAGTGTGACTTTATTAATCAAGGGACACAATGCATTTGGGTATTTGAAATCAGAAAAAGGAGTTCACCGGTTGGTTCGAATTTCTCCTTTTGATTCAGCCAATCGTCGTCATACTTCTTTTTGTTCGGTGGATGTGATGCCGGAATTGGATGATACCATTGATATTGAAGTCAATCCGGATGAATTGAAAGTCGATGTTTTTCGGGCAAGCGGTGCTGGTGGACAGCATATCAATAAAACCTCTTCTGCTGTTCGAATCACACATATTCCAACAGGGATCGTGGTTGCCAGTCAAGCACAACGATCACAATTTCAAAACCGGGATACAGCCATGAGCATGTTGAAGGCAAAATTGTATCAATTGGAGATGGAGAAAAAAGAACAAGAAGCCGCTGCTCTTCGTGGGGATCAAATGGAGATTGGTTGGGGCTCGCAAATCCGTTCTTACGTCTTCCATCCTTATTCAATGGTCAAGGATCATCGAACCAATTATGAAACTGGGAATGTCCAAGCGGTGATGGACGGAGATTTAGATGGATTTATTGATGCATATTTAAAAATGAAATTAAATAAAGCATAAGAATCAGCAAGTTTCATTCAATTGAAATGAAACTGTAAAGTTGTGAAAAAATGCTGAAATATTCCCGTGCTATAATACGTCAGTATCGAATAAAAGAAGATGGAGAGATAGCCATGATTGAAATGAAGGATGTAATGAAAAAGTACTCAAATGGTACTACAGCCATCCGTAATATCACGATCAATATCGATCAAGGTGAGTTTGTTTATGTGGTCGGTCCTTCTGGGGCTGGGAAATCAACCTTTATCAAACTTATGTATCGTGAAGAAAAAGCGACAAAGGGTACCCTCAACGTTGCAGGCTATGACCTGTTGAAAATAAAAAACCGCGATGTTCCTTTATTGCGTCGAGAAATCGGTATCGTGTTCCAAGATTATAAATTGTTGCCAAAGAAAACGATTTATGAAAATGTTGCTTATGCAATGCAAGTTATCGGAAGAAAACCACGCGACATCAAAAAACGTGTCATGGAAGTTTTGGACTTGGTTGGTTTAAAACATAAAGTACGGGTATTTCCAAGTGAATTATCTGGTGGGGAACAACAGCGGGTATCGATTGCCCGAGCAATCGTCAATACGCCGAAAGTATTGATCGCCGATGAGCCTACCGGAAACCTTGACCCTGAAAATTCTTGGGAAATCATGAAATTGTTGGATCGCATCAATGCGCAAGGAACGACGGTAGTGATGGCAACCCATAACAGCACGATCGTTAACACGATCCGCCATCGGGTGGTTGCGATTGAAAACGGTCGGATAATTCGTGACCAAGCGGAAGGGGAATATGGATACGATGATTAGAACTTTTTTCCGACATCTTTTAGAAAGCATGAAAAGTCTGAAGCGTAATGGCTGGATGACAGTCGCTTCCGTCAGTGCGGTAACCATCACATTGACTCTAGTGGGAATTTTTATGGCAGTTATCATGAATGCCACAAAATTAGCACAAGATATTGAAAAAAACGTGGATGTTTCTGTTTTTATCGATATTGGTACAAAACAAGAGGATATTGATAAATTAGAAACCGAATTAAAAGGGATTGAGCACGTAAAGAAAGTCACTTTTTCAAATAAAGATGACGAATTAAAGAAAATCCAAAAAGCAATGGGAGATTCTTGGAATTTATTCGAAGGCGACAGTAACCCTCTTTATGATGTGTTCGTTGTCAGCACTCAGAGTCCGGATTACACCAAACAAATTTCAAAAGAAGCGGCTAAACTGCCGAGTGTGTTTAAGGCCGATTATGGTGGTGCCAATTCAGATAAAATCTTTGGAATCGCTGATGGTGTCAAAACTTGGGGCTTAGCAGGAGCGGTATTGCTGCTGTTCGTTGCAATGTTTTTGATTTCCAACACGATTCGAATTACTATTTTATCTCGGCAACGGGAAATCCAGATCATGCGTCTGGTAGGTGCCAAGAATGGGTATATTCGTTGGCCGTTTTTCCTTGAAGGCGGTTGGATTGGTCTTTTAGGCGCTGTGATTCCTGTGTTGATTATGGTTTTTGGGTATCGTCAAGTTTATCGTTTAGTCAATCCAATGCTCTTGCGTTCCAACTACAGCTTATTGCAGCCGGATACGTTTACGTTGCAAATTTGTTTATTGATGGTCGTTTTGGGTATGGTAATCGGTTCTCTTGGTTCAATCATTTCCATGCGTCGATTCTTAAAAGCTTAACAATTGATTTTGACAGCATCCTGCTATTTTTGCAGGGTGCTTTTTTGACGAAAAAATGTGAAACACGGGGAGAAATCAGCGGTTATGCCTTTACTTCTTTTCGCAACTTCGCTATTCTTTAGTAGAGAATACAGAGGAGGAGAAACGTGCAGTACATTACTGAAAATGTGTTTACGATTTTGACGGTCGCAAATATTTTGCTTTCATTTATTATTGTTTTCCGCGAACGCAAACAAACGGCACAAACTTGGGCTTGGCTGCTGGTATTGATGTTTATTCCGGTGGTCGGTTTTATTTTGTACATTTTCTTTGGCCGAGGAATTTCAAAGGATAAGATTTTTGATTTAAAAATGCAAGGAAAAATCGGGATGAATGTGGAAATTGAAGAACAACGGCAAGCGTTGAAGCGAGATTTATTTCCTCATCCATCTACCGCACAGGTGAACGTCAAGCAGTTAGTTTATATGCTGACGGTTTTTGAGCATTCATTGTACACATCTACTAATGAAATTCAATTATTTATCGATGGTCGGGAAAAATTCGATCAATTGATCGAGGATATCCGTCACGCAAAGGACCATATTCATTTTGAATACTATATTTATCGAGATGATACCTTAGGAGTAGAGGTCCGAAATGCATTAGTAGACGCAGCAAAACGGGGAGTCAAGGTACGGGTACTGCTTGATGCATGGGGCTCAACGCAAGTCCGCAAGAATTTTTTTCAACCTTTGAAAGAACATGGTGGTGTCGTGGCGTTCTTTTTCCCATTATTTGTTCCTTACATCAATCCCCGAATTAATTATCGGAATCACCGAAAAATTGTGGTGATTGATGGAGAAATTGGCTATACTGGTGGATTTAACGTTGGTAATGAGTATTTAGGTTTGGTGAAAAAATTTGGTTATTGGCGGGACAATCATTTAAGGATTCATGGTCCAGCTGTTTATTCTTTGCAAAACCGATTTTTAATGGATTGGAATTCCCAACATACTCAAGAAGTCCAATATGCCAAAGAGTTATTTCCGCCAATTCAGTCAAATGGGAAGAAAGCGATTCAAATCGTGACAAGCGGTCCTGATTCTAAGTTTGAACAAATCAAAATGACTTACTTGAAAATGATCAGCATGGCAAAGGAAGAAATTTTGATTCAAACTCCCTATTATATTCCGGATGAATCAATTCATGAAGCTTTAAAACTGGCATTATTGTCAGGGGTTAAAGTGCAGATGCAAATCCCTAACAAACCGGATCATCCGTTGGTCTACTGGGCTACTTATTCTTTTGCGGCAGAACTAATCGAGTTTGGGGCAATTATTGAAACCTATGAAAATGGATTTGTTCATGCCAAGACGATGATTATCGATGGTGGCATTGTGTCCGTTGGTTCGGCAAATATTGATGTCCGCTCTTTCCGATTGGATTTTGAAGTGAATGCAATCATTTATGATGAAGCAATCACCCAACAAGTTCAGCAGGCTTTTTTAGAAGATTCAAAAAAATCGCAAGTATTGACAAAAGAACGATACGCACAACGAGGTGTGGTGATCAAGTTAAAAGAAGGACTAGGTCGTTTGGTTTCGCCATTATTATAAGAAAATTTTTTGTAGAAATAAAAGCAAGCCGGAAATCGTTTCGGTTTGCTTTTTTTCGGCATAGGAGCAGGAAAACAGAAACGTAGGAACAAGCCTAGATTTCCTTAGTACAGCTTCTATTTTAGAAAGTGAACAATAAAGCTCGGGGTTCTTTTCATGGTGGTCAGTAAATAAGGCTTTCGTATTCCTAGTGGATAATGGTAGAATAGAGTTGTTTTAATCAACCAATTAAGGAGCAAATCAAATGAGAAAATTGAAATTTTTACTCCCATTTTTGGGAATGATCCTACTTTTGACCGGCTGTGCAAAATGGATCGATCGCGGAGAATCGATTACAGCGGTTGGATCATCCGCCTTACAGCCCCTTGTTGAAACGGTAGCTGAAGAATATCAAAATAAATTTCCGGGAAAATTTGTCAATGTACAAGGAGGCGGCAGCGGGACCGGATTAAGTCAAGTTCAATCTGGAGCTGTTGAAATCGGAAATTCAGATCTTTTTGCGGAAGAAAAAAGCGGCATTGATGCATCAAAATTGCAGGATCACAGAGTCGCAGCGGTGGGAATCACACCAATCGTAAATAAAAAAATCGGAATTGAAGATATTGCATTAGCAGATTTACGGGATATTTTCTTAGGAAAAATTACCAATTGGAAAGAACTTGGGGGCGCTGATCAGGCAATCGTCATTTTAAACCGGGCTGCCGGTAGTGGAACACGAGGTACCTTTGAGAAGTGGGTGTTGGAAGATAAAACAGCTATCCGAGCCCAAGAACAAGATTCCAGTGGAATGGTCCGTCAAATCGTGGCAGATACGCCGGGGGCAATCAGCTATGTTGCTTTTTCATATGTCACGGATGCGGTAGCGACATTGAAGGTTGACGGAGTAGCGCCCACCGATGAAAATGTGACAACGAATGATTGGAAAATCTGGGCATATGAACACATGTATACAAAAGGAAAACCAGAAAAATTGACAGCCGAATTTATGGAATACATGCTGTCAGATGAAGTCCAAGACAATATTGTAGGCAAACTGGGCTACATCCCGATTTCTGACATGAAAGTCGAACGGGATTGGCAGGGAAATATCGTCAACTAATCTTTACACAAAATTTACATTAAGTTAAAGGCAAATTGATGTTGACGGCGTAAACTAAGAGCGTATGGTATGAAACACTCAAATTGAGGAGGAGCCCTCTTGGAAGATGTAAAAAAAGTATTGTTAAGGAAATCGAAGCGTGCGCGAATTGAGCAACGAGGAAAAATCATCAGCTTTTTATGTATCGCATTGATTGTTCTGGTTGTGCTGTCGATTTTTTATTTCGTTGCTAGTCGTGGATTGGCAACATTTTTTACGGATGGAATTAATGTGTTTGATTTTCTGTTTGGTACTGAATGGAATCCTAGTCAAATTGGTTCAAATGGCAAACCTTTAGTAGGAGCTTTGCCAATGATTGCCGGCTCGTTTATTGTGACATTTTTATCAGCGATTATCGCGACTCCATTTGCGATTGGCGCTGCTGTTTTCATGACAGAAATTTCACCAAAACAAGGACAGAAAATCTTGCAGCCAGTCATCGAGTTGCTGGTTGGAATTCCTTCTGTAGTTTATGGATTTATCGGGTTATCCGTCATTGTTCCAGCCGTTCGTTCCGTTTTTGGTGGAACTGGTTTTGGGATTCTGGCAGGAACGTTTGTCTTATTCATTATGATTTTGCCAACCGTAACAACTATGACGGCAGATGCTTTGAAAGCTGTTCCTCGCCATTATCGTGAGGCATCCTTGGCTTTAGGTGCCACCCGTTGGCAAACGATTTATAAGGTTGTTTTACGTGCAGCAGTTCCAGGAATTTTGACCGCCGTGGTTTTTGGCATGGCACGGGCTTTTGGAGAAGCGTTGGCGATTCAAATGGTTATCGGGAATGCGGCTTTGTTGCCATCCGGTTTGGTAACCCCCGCTTCAACCTTGACATCCATCTTGACCATGGGTATCGGAAATACCATCATGGGAACAGTGGAAAATAATGTCTTATGGTCACTGGCATTGATTCTTCTATTGATGTCCTTACTATTTAACATAATTATTCGCATGATTGGGAAGAAAGGGGCACTGAAATAATGAATGCCAAACGCTCAGATAAAATTGCCACTGGGGTTTTATACGGAATCTCCGGAATCATTGTTTTGATTTTGGCAGCCTTATTGCTTTATATTTTAGTCCGAGGTGTACCTCATATTTCTTGGAGCTTTTTAACCCAACCTTCGAAGGCTTATCAAACGGGTGGGGGAATCGGCATTCAGCTATTTAATTCCTTTTACTTGCTGTTTATCACGATGCTAATCAGTTTTCCCATTTCTTTGGGAGCAGGGATTTATCTTTCCGAGTATGCGGGAAAAAATTGGCTGACAGATGTCATCCGTACATCCATCGAGATTCTAAGCTCTTTGCCATCAGTTGTTGTCGGTTTGTTCGGCTTTTTAATTTTTGTTATTCAATTTCAATATGGCTTCTCAATTATTTCCGGTGCATTGGCATTGACCTTTTTCAATTTACCTTTATTAACCAGAAATGTGGAAGAATCCTTACAAGCCATTCATTACACCCAAAGAGAAGCAGGCTTAGCCTTAGGTTTATCACGCTGGGAAACTGTGACACGAGTGGTTGTTCCTGAAGCAACCCCTGGAATTTTAACGGGCGTAATCCTTAGCTCAGGCAGAATTTTTGGAGAAGCTGCTGCCTTGATCTATACCGCCGGACAAAGCGCACCAGCATTGGATTTTAGTAATTGGAATCCATTAAGTGTTTCTAGCCCTATCAGTATTTTCCGGCAAGCAGAAACATTGGCTGTGCATATTTGGAAAATAAATACCGAAGGAACGATGCCAGATGGTGTGCAGGTTTCCGCTGGAGCTTCAGCTGTTTTGATTATTGCTGTACTGTTGTTCAACATAGGTGCACGGGCAGCGGGCAAACGACTTTATAAGAAAATGACATCTGCTTAAGGAGATTCAAGTATGAGTAAATATAATTTAGAGGATCGTCATATCATCACGATGGAGGAACAGCAGGAAATTGCGTTATACACGGAAGACCTGCATGTGTGGTACGGACAAAACGAAGCAATCAAAGGTGTCGATTTGCAGTTTGAAAAGAATAAAATCACGGCATTAATCGGTCCTTCCGGCTGTGGGAAATCAACGTATCTACGATCTTTAAATCGAATGAATGACGGAATCGCCAATACGAAAACTACCGGCAAGATTATGTACAAAGAAGTCGATGTCAATCAGGACAATGTCGACGTTTACGAAATGCGCAAACGAATTGGGATGGTTTTTCAACGCCCAAATCCCTTCAGTAAATCTATTTATGAAAATATCACTTTTGCCCTCAAACGCCATGGGGAAAAAAATAAAAAGAAATTAGATGAAATCGTTGAAACAAGTTTGAAGCAAGCCGCTTTGTGGGATCAAGTCAAAGACAGTTTAGATAAAAGTGCCTTGGCCCTATCTGGCGGTCAACAGCAGCGGCTGTGTATTGCCCGAGCAATCGCCATGAAACCGGATATCCTTTTGTTGGATGAACCAGCCAGCGCGTTGGATCCGATTTCTACTGGGACGGTGGAGGAAACACTGATAAACTTGAAGGAACACTATACGATTGTAATTGTGACACATAATATGCAGCAGGCGGCACGGATCAGCGATTATACCGCATTTTTCTATCTTGGAAAAGCAATCGAATATGATAAGACAAGAAAAATCTTTACCCGCCCGAAAATCCAAGCGACAGAAGATTATGTTTCCGGCCACTTTGGGTAATCCAAGTTGTCGAGAAAAACGGAGGCATTTATGGCAGAGGAAATTATTGCATCAAAAGATTTGCATTTATATTATGGAAAAAAAGAAGCCTTGAAAGGCATTTCTATGGGAATCAACAAGGGAGAGATCACTGCAATGATCGGTCCTTCCGGTTGTGGGAAATCCACGTATCTGCGTTCATTGAATCGAATGAATGATTTGATTCCAAATGTGACAATCACCGGAAATGTTCTATATAAAGGACAGGATATTTACAGTCCTCGGCAGGATACCGTTGAATTGCGTAAAGAAATCGGCATGGTTTTTCAACAGCCAAATCCTTTTCCTTTTTCAATTTACGAAAATATCATTTATGGGTTAAAATTAAAGGGTGAAAAAGACAAGCATGTCTTTGATCAGGTAGTTGAAGAAAGTTTAAAAGCTGCCTCTGCATGGGATGATGTGAAAGACAAATTGCATACCAGTGCGTTGTCCTTGTCTGGCGGTCAGCAGCAACGAGTCTGTATTGCACGTGTTCTAGCGGTGGATCCGCAAATCATTTTGCTGGATGAGCCTACCAGTGCGCTAGATCCGATTTCTTCCGCGAAAATCGAAGGGACCTTGTTGGAATTGAAAGAGAAATATACGATGATCATCGTTACCCATAATCTTTCCCAAGCCTCACGAATTTCTGATAAAACGGCCTTCTTTTTAGATGGAAACCTGATTGAATTTGATGATACGAAAAAAATCTTTTTACAACCAGGAAAAAAAGAAACAGAAGACTACATCTCAGGAAGATTCGGCTAAAACCAAGAAACCACTTTTTTCAAGTACACTAGTGGAATGATATACGTAGTGAAAAACAAACTAAATTTTCTAAAAGAAAATTTAATACATCAAAATGAACGAGGATGTCAGTTCCACTTTATCTAAGTGTACTAGTGGAATGATATAGGTAGTGAAAAACAAACTAAATTTTCTAAAAGAAAATTTAATACATCAAAATGAACGAGGATGTCAGTTCCACTTTAT
>NZ_BJDS01000005.1 GCF_005405265.1 Enterococcus songbeiensis
CTAGTGGAATGATATAGGTAGTGAAAAACAAACTAAATTTTCTAAAAGAAAATTTAATACATCAAAATGAACGAGGAGGATACCCCGCATGTTGCGTACGCAGTTTGAAGAAGAATTATTAAATTTGCACAATCAATTTTATGAAATGGGTATGATGGTCAGCAATGCCGTTCATAAATCGGTCAGAGCTTACATTAAACACGACAAGCATCTGGCGCAAGAAGTGATTGATCACGATGAAGAAATCAATAATATGGAAATCCGCTTAGAAAAGAAAAGCTTTGAAATGATCGCTTTGCAACAACCGGTTACGACTGATTTGCGTATGATCATTACTGTGATGAAGGCAAGTTCAGACTTGGAACGAATGGCTGACCACGCAGTATCTATCGCAAAGTCGACCATTAGAGTAAAAGGACAAACCCGGATTGCCGAGATAGAAAAAGAAATTTCCGATATGTCTGATTATGTGAAAAAAATGGTGGATAATGTGTTGGTAGCCTATGTGAAAACCAATGAACAAGATGCACGTGTGATCGCTAATATGGATCAACGGGTGAATGATTATTATTCTAAAATTTATTATCAAACCATTGAAAGCATGAAAGAAAATCCTGAAACAGTAATCAGCGGCACAGATTATCTTTATGTGGCTCAATATTTGGAACGAATCGGAGATTACGTAACAAATATCTGCGAATGGATCGTGTATCTGGCAACTGGAAAAATCACAGAATTAAATACCAACAGAGACGAAGCATTTTAAGCTTTTTCTCTGTTTAAAACCGTCAAATCGTTTGGCGGTTTTTTTGACAGCGTTGAGCAAAGAAGTGTGCCATTTTGCGATTCTGTTTTAAACTAGAGGGGGACACTTACTGCAGAAACCAAAACCACTGCTTGAGATTTAGAAAAAGTTACTACTTTAGTCCTATGACAATTTGCAGCAATGCGGGCATAATAGACATGTAAGGAAAACTTGCAGAAAATTATTTGAGGAGGCAATTTCCATGAATGAAAGAGAACGAGTATTGGATTTAGTAAAAAAAGGTGTGCTTTCGACGGAAGAAGCCTTGGATTTGCTAGAAAGTATGGCGACCGAAAAAGACGAAAAACAAATCAAACAAGCCAATGAAAAAGTAACTGCCGAAAAACAAGATGATTTAGATACCTTGTTACAAGATAATGAACCTGTTGATCATGAAGCAGAATTAAAACAAAAAACTGCGGAAGATAAGAAAAATCTAGAAGAAATTTTAGATTCGCTTGCAACGAAAGCAAATCAGGCTTCGGCTGAACTTGATGAGGTCAATGCGGAAATCCAAGGAGTAAAAGCAGAACTGAAGGATGCACAAAGTCGTTTGATGGAATTGAACACGAAAGAAGAACTGGATGCTTTCACCGAAGACGATTTGGCAGAACGCCATGAAGTAGAAGGCGAGATTAAAGTATTGGAAGCTAATCTGGAAAAATTGATGGCAGAACGGGCAGAATTGGATGCACAGCTCAAAGACATCAAAAAAGATCAATGGTCTCAAACAAAAGAAAAAATCAATTCAAAAATCGATATTCCTGATGACTGGAAAGAACAAGCAGGCGATGCTTTGAATCAAGCAGGAGAAAAAATGGCTGAAGCCGGCACACATCTAGGACGATTTTTGAAAAAAACTTTCCAAACTGTTTCAGAAACTGTCAATGACAATGTGGAATGGAAAGATATCAGTTTGAAAGTACCCGGGATTGCTTCGACAAAATTTGAACATACCTTTGAATATCCTGAAACAGCGGCAACGATCATTGATGTAAAAGTGGCGAACGGAAATGTTCAATTCAAAGCTTGGGATGAACCCGGCGTGAAAGTAGACGCAAAAATTAAATTGTATGGAAAAATGGATTCAGAAACCCCATTTGAAGCTTTTAACGAACGCAGCCAAATTCTAGTGGATGATGAACAAATCTCCTTCCAAGTACCAAATAAACGAGTAGGAGCCGACTTGACGTTCTATCTGCCTCGCAGAGTGTACGATCATGTTTCGGTTAAATTGTTGAACGGCAGCATCTTGGTCAATGAATTGGAAGCAAAAGATGTCTACACCAAATCGACAAACGGCAGCATTGATTTTCAACTGATTCATGCAACGATGTTGGAAATTGAAGGGGTGAATGGCGCTATTGATGTTCGTGACGGAGAAGTACTGGATTCAATTATTGAAACAGTCAACGGAACCGTTACAATGAAGACCACGCCGCAAACCTTAGGTGTATCCTTGGTGAACGGGGATATTCGTTTGACATTGAAGGATACCAATATCAAACGGGTAGATGCCAGCTCAGTGAACGGAAATGTTAAAATTGCATTGCCAGTTGAACTAGGTGTTGAAGGAAATGCCAAAACGAGTCTTGGCAGCATCAATTCTCGGATGACAGAATATGAAGTGATCCGTGAGAAGAAAGAACGCATGAACCAAATGCTGCAATTCCGTCGGGTAGCCGGTGACAGTTTTGCACAAATCGATCTTTCAACGACAACCGGAAATATTTTCTTGAAAAACACAGATAAATAAGAAAAAAAGAACAAGATTTTCCTATCTGAGGAGATGAAATTTCTCTTCAGATAGGGTAAAATTGAGGGGATAGAGGTGAACCAAATTGAGAAAAAAACTAACAAAATCAACTGATAATATCGTCTTGACAGGGACACTTGGAGGGATCGCCGAATACTTGGGTATCGATCCTACAATCGTACGTGTGATCTATGTATTCTTGAGCTTTGTCCTATTAGCAAGTCCTGTCATTCTTTATATTGTGTTGGCGGTCATTATCCCTTCCGGTCGCTCCGGCAGCGGTTCTTATGGACGTCAAAACCAATATTACCAAAAGAATAATTATCGAAAAGATCAAAAGCAAAAAACCCGCAAAGAAGCTGAAAAGATCGATGATAACGACTGGAGTGATTTCTAGTGACATATTTTCAACGTCTCGTTGTGAACACGTTGACCTTTATCTCACTAGCAGTCCTGCTGCCAAATGGTATGTTCCATGTTGAAAGTATCTGGACTGCAGTCATTGCTAGTTTTGTTTTATCGATTTTAAATGGTTTCGTGAAGCCAATCTTAACGATTTTGTCATTACCGTTAACTTTTCTGACGTTAGGACTCTTTGCCTTCGTCATCAATGCGGCGATGCTGAAACTGACTTCAACTTTTGTCGGCGCAGCCAATTTTGGTTTTTCCAGTTTTGGGGCAGCACTTTTGGTAGCCGTAATTATGTCGTTGGTTAATGTGATCGTGACAGATTATAATATGCGAAAATATGAAGGAGAATGACGCTGAACAATCAGTGACATTCTCTTTTTTTATGAAAAAGAAGGCCGGATTATCTAATCAGTCAAACTTTCCAACAAGATTTACTGTGTTTTCTAGTAACTTTTGTTCTAGAATGATAAAATGAGACAGTAAACGAAAAACTGAGAAAAGAGGGAAACCAATGACAGAAATTGTCAAAGTTAACCAGATGGCCCAAAAATTGAGTTTGGAAATCGTCAGCGGCACGGAAACTGGATTAGAACGGGCAATCACAACAGGAGACATTTCACGACCTGGTCTTGAGTTGACAGGGTATTTTAATTATTATTCACATGATCGGCTGCAATTATTTGGTAGTAAAGAAATTACCTTTGCACAACGAATGATGCCGGAAGAACGCTTGATGGTGTTGCGTCGGATGTGCAGCGAAGATACACCGGCATTTATTGTATCTCGTGGTCTTGAAGTTCCACAAGAAATGATCCAAGCTTGCGAGGAACATGGAATTCCAGTTTTGCGTTCCCCGATTTCTACTTCCAGACTGTTAGGAGAGATGTCCACTTATTTGAGTAGTCAATTGGCTTCTCGGACGAGTGTCCATGGTGTTTTAGTTGATGTCTACGGGTTAGGTGTATTGATTCAAGGGGACAGTGGAATCGGAAAAAGTGAAACTGCGCTTGAATTAATTAAAAGAGGCCACCGTTTGATTGCAGATGATCGGGTGGATGTGTACCAACAGGATGAATTGACACTTGTTGGCGAACCGCCGCAAATCCTGCAACATTTGATTGAGATTCGTGGAATTGGCATTATTGATGTAATGAATTTATTTGGTGCCAGTGCTGTTCGCGGCTCTATGCAGGTACAGCTTGCGGTTTATTTAGAAGCATGGTCAAAAGAGAAAAAATATGATCGACTTGGTTCAGCAGATGATTCAATCCAAATTGCTGCAGTTGATGTTCCGCAAATCAAAATCCCAGTGAAAACCGGGCGAAACGTTGCAATCATTATTGAAGTAGCCGCGATGAATTATCGGGCGAAGGTTATGGGGTATGATGCAACAAAAACATTTGAAGAACGATTGAGTAAATTGATTGAAGAAAATTCGACGGAATGAGGAGCGGTTTAGATGGTAGGAATGGTGAATCGAGTAGCCTTTGAAATTTTTGGAATCTCGATCTATTGGTATGCGTTGATTATTGTAACAGGAGTGATCATCGCTATGTGGTTAAGTTCTCGAGAAGCTGTGCGGGTAGGACTGAAAGCAGATGATGTCACGGATTTCATGTTAGTGGGTCTGCCTTTGTCCTTGATTGGTGCACGCTTGTATTACATTTTATTTGATTTAGAACCTTACTTGAAAGATCCGATTCAAATTCTTAATGTTCGTTCTGGTGGATTGGCGATTTATGGTGGCTTAATTGCCGGCGGTATTTGGTTGTTTTTCTTTTGCCGTTATAAATTTATCTCTGGATGGACCTTTTTAGATATTGCTGCACCCAGCGTGATTTTGGCCCAAGGTATTGGCCGTTGGGGCAATTTTATGAATCATGAAGCATTTGGTGGGAAAACGACACTGACTTTTTTAGAAGGCCTGCATTTACCACAATTTATCATTGATAATATGTATATAGACGGTGCTTATCGACAACCGACTTTTTTGTACGAATCGGTTTGGAACGTTCTCGGTTTTCTTTTATTGATTCTGTTGCGTAAACGAAGCAATTTCTTAAAAGAAGGAGAAGTTTTCTTCGGTTATTTGATTTGGTACAGCTTCGGACGCTTCTTTATCGAAGGCATGCGTACAGACAGTTTATATCTTTTTGGTGATATTCGTGTGTCGCAATTGCTGTCAGTGATTCTGTTTGTTGGAGCATGGGGTCTTTTGTTCTGGCGGAGAAAAAATAATCAAAAGCTGAAGTATTATACCCGTACCTACGGGAGCAATGAATTCATAGTATAACAGGACAAGTTATTCGTTGTATGGTAAAATTAAAGTGCTTTATTGAATCATAAGGAGGTTTCCGTTGTGAAACAAAAAATTGCTGTGCTTGGTCCCGGATCATGGGGAACAGCCTTAGCGCAAGTCTTATCTGAAAATGATCACGAGGTAAAGATTTGGGGAAACAATCCAGCACAAATTGACGAAATTAACACGTATCATACCAATCGTCATTATTTGCCGGATATCAAACTTCCCGCAAATATCGTTGCTGTCAAAGACATCCGTGAAGCCATTGAGGGAGCAGATGCGGTCTTGTTTGTTGTACCTACTAAAGCGGTGCGAGTGGTAGCACAAGAATTTGCGCAACACGTAAAAAATAAACCAATTATCATCCATGCGGCCAAAGGATTGGAACAAGGAACGCATAAACGGATTTCAGAAATTTTAACAGAAGAAATTCCAGAAGAACACCGTCAAGCTGTTGTGGTTCTGTCAGGTCCTAGTCATGCGGAAGAAGTGGCAGTTCATGATATCACAACAATCACAGCTGCCAGCGAAAAAGACGACGCAGCAAAATATGTCCAAGATTTATTCATGAATGATTATTTTCGTATTTATACCAATGATGACGTTATTGGTGTAGAAACCGGTGCCGCGTTGAAAAATATCATTGCAATCGGTGCGGGAGCGATTCATGGCTTGGGCTTTGGAGATGATGCCAAAGCAGCAATCATGACACGAGGACTGGCAGAAATCAGTCGTCTAGGTGTGGCAATGGGTGCGAATCCTTTAACTTTTATCGGATTAAGTGGTGTGGGGGATTTGATTGTTACCTGTACGAGTGTCCATTCAAGAAACTGGCGTGCCGGAAATTTATTAGGCAAAGGGCATAGTTTGGACGAGATTTTAGAAAATATGGGAATGATCGTTGAAGGGGTAGCTACCACGAAAGCAGCAATGGAGTTGGCTCAGCAATTAAAAGTCGATATGCCTATCACAGAAACAATCTATAGCGTACTTTATGAAAAGGAAGACATCAACGAAGCAGCAAAAAATATTATGCTACGGGATGGGAAAATTGAAAACGAATTTTCATTAAAGTAAATGATAGAAAGTTAGGAGCGAAAGCAATGAAAGTCAAAAAAGCAGTTATTCCAGCAGCTGGATTAGGAACACGTTTTTTACCTGCAACGAAAGCAATGGCAAAGGAAATGTTGCCAATCGTTGATAAGCCAACAATTCAATTTATTGTGGAAGAAGCATTGAAATCAGGAATCGAAGATATTCTAATCGTGACCGGTAAAGCAAAACGCCCAATCGAAGACCACTTTGATGCCAATATTGAATTGGAAACAAATTTGAAAGAAAAAGGCAAAACTGAATTATTGAAATTGGTTGAAGAAACGACAGATGTCAATTTGCATTTCATCCGCCAATCCCATCCTCGTGGTTTGGGACATGCTGTCTTACAAGCCCGGGCATTTGTTGGCAATGAACCATTCATCGTGATGCTAGGGGACGATTTGATGGAAGACAAGGTTCCTTTAACGAAACAATTAATCAATGATTATGAAAAAACCCATGCGTCAACGATTGCTGTGATGAAGGTTCCTCATGAAGATACTTCAAAATATGGAATCATCAATCCAGGAGAAGAAGTGGAATCCGGGCTTTACAACGTGAAAAACTTTGTTGAAAAACCTGCGCCGGAAAAAGCGCCGAGTGATTTAGCGATTATCGGTCGTTATTTATTGACACCGGAAATTTTTGATATTTTAGAACACCAAAAACCAGGTGCCGGCAATGAAATTCAATTGACCGATGCCATCGATACCTTGAATAAAACCCAACGAGTTTTTGCCCATGAATTCAAAGGCAAACGTTTTGATGTCGGGGATAAGTTCGGTTTCATGAAAACAAGTATTGAATATGGATTGAAACATCCTGAAGTCAAAGATAATCTGCGTCAATTCATTATTGACTTAGGAAAAGAGCTTTCTGAAGAAACACTGAAGAAAACCAAATAAGTCTAAAAGCCGTTAGAGAAATTTTCTGTAACGGCTTTTTTGAAAAGACAAACGAAATTTCTCGATTCTGTTGTTTTTTATTTGTATTAAAAAATATGAAATGCTATCCTTGAAGTATGATCTTTGGAAGGGAGATAACCTATGAGCGGTGGAGAAATAGCAGCATTGATCGCAGCTTTGGCTTTTGCGGTATTGGTCGTTTTTATCGTACGACTATTACTTCAATTTTCAAAAACAGTCGATCAAATCAATCATGCAGTAGAAAAAGTAAACGTAACGGTGGAGGAAGCAAATAATACAATTCGAATCGTTACAAAGGATGTCGATGTGTTATCCAGTGAGGTAGAAGGACTATTGGTGAAAACGAATACTTTATTAAACGACGTCAATGGAAAAGTAGCCACCATCGATCCTTTATTCACAGCGGTCGCTGATTTAAGTGTAAGTGTCTCAGATTTAAATCGATCTGGGAAAAACTTGGCGACAAAATTAGGTGCAGTGGGTAAAACAACCGCACAGGCCACTGTTGCCGGCAAAGCCGGACAGATGGCGATGAAATTCTTTAAACAACGGAACAAAGATCAATAAAATGATCCTTAACAAAACCAATAAATGGAGGGGAAGTTATGAGTAAAAAAGGCGGATTTTTATTAGGTGCAGTAATTGGCGGCACGGCAGCAGCAGTGGCAGCGTTACTATTGGCTCCGGAGTCTGGAAAAGTTTTGCGAGAAAAATTAGCTGCTCAGGCAGATGATTTGTTGGACAAAGCATCGGATTATACGGATTATGCCAAAGAAAAAAGCGGAGACTTGACTGATATAGCAAAGGAAAAAGCTGGCAAACTTTCCAAACAGGCAGAGGAAATGACTGAAAGCCTGAAGGCAAAAACAAGTGGCTCCTTTGAAGGGCTGCACGATTCTTCGGAAGAAGTCATTGAAAACTTGAAAAAACAAACAGGGGATCTTTCTGAGCGCTTTAAGAAGTCAGCGGATGAATTGAAACAAAGCAGTAGTGACGTGGTACAAGAAGCGAAAGAAGATGCACAGGATATTTTCATTGATGTCAAAGATTCTGCGACAGAAATGAAAGAAACCGTCAATGATGGGGTGGAAGAAGCACAACCAATCGTTGAGGACGTGAAAGAAACAGCTTCCTCAGCTGTCGATGAAGCCAAAGAGACAGTAGCTGAAACTGATTCAGGTAAATTGGAAGAAGCCAAGGAAGAATTAAAAGATAAACTGGAAGAAAATAATCCAGAAGGCTGATAAAAATAAAAATTCCCATGAGCGGATATAACAAGCTCATGGGAATTTTTTTAGTCGATTATCAGTAACTCTTTGCTGGTCTTGGTGAAAGGTTGACAACCATCTGCTGTTACATAAACACAGTCTTCAATCCGTACACCGACTTGATTAGGAAGATAGATTCCTGGTTCAAGGCTAAAACACATTCCTTCTTCAATCACAAGATCATTTCCTTCAACAAGGGAAGGGTATTCATGAACAGTTGTACCAATCCCGTGACCTAGACGATGATTGAAGTATTCCCCGTAACCTGCTTGAGTAATCACATTGCGGGCAACAGCATCCAATTCACCAGCCGTGATACCAGGTTTTACCGCTGACTGAGCGGCTAATTGTGCCTCTAGTACCAAATGATGGATTTCTTTTTGAAAAGCAGTCGGTTCTTTAAAAGCAACCGTTCGAGTGGCATCACTGCAATAACCTTTCCAAATAACCCCCAAGTCAAACAACACTAAATCGTGAGGCTGAATTTTTGTATTACCGGGATTTCCGTGGGGACTGGCAGCATTCTTCCCAGTTAAAACGATTGTATCGAAACTCATGGCGGATACGCCGCGACGTTTTAATTGGTACTCGATTTCTGCAACAATTTCTTGTTCAGCAGCACCTTCTTTGATTGCACCAAATCCGATTTCAAAGGCAACATCTGCCCAGTCGCCGGCTTCTAAAAGTGTATGGATTTCTTCTTTTGTTTTAAGTAGTTGGAGGCGTTGGATTGCTGGAGTGACATCCACAGAAAAATCTGAAGAAAAAGCATTCCGCAGTTTTTCAAAGCGATCTACAGTCAAGGAATTTTTTTCCAAACCAAAGCGTTGGATAGTTCCATAACGACTGGTTAGTTCGGCGGTGATTTTTTGCCAAGGGTCTTCACTGTCTAAATAACCCACAACATCAAATGGCCAACCGCTGTTTTGAGCATCTTCCACTTCCAAAGCGGGAGTGAACAAGAATGGATCTTTCTTTAATGGAATGAAAAGTGCCAGAACACGTTCATGAGGCTCACTGGTGTAACCGGAAAAGTACGCAATGTGTCCCGGATCGCTGACATAGACAAGATCGGTTTCTTGTTGGGTCATCCAGTGGCGTAATTCCTGTAATTTTGTTTGATTCATCAATATTCCTTCTTTCCAAGGGTAGATACTTTTATTCTACCACTAAATGACCAAAAGCAACATTTGAAAAAATCACATAATTTTCATGAAAACTAAATTAAAACGGTTGCATTCCTGTTGCTAACGTGATATTCTTACAAAGAAATGTAAATGAGATTTTCTGAAAACAATCGAATAGGAGAAAGAAGAATGGAAAAACAAACAATTACGATTTATGACGTTGCCCGCGAAGCAAATGTTTCGATGGCTACTGTTTCTCGTGTTGTCAATGGCAACCCGAATGTAAAACCTGCGACCCGCAAGAAAGTATTGGAAGTGATTGATCGCTTAGATTATCGTCCAAACGCTGTGGCTCGAGGTCTAGCCAGCAAAAAAACAACGACTGTCGGTGTAATCATTCCAGACGTAAGCAACATGTATTTTGCATCATTGGCTCGAGGTATCGATGATGTTGCAACAATGTACAAGTACAATATTATTTTAGCCAATTCAGATGGAGACAATCAAAAAGAAGTCAACGTATTGAATAACTTATTGGCAAAACAAGTGGACGGCGTTATTTTTATGGGACATCGGATTACTGATGAAATTCGTGGTGAATTTTCCCGCTCAAAAACACCAGTCGTTTTAGCTGGATCCATTGATCCTGATGAACAAGTCGGCAGTGTGAATATTGACTACCAAAATGCAACGAAAGATGCGACAGATTTGTTGGCAAAAAATGGCAATAAAAAAATTGCATTTATCAGTGGAGCATTGATTGATCCAATCAACGGTCAAAATCGGTTGAATGGATATAAGGAAGCCTTGCAAGAAAATGGTTTGTCTTATAACGAAGGTCTGGTTTTTGAAGCAAAATACAATTTCAAAGACGGCATCGCTTTGGTTTCTCGTATTCGCAACAGTGGTGCAACAGCAGCGGTCGTTACAGATGATGAATTAGCAATCGGCTTACTGGATGGTTTGTTGGATGAAGGTGTAAAAGTTCCTGAAGAATTTGAAATCATTACCAGCAATAATTCGTTGTTGACGGATGTTGCTCGTCCTAAATTAACCAGTATTACACAACCATTGTATGATATCGGTGCGGTTTCTATGCGTCTTTTGACAAAAATGATGAACAAAGAAGATTTAGAAGAAAAAACAATTATTTTACCTTATGGTGTGGATAAAAAAGGCTCAACAAAATAATATTTAAGAAAAAAGGCGGCTCATCCATCGGATGAACCGTCTTTTTTTATTCATTTTTGTCAGTTTCTTTTTCTTCTTCCTTTTTCTCGTTCGCCTGATTCGTAGTATTTTGCGAGGTTGCGCGATTTGTTGAAGAAGTGGTTTTGGTTGTAGTTTTAATTGCTTTGTTCCAATAATCTAAATAGTTTGCATCTGTTCCGCCGATGCCGAATTTAAAGCTGCTTTGAGGAACGTTATCGGTTGCCCAGTAGGAGGTTGTGGTGTCTTTCGGCGTTTGGACCGAGCGATTGTTTACTGTAACAGTTCCAGGCAAGGCACCGGTGAACTTCGAGACGGTTGCTTTTTTTACACTTTTATCGAGTGTAAAGGTTTGTTCCGTAGCAAAAACATCCGGGCTTGCCATATAAATACGATTGACTAAATTTGCTAGGTATTGACCGGTTCGTTGTCCGGCATCCTGATCATTTTTTGTTGTATTGTCGTCAAAGCCTGACCAACTGCTGATGGTTACGGAAGGTGTTGACACAATCAGCCAAGAATCCTTGTAATAATCTGAAGAACCAGTTTTACCAATCCAATCGGCTTGTGCAAGGTACCAATTCAAATTATTGATAGAAGATTTGAAAGGTGTTGTAATTTGTGCATCCAAAACACTGCGCATCAAGTCATTCATAATCGATGCAGTTGCAGGTGAATATACTTGAACTGGATTTTCTTTGTGTTTATAAATTGCATTTCCTTGATTGTCTGTAATTGATTCAATCAAGTAGCCTTCTTGGTACACACCGCCATTTGCCAGCGCTTGGAAACCATTTGTCTGCTGCAAGGTCGTGACGTCCATTGGTCCAAGTGGGGCAGACTCAAAACTCCATTCATCTAAAGCTGTATAATTCATTTTCTTCAAATAATTTTCATAAGCAAAATTAGCCGAAGTATTTTGTTGCAAGTCCTGATAAACGTGATAGGCAGGAATGTTGGTTGATTCATTCAAGGCTTCACGAACGGTCTGGAAGGTTTTCGATCCCTTATTGGTGGCATTCACGATATCTTCGCCAGCATTTTCACCAGCTTTCCAACTAGTTGGATAATCAGACACCCGAGTTTCTGTTCCAATCAGTCCTTGGTCAATTGCCGGACCATAAACTAGAACCGGCTTGATGGAAGAACCAGCCGCCCGCATGGTATCGAAGGCATGATTGTTTTGATTTTTTGAAAAATCGCGACTGCCAACAAAACCGAGAATTCGTCCAGTTTGATTGTCCATCATCACATTCCCAACTTCGACACGATCACCATTGTAATTATCCAATAGGTAGCCGTAATCTGCGACACCTTGTTGCATGGCGTCAAAAATCGCTTTGTCGATCGTCGATTTGACGGTATAGCCGCCAGTGACCAGTTCGTTTTTAGCTAATTCAAGGTATTTTTGATGGGTTTCGTCTTTATTAAATTCTTCCGTAGAAAGTTTGTCATTTGTAGCCAATTGTTTGGCGACGATTTCTTGTGCTTCTCCTAGAACAGTGTAGTAAAGAAAACCATGATCATTCGTAGTGGCATTTTGCCGTTTCAAGAAGTCTTTTTTTAAGTCGTAGTTTTTAGCTTCCTCGTATTCTTTTTTCGTGATGGCATGGTTGCGGTACATACTGAATAGAACAAAATCCTTTCGTTCCAAGCCGGCAGTCAGATTTTCTTTGATCTCACCGGTGTTATCATAGGGACTGTAAATAATTGGGCTTTGGGGAAGTCCGGCGATAAATGCCGCCTGAGCAAGATTGACATCCTTGGCATTTTTTCCGAAGATTCCTTTTGCTGCTTCTTGAACGCCTGCAATATTTTGGCCTTTATTGTTTCGACCAAAAGGTGAGACATTCAAATAGAGGGTAACGATTTCATCTTTACTGAAAAATTTTTCCACCTCCATCGCCAAAAGAATTTCATTGGCTTTACGTTTGAAGGTAGTTTCACTGCTCAACACCTGTTGCTTGACGATCTGCTGGGTCAATGTAGAGCCGCCGCCACCGCCAAAACCGATGGCTTCGGATAGCAGGGCACGAACCACTGCTTTGGGAACGACCCCATTGTGCTCGTAAAAATATTCATCCTCTGTCGAAATGATTGCTTTTTTAATCAGTTCGGAAATTTGATCGGATTTAATCGTTGTTCGCATTAAATCTGAACGAATCGTGGCGATTTCTTTGCTGTCAGCATAAGTCAATTTGGAGGTTTCTGAGATATCCCCCAAAGATTTTTGGAGTTCTTTTTTTGTTGGCGTATTTGTATCTTCTACCAGATAGGCAAAATAACCAGCACCAATCCCAGCAGCAAGTGCACCACCGATAATCAAAACAGCTAGGCCGACAAGCAGCAGTGAATGTAAGACGCGTAAACTAATATTGAAATAAAACCAGCCTTTTGATTTCTCGGAAAAAGGCTCTTGTGTTTTTTTTCCTTTTTGGGGCACGATTTTCACCTCAGTTTTATTTGGGTACCGTGTTATTATAGCAAAAATCAGAAAAAATGAATAGATGCTTAGCAAATGCTTAGAATTTCGGCAAATGTTTTTACGGACTTTCTTTCCCAAATGATTTCAGGTACTATGAACAGAGAATAGGCGTAGTGAAGGGAGCAAGTATGGCGACAATTTTAATCAATGCAGTTGGATTATTTGTTATTATTTTTTTCGGATATTTATTAAAGCGCTTAAATTTATTATCAAAAGCAGATGGAACGACGCTTTCAGTCATCATTTTGACCATCACGCTGCCAGCCACGATTATTGTTAATTTTGCTTCTTTGCAAATAAAGAGCAGTTTATTTCTGCTGATTTTTTTAGGCTTCGGGCTTTCTATTTTACAAGTATTCGTCAGTTGGTTGCTGACGAAAAAAGAAGCACCTATCAAACAGGAATTTATGATGTATATGGCTTCGGGATTTAATATTGGAAATTTTACGCTGCCCTTTGTCCAAAGTTTTTTACCCATCGGAATTCCCTTGATTTCCATGTTCGATCTGGGAAACAGCATCATGCTGGCTGGAGGAACAACCGTATTGGTGGATCATCTGGTAGGGAAGAATCAGCGCTTCGATTTGCGAAAAGTTTTGTGGAAACTATTTCGTTCGATTCCTTATACCGCTTATTTGGTTATGCTGTTGTTGCGGGTAGGTTCCATTGAATTACCGGAAAGTTTGTTGACCGTGTTGCAACCGATTGCTTCTGCCAACACCTTTCTTTCGATGTTTATGATTGGTCTTTTTTTGGAATTGCGACTGCCTAAAAGTGCGCAACGAATCGTTTTGCAAAGTTTAGTGCTGCGTTATGGCATAGGTCTTGGGCTGGTAGCGCTGTTTTTATTTTTGCCCTTGCCACAGTTAGTCAAATTGGTGCTGTGTTTGTTGGCGGTGGCGCCAATCGCTACTTTTAACGTAATCAATGCAGTGGCTGCGGGGGTGGAGGAAGAAATCGTCGGCTTTTGTTCTTCCGTCAGTTTTTTACTCAGTTTAGGATTGATGACCGTGATTTTGTTATTATTTGGCGGAATATAAGCAGAAAAGTTGCCATTTTTTTGCTTCATTGGAGATAATAGGAAACAGAACTGGAGGAGAAAACTATGTTGATTGGTTCACATGTATCTATGAGTGGGAAAAAGATGTTATTGGGAGCGGCAGAAGAAGCGGCGGGATATCAGGCGACGACTTTTATGATTTATACCGGTGCTCCGCAAAATACACGCCGCAAGCCCATCGAAGAATTAAATATTGAGGCAGGACAAGCCTTTATGAAGGAGTATTCTTTAAGTAATATCGTTGTTCACGCTCCTTATATCATTAATTTAGGTAATACGATCAAGCCGCAGAATTTTGGCTTTGCTGTTGATTTTTTGCACACAGAAATTCAACGGGCGCAAGCATTGGGAGCAACTCAAATTACACTGCACCCGGGAGCGCATGTGGGCGCTGGTGTTGACGCTGGGTTGAAGCAGATCATCAAAGGTTTAAATGAAATCTTGGAGAAAGATCAAATTCCGCAAATTGCGTTGGAGACGATGGCGGGAAAAGGAACGGAATTAGGCAGAACTTTTGAGGAATTGGCCGTCATTTTTGATGGAGTGACCTTAAACGAGAAATTGTCGGTTACCTTAGATACCTGTCACACAAACGATGCAGGTTATAACGTCAAAGAGGATTTTGATGGCGTGTTGGAAGAATTTGATAAGATCATTGGGTTGGAGCGTCTGAAAGTGATTCACGTAAATGATTCAAAAAATCCACGGGGCTCTCACAAGGATCGTCATGCAAATATTGGTTTTGGAACGATTGGTTTTGACGCCTTGAATGCCATCGTTCACCATGAAAAATTGAAAGATCTGCCAAAAATTCTGGAGACACCTTATGTAGGAGAAGACAAGAAGAATAAAAAAGCACCTTATGGTTTTGAAATTGCCATGTTGCGAAAACAAACTTTTGATCCAAATCTTTTGAACAAAATAAATCCTTCTCTTTAATTGGAAACAGTGAAAATACGGGAACAAAAAAAGGACTCAGAAAGTCCCTTTCGTTAAAAATGGCTGGCGGAACGTGTTCGTTCTGCCTTTTTAATGCGTTACGGGAAAAAAGCGTGTGATTTCTTTTTCCGCAGCTTCCAGACAATCGGAGGCATGGATGATATTTTCTGATTTGTTGACTGCAAAATCTCCGCGAATCGTGCCGGGATCAGCTTCCAGTGCGTTGGTTTTTCCTACCATTCTGCGGACGATCTCAATAACATTTTCTCCCTCTAATACAAGATAGATTACGGGACCAGAAGTCATATAGGTCACGATTTCGTGGAAAAAGGGTTTTTCGATTAGATGCTGGTAGTGGGTGTTAGCCATCTCAGGAGTCATCACTCCCTGCCGCATTTGGGTGATAGTCAACGTTCGATCTTCAAAGCGCTGAATGATTCGCCCAATCAAATTTCGTTTTACACCATCTGGCTTAATGATTACCAATGTTTGTTCCATTTTCATCACCTCGTCTTTTTTTCAGCTTATCATGTTTTCAAAGCTTTGAAAACGATTTCTTCTGTCTTTTTTTCTTTTTTGGAGATTTACTGATTTTTTGCTGAAGAAAACAAGGGAATTATTTCAAAAAAAAGCATGAATTTTGGAAAACGCCTTTTCTTTTTAATGATTTTCTAGTAAAATAACTCATTGAGACTACCAGAGAAAGGAGAGATTTACATGAATGCAGGTATTGTTATATTGATTGCGGTTGTCGCATTAGTAATCGGCGCTGTTGGCGGGTTCTTTTTGGCGCGTAAATATATGAAAGATTATTTAGAAAAAAATCCTCCCGTTAATGAGGATATGTTACGAACAATGATGATGTCTATGGGGCAAAAACCATCTGAGAAAAAAATTCGTCAGATGATGCAACAGATGAAAAATCAAACGAAGAAATAATCGTTTGTTTTCTGAGACGAGTAACTGACAACGGGCTGATTTTTTCAGCTCGTTTTTTTCATGGCATGAGTTGTAAGACTATTCAGAAAATTCAAAAGTTTGGATAAGATTATCAGTTCCACTTACCTCAAGTACACTAGTAGAATGAGGATAGGGCGTGACAATCAAACTAATTTTTCGATAAGAAAAATTAATTCTATAAAAGGAACAAGGATGTCAGTTCCATTTACCTCAAGTACACTAGTGGAATGATATGCGGCGTGACAATCAAACTAATTTTTCAATAAGAAAAATTAATTCTATAAAAGGAACAAGGA
>NZ_BJDS01000006.1 GCF_005405265.1 Enterococcus songbeiensis
GGCGTGACAATCAAACTAATTTTTCAATAAGAAAAATTAATTCTATAAAAGGAACAAGGAGGAGAAAAATGTCGATTTTTAGAAAGTTAGGTTGGTTTTTTAAGCAAGAGAAGAAAAGCTATATCGTGGGGGTCACCTTCCTGATTTTAGTTGCGGTGGTGCAGTTGGTTCCCCCTAAAGTAATCGGAATCATTATTGATGAAATTGCAGAAGACAATATTCATTTAAATATTATCGTGTTTTGGGTCATTATTTTGTTGGTTGCGGCAGTTGCGGTTTATGTCTTCCGCTACATTTGGCGAACCAATATTTGGGGAAGTGCCGCACGGTTGGAAAAAGATTTGCGCCGGCAACTTTTTGATCATTTTACAAAAATGGACCATGTATTTTATCAAAAATATCGTACCGGTGATTTAATGGCGCATGCCACCAACGACCTGAATGCGATCCAAAATGTGGCGGGGGCTGGAATTCTGACCTTTGCGGATTCCTTTATTACCGGCAGTATGACCATCGTTGCCATGATGCTGTTTGTTGATTGGCGCCTAACATTGATTGCATTGATTCCACTGCCTTTGTTGGCGTTGACTTCACGAGTGCTGGGTTCACGATTGCATGATGCTTTTCGGGAATCTCAGGAAGCCTTCTCTACCATCAATGACAAAACGCAAGAAAGTATCACTGGAATGAAGGTAATCAAAACCTTTGGACAAGAACAGGAAGATTTAGCAGATTTTAGTTTGAAAATCGATAATGCCATCAGTAAAAATCGGCGGGTTAATTTTCTTGATGCGCTGTTTGATCCCTTTATCACGTTGATTATTGGTGTTTCTTACGTGATTACGATTATTCTTGGCGGAAAATTTATCATGGAAGATACCATCACCATCGGGCAGTTGGTTTCCTTTATCAGTTATATTGGTATGTTGGTATGGCCAATGTTTGCCATTGGTCGGTTATTCAACGTCCTAGAGCGGGGAAATGCCAGTTATGACCGGGTTTCCGGACTATTGGGAGAAAAAACCCATATCGTTGAGAAAAAAGATGCTGTTAAAACAACTGCAGAAGGTGCAATTAATTTAGACGTTGCATCCTTTACTTACCCGGATGATGATCATCCAACCTTGGAGCAAATCAAGTTCACTATTCAAAAAGGGGACACATTGGGAATTGTTGGGAAAACCGGTGCTGGTAAAACAACGATTTTAAAATTGCTGATGCGGGAATATGACGATTATGAGGGGAAAATTATTTTTGGCGAGCATGATGTGAAAAATTATTCGTTGAATGCGTTGCTGCATGCGATTGGTTATGTTCCTCAAGATCATTTTTTATTCTCCATGACGATTCGTGACAATATTCGCTTTGCTAATCCGGCGTACACCCAAGAAGAAGTTGAAACAGCTGCTTCTTTGGCAGTAATCAATGAAGATATCAAAGGGTTGCCGGAAGGATACGATACGCTGGTGGGGGAACGCGGGGTTTCTCTTTCAGGGGGACAAAAACAACGGATCTCAATTGCTCGAGCATTAGCAGTCGATCCAGAGTTGTTGATTTTGGACGATGCTTTATCTGCCGTCGATGCCAAAACGGAAGAAGCGATTTTGCACAATTTAAGAGAATACCGAAAGAACAAAACAACAATTATTTCTGCTCACCGTTTAAGCAGCGTCATGCATGCCAAACAGATTATCGTATTGGATGAAGGACGAATCATTGAACGAGGCACCCACAGCGAATTGCTGGCATTGAATGGCTGGTACCGCAGAATGTGGGATAAACAGCAGCTAGAAGCAAAAATTGAAGGAGGAGAATAATGGAACAACATCAATCAGAGTGGACGAAATCAATTCCCTTCAAAGAACAAAAAACGATCATCAAGCGATTATTCGTTTTTGCACGTCCCTTTCGCAGCACCTTTTTTGTAGCAATTCTTTTTGCTCTTGTGTTATCTGTTGTCAACGTTATTTTGCCGCGGATCATCCAAACGTTTATGGATGATTACTTGACTGAAAAAAACGCAACGACACAAATCATTTTGTTTTTTGCCGGGCTTTATCTCTTTGGCGTAATCGTTAAAGCAATCATCTGGTTTTTCCAATGGTTTCTTTATTCGATGGCTTCCTTGAAAACCTATCAGTATATTCGAGTAAAACTATTCGAAAAATTGCATACGTTAGGGATGCGCTATTTTGATCAAACCCCTGCCGGTTCAATCGTATCGCGGGTGACCAATGATACGGAAACACTTTTTGAGTTCTGGTATGTCTTTTTAATGGTATTGACAGGGATTTTTGCAGTAATTTCCTCTTTTATCGCCATGTTTCAAATCAGCCCTAAAATTGCATTGGCAAATCTTTTATTTTTGCCGATTTTATTAGTGGTCATATGGTACTATCAAAAATTCAGCTCCCGAATTTATCGACAAATGCGGGAAAAGTTGAGTCAACTAAATACGAAACTAAATGAATCAATCTCAGGAATGCAAATCATCCAACAATTTCGTCAAGAAGCTCGCTTGAATCAAGAATTTGAAGAAATCAATGATGATTACTTGAAAACCCGATTCGCCATGATTAAAACCAACTCACTTTTGTTGGCACCAATCATTAATTTTCTTTATGCGATCGCCATTGCTTTGTCATTGACGCTTTTCGGATTTGACGCCTTACATTCTCCTGTTGAAGTAGGGTTGATTTACGCCTTTACTACTTACGTTCAGGGCTTTTTCAATCCCATGACGCAAATGATGGACTTTTTGAGCGTCTTTACCGATGGAATGGTGGCAGGCAGCCGAATTCTAAAAATCATGGATAATGAAGAAGCGACACCACAACAAAATGCCGATGCAAAAGAAGTTATCCAAGAAGGAGAAATCGAATTTCGTCACGTAAGTTTTTCTTATGACGGCAAAAATAATGTGTTGAATGATATTTCGTTTGTTGCCCGACCTGGAGAAACTGTGGCACTTGTTGGTCATACCGGTAGCGGAAAAAGCTCAATCATCAATGTTTTGATGCGTTTCTATGAGTTTAGCGAAGGACAGATTTTGATCGATGGAAAAGACATCCGTGAATTTCCAATCGAAGAAATTCGTAAAAAACTTGGCTTAGTTCTGCAAGATGCGTTTATGTTTTACGGGGATATCTCCGACAACATTCGTTTGCTGAATAAAGAAATCTCTGACGAACAAATCGAAGCAGCTGCCCGTTTTGTTCAAGCAGATCATTTTATTCAACAACTTCCTGGCGGCTACCATGCCAAAGTGATTGAAAGAGGTGCCAGCTATTCCAGCGGACAACGGCAATTGATTTCCTTCGCCAGAACAATGGTGACCGATCCTAAAGTGCTGGTTTTAGATGAAGCCACTGCCAATATCGATACAGAAACAGAAGGCTTGATCCAAGAAGGATTGGCAAATATGCGGCAAGGGCGAACAACGATTGCTATTGCTCACCGTCTCTCAACGATTCGCGATGCTGATTTGATTCTCGTATTGGACAAAGGAAATATCGTGGAACGAGGCAATCATAGTGAGTTACTGATGCAAGATGGTTTGTATGCGGATATGTACAAATTGCAAAGTAGTGAGGTATAATTTGCAAGAGTTGATTTTGTTAATAATTGGAAAAGCTTCAAGCAGAAGATTAGACAGAATGGCAAAACTAAACTAAAGTTAACTTACAAATTATAAGTGGGGGATTTTTTAATGTATGATGTAATCGTAATCGGTGCCGGACCTGCCGGAATGACAGCCGCACTTTATGCTTCTCGATCAAATCTATCCGTGTTGATGATTGAACGAGGAGCACCTGGCGGACAAATGAACAATACCGCCGAAATCGAAAATTATCCGGGATTTGATTCCATCATGGGACCAGAACTCGCTATGAAGATGTACGAAGGTGTTTCCAGATTTGGCACAGAAAATGCTTATGGAATCGTCCAAGACGTCGTAGATCATGGCGCGTATAAAGAAGTCTTCACTGAAGATGAAAGCTACAAGGGCAAAACCGTGATCGTAGCTACTGGCTGTGTACATCGCAAGCTAGGCGTTGCCGGTGAAGAAGAATTTGCCGGTCGCGGCGTTTCTTACTGTGCGGTTTGTGATGGTGCCTTTTTCCGCAATAAAAAATTATTAGTCATCGGCGGTGGTGATTCAGCAGTAGAAGAAGCAATTTATTTGACTCAATTTGCTTCTGAAGTCATCATTGTTCACCGCAGAGAAGAATTGCGAGCACAAAAAATCATCCAGGACCGGGCATTTGCCAATGAAAAAATTTCTTTCATGTGGAATTCGGTAGTAGAAGAAATAGAAGGCAATGAAATGGTTGTCACAGGCGCAAAGATTCGCAATGTCAAAACCAATGAAGTTCACGAAGAAAGTGCGAACGGAATCTTCATCTATGTAGGATTGGACCCACTGTCTGGACCAGTTAAAAACCTAGGCGTCACAAATGAAGCCGGCTGGATTTTGACGGATGACCAAATGCGGACTTCCATCCCTGGTGTTTTTGCTATCGGTGACGGACGGGAAAAAACGTTGCGTCAAATCACAACAGCAGTTGGTGAAGGCGGAATCGCCGGTCAACAAGTATTTAATTATTTAGAAGAACAAAAAGAACATCCTGAGAATATCGCCGCAAAATAAACGAAAAGTATCTGTTGATTTCAGCAGATACTTTTTTTGTTCTTTAAGGAGTTTGCAGTGGTTTTGTTGGCGTGTACAAAAAGGCGTGTTATACTTAAAGGGTGAAATTAAATGAAAGAGGTGTTATTTCATGTCTTGGGAACAAGTGTATGAACAGTGGATAAACGATGCCAATTTAGAAGAAACACTAAAAAAACAGCTAGGTGATTTACAAGAGGATCCAGAAAAATTAGAGGATGCCTTTTATGCGCCGTTGGAATTTGGAACTGCCGGTATGCGGGGCATCTTAGGACCGGGAATCAACCGAATGAATATTTATACTGTCCGTCAAGCAACGGAAGGATTGGCGCTATTTATGGATGAACAAGATCCAGAAACACGTCGCCGTGGGGTTGCAATCGCTTATGATTCGCGCCATTTGTCACCAGAATTTGCGATGGAAGCAGCAAAAACTTTGGCAAAACATAATATTCCTACTTATGTTTTTGAAAGTTTGCGTCCGACGCCGGAATTGTCTTTTGCGGTGCGCTATTTGAAAGCATTTGCTGGAATTATGATTACTGCTTCTCACAATCCTGCAGCCTACAATGGCTATAAGGTTTATGGGGAAGACGGGGGGCAAATGCCACCA
This sequence comes from Enterococcus songbeiensis, assembly GCF_005405265.1. GTDB lineage: Bacteria > Bacillota > Bacilli > Lactobacillales > Enterococcaceae > Enterococcus_C > Enterococcus_C songbeiensis. Next base: position 5,283 of record NZ_BJDS01000006.1, read on the forward strand.
GCTGATGCGGACCGTTTGACAACCTTTGTCCGTTCAATTATCAATCCATTGGAAATCAATGTATTGTCAGATGAAGAAGCAGAACATAGTGGATTGATTCATATTATCGGTGAAGATGTCGATCTTCCTTATTTAAAAGAAGTAAAAACGGTAACGATTAATCAAGAATTAATCAATGAGATGGGTAAGGAATTAAAATTGGTGTACACTCCATTGCACGGTACCGGAAAAATGTTGGGAGAAAAGGCATTGCAACAAGCCGGTTTCGAAAAATTTGTCATTGTTCCAGAACAAGCAGAGCCAGATCCCAATTTCCGTACCGTTCATTCGCCTAATCCGGAAGAACATTCGGCCTTCGAATACGCCATCAAATTAGGAGAAAAAGAAGATGCAGATCTTTTGATTGCTACTGATCCAGATGCAGACCGTTTAGGTGCAGCCGTTCGTTTGCCTGATGGTACTTATCAAGTTTTAACAGGAAATCAACTAGGTGCATTGATGGTTCGTTATATTTTAGAGGCCCACAAACAAGCCGGAACATTGCCAGAAAATGCAGTAGTATTAAAATCGATTGTTTCCAGTGAATTGCCAACAGTGATTGCACAAAATTATCAAGTGACAATGCTAAATGTTTTGACTGGTTTTAAATTTATTGCTGAAAAAATCAAGCAATTTGAAGAAGATCATTCTCATACTTTCATGTTTGGTTTTGAAGAAAGCTACGGCTATCTAGTAAAACCCTTCGTTCGGGATAAAGATGCGATCCAAGCATTGGTTTTATTAGCCGAAGTTGCCGCTTATTACAAGAAACAAGGCAAGACACTTTACGACGGTCTCCAAGATATTTTTGAAGAATATGGTTTCTTTAGTGAAAAAACGATTTCTGTTACTCTTAGTGGCTTAGATGGCCCAGCAAAAATCAAACAAATCATGAATAAGTTCCGAGAACAAGCACCTTCTTCCTTTGCCGGAGTTCCTGTTGTACAAACTGAAGATTTCAAACAATTGACACGAGTGGGCTTAGACGGTAACATGCAAAAGATGACTACACCGCCATCAGATGTTCTGAAATATATGATGGAAGATTCTAGCTGGATTGCCGTTCGTCCTTCCGGAACAGAACCAAAAATCAAATTCTACATTGGTGTAAAAGCTGACTCAGAAACGGCAGCAACACAACGAGTGGCTGCTTTGGAAGCCGCTATCAACAAAATCACGAATGACTAGCAAAAAGCCGTAGACGGAATTGGAAAATCAAAATCCGCTGCGAATAGTTTTTTGAAATGATTGAAAGAGGGAAAAACATGGACCGATATTCATTAGCAGATGTCGAAAAAATCAGCCAATTATTCAAAGTGTTAAGCGATCCTACTCGGTTAAAAATTTTGATGTCGCTAGATGAAGGGGAACGCAACGTGACTTCTATCGCAACCGTTGTTGCAATGGAACAATCGGCTGTTTCCCATCAATTGAAACTTCTGCGGGAAAAACGAGTGGTAAAAGCACGCCGCGAGGGGAAAACCATGTTGTATAGTTTAGATGATAATCATGTGATCGATATTTTAGAACAAACACTAAAACATATCCATCACCAATAAAAAATTGGGGCTTTTCTTTTAAGAAAAGCCCTAGTTTTTTTGAGTCAATTTTGGTATGCTAGATAAAATTAGATGAGAAAAGAATGAATGTGTTTTAATATCATTATTAGTTAAGGAGGCATTGTATGAAGAAACTAACAATCGGAATCCTCGGTTTAGGAGTCGTTGGCACAGGTGTTCTAACGATTTTAGCGGAACAGCAGGAACAGCTTCGACAGCGGGGAATTGATTTGACGATTACAAAAGCGTTGGTGCGTAAAGCAGAAGACAAAACGGACCTTGCAAAAAAATACCATATCCAATTGATCCATGATGCCGAAGAAATTTTGACAGATCCTGCCATTGATATTGTTGTGGAGGTAATCGGCAAAATCCATCCTGCCAAAGAATTTATCACAACGGCTTTGAAAAACGGCAAACATGTAGTGACTGCAAACAAGGATCTTTTGGCACTCCACGGGGAAGAATTGTCGCAACTTGCCCAGCAGCAGGATTGTTTTCTTTACTATGAAGCAAGTGTGGCGGGAGGTATTCCGATTTTGCGCACTTTGCAAAACAGCTATCTCGCAGATGAAATCACTGAAATTAGTGGAATTATCAACGGTACGACTAATTATATGTTAACTCAAATGAAAGAAAAAAAATTGTCCTACGAAGAAAGTCTGAGCCAAGCGCAACAGTTAGGCTTTGCAGAATCAGATCCGACAAATGATGTGGATGGTTTCGATGCGGCCTACAAAACCATTTTATTAACGGCATTTGCCTTTGATATGTCACTTTCTTTTGAGGAGCTTACGATTGAAGGAATCCGAGATATCCAAAAAGAGGATATTCGCACCGCCAACCGATTGGGGTATGAGATAAAACTAATTGGTCGAGGGCAACGAATTGGAGATGCAGTTTATGCAGAGGTGGCTCCGATGTGGGTTCCTCAACATCATCCTTTAGCCACAATTCGCAATGAATTTAATGGTGTTTTTGTTAAAAGCCGTGGTATCGGTAGTGGAATGTATTATGGACCTGGGGCAGGCGCGCGACCGACAGCCACCAGTGTTGTAACGGATTTGGCAACTATTGCAGAAAATCTACAAGCAGGACTTCCCAAGCTGCCTTTTTATGGAACGCTGGGACCAAAGAAATTAGCAGCTGCCGATAAAGTACTTTCTCGTTACTATTTGTCGTTTTCACTTTCAACAGAAGAGATGCCTCAGCTACGGCAACAATTAGCAGCAGCAAAGATTACCGGCACAGAAGTTTTGTCGCCGGATGATCCCACTCGATTCGTTTTGCTGACGGATCCATTGACAGTCACACAGGTACAATCGATCAATGTGGACGCAAACCTTGATCGTCGAATGAAAATATTGGAGGAATAGCCATGTATGAAGGATTACTAAAAAAATATCAAGCGTATTTACCAATCACCGATAAAACACCACAGCTTTCTTTAGCAGAAGGGAATACTCCTTTGATTCCGCTAACTAGTTTATCTAAAGAACTGGGAATTAATTTATATGGAAAATATGAAGGCTTGAATCCCACCGGATCTTTTAAAGACCGTGGAATGGTTATGGCGGTAGCAAAAGCTGTAGAAGAAGGGGCAAAGGCAATTATTTGTGCTTCTACTGGAAATACCAGTGCAGCCGCCGCAGCCTATGCAACAAGAGCCGGTATCAAGGCATACGTTGTCATTCCTGATGGCAAAATTGCAATGGGAAAATTGGCACAGGCAATTATTTATGGTGCCGATATCATTTCCATTCCCGGCAACTTCGATGAAGCATTGAAAGCCGTTCGTGATATTGCAAAAACAGAAGCTGTTGCTTTGGTCAACTCTGTCAATCCCTATCGATTGGAAGGGCAAAAAACCGCCGCTTTTGAAGTCTGTGAACAATTAGGAAAAGCTCCCGATGTGTTAGCAATCCCAGTAGGTAACGCGGGAAATATTTCCGCTTATTGGAAAGGATTCAAAGAATGGCACGAAAAACAAGGCACCGCATTACCAAGAATGCATGGATTTGAAGCAGAGGGTGCCGCAGCAATCGTCAAGGGACAAGTAATCGAGCAACCTGAAACTGTAGCGACAGCGATTCGAATCGGCAATCCAGCAAGTTGGAAATTAGCTGAAGCCGCTCGTGACGAATCAAATGGCTATATCCATTCAGTTACAGACGAAGAAATTCTCAATGCTTACCGTAAAGTAGCCAGCCAAGATGGTGTCTTTGTTGAACCGGGATCAGCAGCATCTCTTGCTGGTGTAATCCAACATGTGAAATCTGGAAAAATCAAACAAGGTGAAACTGTTGTTGCGGTCTTCACTGGAAATGGATTAAAAGATCCCGATACTGCTATCAATGCAACAAATACGATCATCCACAAAATGAGTGATGTAGAAGAAATGCGCAGCCATCTTCGTGAAGGAGTGGCAAAACTATGAAAATCCGCGTGCCGGCAACAAGTGCCAATCTAGGTCCGGGTTTTGACTCTTGCGGGATTGCGTTAAATCGCTATTTGGTTATTGAAGTGATCGGTCAAAGTGAAGAATGGCAGATCGACCACAATTTATCTGACGAAATTCCCAGCGATGAAAAAAATCTGCTGATTGAAATTGCACGACAGGTCGCGCCGGAGCTTACTCCCCATCGCTTGAAAATGACCACGGATATCCCAGTTGCTCGCGGCTTGGGCAGCAGTTCTTCCGTAGTAGTAGCAGGAATCGAGCTGGCCAATCGTTTGCAGCACTTGAATCTGACAGAAGAGGAAAAAGTAGCATTGGCTACAAAATTTGAAGGACATCCTGACAATGTGGCACCCGCCATTTGTGGCGATTTTGTCGTAGCAAGTTCGTTGGAAGGAGAGACCGATTACGTCAAACACTATTTTCCCGATTGTGGGTTCATCGCATTTATCCCAAATGAAGAGCTTTTGACAAAAGAGAGCCGACAAGTTTTGCCGCGGGAATTGCCCTTTGCAGAAGCGATTAAAGCCAGCAGTGTTGCCAACGTGATGATCGCTGCCGCAATCAAAGGGAATCTTCCCCTTGCTGGAAAAATGATGGAGCAAGATCGGTGGCACGAACCTTATCGTCAGCGACTCGTTCCCCATTTGCCTGCTGTGAGACAGGTTTGTCATGAAGAAGGGGGATATGGCTGCTTTTTAAGCGGCGCAGGACCCACCGTGATGGTATTAGCTTCAACTACCAAAAGCGAGAGAATTATCAGCCGTTTGAAGGAACTATCCTCTCATGCTGCAGTTGAATTTTTACAAATCGATCGAGAAGGTGTTCAAGTCTTTTAAAAAAAGAACTGTCTGCAGAATTTCCAACGGTTATCTGTTGGTTGTCTGCAAACAGTTCTTTTTTAATTGTCATTGGATTCTGTAACAAAGTAGCTGTGGTCTTCTAGATCCAGAGCATTCATGATTAAGGAAGCTGTTTCTTCGATGGAAAGAGTCGCTACATTAATGACTACACACCCTAATTTTTGGTAGAGGTCGTTTGCAAATTCTAATTCTGCCCGAATTTTTTCAATATCGGAATAGGCAGTATCTGGATTCAGACCATACGAACGCATCCGTTCCTTACGAATACTGTTCAGCACGTTTGGATCATTCGTCAAACCGACAATTTTCTTTGGATCAACTTCCCATAGTTGCTTGGGGATGTGGGCTTGCGGGACCAGCGGTAAGTTGGCGACCTTCAAATTTTTATTTGCCAAAAACAAACTTAAGGGTGTTTTTGAGGTGCGGGAGACACCTAACAAGACAATGTCGGCTTCTAAAAAACCGCGGGGATCTTTGCCATCGTCATATTTGACAGCAAATTCCATCGCTTTGATCCGTTTAAAATAATTCTCATTCAGGTGATGCAGTGCACCAGGTTCTCTGGAGGGAGTGATTCCGCTACGTTTTTGGATTTCCAGTACAACCGGATTTAAAATATCAAGACTAAATAACTGGCTTTCTTCACAAAATTCCTTGACGATAGTCACCAATTCTTCGTTAATCATGGTGTGTAAGACCAAGGCATTCTGTTTTTTTGCATCTGCCAAAGCTTTCAGCAATGTTTCCTTGTCATTGACAAAGGTTCGGCGAAAAAGATTGAATTCAACTGTCGAGTATTGGGCCATTGCCGCTTGTGCTAATTTGGTTGCCGTTTCTCCAGCGGAATCGGAAATTACAAAAAAGGTTAAAATTTGTTCCTCATTCGTCATTTTGCAAAAACCTCACTTGTTTTTTTAGATAATCTATTATACCATACAGAAGAGATTTAATTCGTAATCATTCTGATTTAGGAGGAGCGAAAAAATGGCAGTTCAAACGTTACTCGACCATGCAATGACCACATTAAAAAAAAGCGGGTTTAAACATACCAAAAAAAGAGAAGCAATGATTACCTTTTTAGTCAAACGCAATCGCTATGTGTCTGCTCGAGAAGTACACGAGCATATGACGGACTTATTTCCAGGTTTAAGCTATGACACTGTTTATCGAAATTTGCATGATTTTGCAGAAATTGATTTATTGGAAGAAACCGATTTGAACGGAGAGATGAAATTTCGGTTTCATTGTTATCAAGGACATCATCACCACCATCATTTTATTTGTACCGTCTGCGGAAAAACAAAAGAATTGACGATTTGTCCCATGGATTTTTTTGAGGAACAATTACCCGGATGCAAGATTGAAGGACACCGATTTGAGATTTTAGGTCGTTGTGAGGCATGTCAATCGTAATTTTTTGCAGAAAAGACCGATTTAGGCGAAAGTATTTGCAATTTTTCGTGGAATATCTTGACACCCAAATTTTACTTGGTTATAATTTTTTAAGGACAGTCTTGTTTTTTGAGATTAAAATTTCAATGACAAAAACGGTTACTTTTTAGGCTCGGAGGGAGGGAATTTACATGTCAAAAACAGTGGTTCGCAAAAATGAATCTCTTGACGATGCTCTTCGTCGCTTCAAACGTTCCGTGTCAAAAGCCGGTACTTTACAAGAATCTCGCAAGCGTGAATTCTATGAAAAACCTAGCGTACGACGCAAGAAAAAATCTGAAGCAGCTAGAAAACGCAAAAAATTCTAGTTTTCGGCTACTTGAAGAACTGGAGCTGGTAGTGTGTCACTACTAAGTACACTGAACGATGATATGAAACAAGCGATGAAAGCAAAGGATAAGGACAGATTGCAGGTGATTCGCATGTTGAAAGCCGCCGTTCAAAACGAACAGATCAAAGCGAGTCGCGATTTGAATGAGGAAGAGGAATTGACGTTATTGTCTCGTGAGATGAAACAACGTCGTGATTCGTTGACTGAGTTTGAAAAAGCAGGTCGTGAAGATTTGGCAGAAAAAGTGAAAACTGAAATTGCTATTGTTGAACAATATCTTCCTGCACAACTTTCTGAAGAAGAAATTCGTCAAATCGTTGCTGCAGCGATCGAAAAGACTGGTGCTGCTTCACCAAAGGAATTTGGTAAAGTCATGGGTGCTGTGATGCCGCAAGTGAAGGGCAAAGCAGACGGTAACCAAGTCAATGCGATCGTCAAAGAGTTATTACAATAATTTCGTTGATTTGTGAATTGGGACAAGGATCAATTGATCTTTGCCCCAATTTTTTTCTTTCTCACGTGGAGTGACGCGCAGAGAAAAGGGAATATTTTTCTTTTACATAGAGTGTGGTATTATTGGGGAGTAAAGATCAGCAAAGGAGATGCACCTATTTGACAGAAGAAACGACTTCTCTGGAAATAAAATTAACAGAGGCCGATGACATCAGCATGTTGTTAGGCGCTCATGACAATCATATCAAATTGATTGAAGAATATACGGAAACGACGATCCGTTCTCGGGGAGAAATGATCCAACTTGAGGGAACGAAGGAATCAGTCAAAAAAGCAAAGGCAGTGATTCAAGCATTACAGACCTTAATCAATCGAGGAATTCATGTAGGAACGCCAGATGTCGTTGCTGCTTTAAAAATGGTTGAAAAAGGCAGTCTTGATTTTTTTATTGCCATGTATGAAGAAGAAATCCTAAAAGACCGGACCGGCAAACCTATCCGGGTAAAAAATTCGGGACAAAAAAAATATGTAGATGCCGTTCGTTCCCACGACGTTGTTTTTGGTGTAGGACCAGCAGGAACCGGAAAAACATTTCTAGCGGTAGTTTTAGCGATTGCTGCGTTAAAAAAAGGCGAAGTGCAAAAGATCATCTTGACCAGACCTGCCGTAGAAGCCGGAGAAAACCTGGGCTTTTTACCGGGAGATTTGAAAGAAAAGGTCGATCCTTACTTACGTCCGGTTTATGATGCACTGTATCAAATTTTCGGTGTGGATCATACCAATCGACTGATGGAGCGGGGAATCATCGAAATTGCACCGTTGGCCTATATGCGGGGACGGACTTTAGAGGATGCCTTTGTAATCTTAGATGAAGCACAAAATACCACGATTGCCCAAATGAAAATGTTTTTGACCCGGTTAGGGTATCAATCTAAAATGATCGTTAATGGCGATACCAGCCAGATCGATTTGCCAAAAGGCGTGATGAGTGGTCTGGTACATGCGGAAAGAACGTTGCAACCTATTAAAAAAATTGCTTTTGTCAATTTCGAAGCTGGGGATGTCGTTCGTCATCCAGTCGTTGCAGAAATCATTGAAGCCTACGATAAGGCCAGTTTAAAAAGCGATACGAAGTAATTGAGAGATTCTCAGGAGGTGAGAAGATGATTATCAAACCCCTTCAAAAAATTCGTGAAAAACTCGGGAAAGCTTATTTGCCGCTGTTGTTCCTTCTTTTTTTCGGCAGTCTTTTTTTGACACTTTTTACAAGTGTGAAGCAAAAAAATGTTGATTATCAAGAAGGTCAGGTGGCAAGTGAAAGTATCCGGGCAAATAAGACGATTGAAAACACGGCTGCCACAGAACAAAAGCGCAAGCTGGCTGCCGAGGCGGTCACGCCGGAATATACCTATCAAGAGGATCTGGCAAATACGCAGCACGATCGAATCTCACAGCTTTTTACCTTGATTCGACAAGTCAAAACAAATTTGGCCGAGGATTATGAAAAAGCGCAAAAAGATGCCAAAGAAGGCACAACAATCCCTAAACCAACCGTGGATGAACACGTGGCAGCGCTAAAAAAAGAATTTGAAAAAATGGATGCAGAGACCGTTGCCTTTTATCAACGAATCTCCAGCCAATTTTATCAGCTTATTTTTACGCTGACGGATACAGATGTTTCAACGGTTGAAACCAATGCGCTGTCAATTCTTGATCGGGAAATGGGCAAACAAATTCGAGAAAGTGATTTGGAAGGAGCAAAAAATCAAGCTTCTGAATCGGTTTCTAAGCTTTCTACCAGTGACAATAATCAACGAGCAATCAATTATCTATTGGATCAAGGAATCGTCATCAATGATTTCTTGAATGAAAAACGGACGGAAGAATTGCGGGACGCTGCCCGTGATGCGGTTCAGCCGGTGATGATTTATCAAGGTGAAATTTTGGTTCGGGAAGGTTCTCAAATCGATGCTACTGTGATTGAAAAACTAAAATTGTTAGGTTTGACTAGTCAAAACACATCAATTTTTCCAATCGTTGCCATGATTTTAGCCCTTCTTTTACAAATTGCGGTTATGGCGTACTTTGCCCGTCAATTTCACGGGGATGAGTCTAAAATGAACGCATTGACGTTTTATGCCGTTGCAATGGTGTTCAGTATTGTTTTAATGAAGTTTTTCCAAATTTTTCAAACGGAATTGATCCCTTATATTCCGTTGTTTTACCCGGCAGCGTTTGTTCCGTTGGTCTTGAATTTCTTTGTCAATCGACGAACGGGAATTTTAGCTGCGATGTTTCAGGTGATCGCTTCTTTGTTTATCTACTATGACGCGATTGGAACGAATCTGTTGACAATCATTTTAATCTCCTATCTTTTTTCAGGGATGATGGGGGCGATTGTTAAGCGGGAGCGGATTTCAAAACAAGGCTGGCCGGCAGTAATGTGGATCATCGTGTTTCCTTTCTTGATGACCTTGGTATTGATCGTCTTCCAAGGGATGAATTTTTCTGATTCAAAAACCTGGATGACAGTTATCTGTGGTTTGGCGGGAAATATTTTATCCTTCTTATTGACGATGGGTTTGCATCAGTATATTGAGCTACTGGTCACGGATAACAGTGTGATCGTGCTTAATGAACTTAGTAATCCCAATCATCCGTTATTGAAACAACTTCTGGAAGAAGCACCGGGAACCTATCACCACAGTATGATGGTGGCAAATCTCAGCGCAAATGCAGTTGCCGAAATTGGCGGACGCTCATTATTGACCCGAGTCGCTTGCTACTACCATGATATTGGCAAATTGAAACATGCCAATTTCTTTGTTGAAAATCTGCCGGCAGGAGCAGAAAATCCTCATAATTTTCTGCTCCCAGAAGACAGCAAACAAATTATTTTTGGTCACGTTATCGATGGTGCCAAAATTTTAGAAGAAGAAAAAATGCCGCAAATGGTCATTGATATTTGCCGCCAACATCACGGAACAACCTTGATGAAGTATTTCTATATCAAAGCACAGGAACGCAATCCGGAAGTTACTGAGGCAGAGTTTCGGTATCCCGGTCCCAAACCGCAAACGCGGGAAGCCGGTATCGTAAACATCGCAGATAGTTGTGAAGCAGCAGTGCGGGCGATGGATAATCCAACGAATGAAAAGATTCGAGCTTTCGTGCATAACCTAATCGTGGATCGTATTTTAGATGGTCAGTTGGACGATACTGGATTAACTTTGAAAGAAATCAATCAGATTGAAAAATCACTGGTTAACGGATTGTGCAGTACCTTCCATTCTCGGATTAAATATCCAAAAATGAAATCCGAAGCGGAAAAAATGAAAGAAGAACAAGAAAGAAGCGAAGAATAATGGAAATTACCTTTATGGATGAAACAAATTCTGTTTCCGAAAACAAAATCCACGAGATTGACGAGCTGCTGCAATTTGCCGCAAATTATTTGGAACTTCCGGAAAACACTGAAATGTCCGTGACTTTCATGGATAATGCGGCAATTCAGGTAATCAATCGTGAGTATCGCGGCAAAGATGCACCTACTGATGTCATCAGCTTTGCGTTGGAGGAAACCGGCGAGGGTGAGGTTCCGGTGATTTTTGAGGAAGAAGTTTCTCTGCCACGAGAATTGGGCGATATTATGATATCAATCGAACGCGCCCGGGAACAAGCCGAAGAATATGGTCACAGTTATGATCGTGAATTGGGCTTCCTAGCCCTACATGGCTTCTTGCACATCAACGGGTACGATCATATGGTCCCAGAAGACGAGAAGGTCATGTTTAGCCTACAGAAAGAAATCTTAGATGCCTATGGACTCAAACGATAGAAATACAAAGAAGAATAAGAACTTTATAACTTCGGTTGAATTTGCTTACACGGGGATTAAAACTGTATTTAAAGAAGAACGAAATATGCGTAAGCATGTGGTATTTGGTCTGCTGGCTTTGATTGCCGGAATTATTTTTCAACTTAGCCGAATGGAGTGGCTTTGGCTGCTCGCAGCCGTGTTTCTTGTTTGGCTTGTAGAGATTATCAATACGATTTTTGAAAACATTGTCGATATGTTTACGGACTTTCACTTTCATCCCATCGGAAAAAAAGTGAAGGATATGGCAGCCGGGGCAGTTTTATTGACGGCACTTTTTGCGATTGTGGTGGGAATGATCCTTTTTCTACCTAAACTTTATCTATGGATTTTTCATTAAGAAATGAGGAAAAAAATGTCAGAACATAAATCAGGATTTGTAGCGATTGTGGGGCGACCTAACGTTGGCAAATCAACCTTACTCAATCGAATCGTGGGACAAAAAATCGCTATCATGAGTGATAAAGCCCAAACGACACGAAACAAGATTCAAGGGGTGTATACAACACCAGAAGCACAGCTTATTTTTATCGACACACCGGGAATCCATAAACCTCAGCATCGTCTTGGAGATTTTATGGTGGAAGCAGCTTACAGCGCTTTGCGGGAAGTGGATGCCGTGCTGTTCATGATCAGTGCGGATCAAAAGCGGGGACGCGGGGATGATTTTATTATCGAACGGCTAAAAAATGTGAGTTCACCCGTTTTCTTAGTTATTAATAAAATTGACAAGGTCCACCCAGATGATTTGTTAGGAATCATTGAGGATTATTCCCAACAAATGCCTTTTGCCGAAGTCGTGCCGATTTCCGCAACGGAAGGCAATAATTTTGAAACATTGATGGATACTTTGATGCTTCATATGCCGGATGGCCCCCAATATTTTCCTGAAGATCAAATTACGGATCACCCGGAATATTTTATTGTTTCGGAATTGGTTCGGGAAAAAGTTCTATTGCTGACACGAGATGAAGTTCCTCATTCCGTCGCAGTTGTGGTGGACTCAATGAAGCGAAACGAAAATGATAAAGTTGGAATCCAAGCGACGATTATTGTCGAACGAGACAGTCAGAAGGGCATTATCATCGGTAAGGGTGGAAAAATGTTGAAGCAAATCGGCACAAAAGCCCGGAGAGATATTGAACAATTATTGGGAGATAAAGTCTTTTTGGAGCTTTGGGTCAAAGTGCAAAAAGACTGGCGGGACAAACAGCATTACTTGCAGGATTATGGCTATCGCAAAGACGAATATTGATAGGAGTGTGGGGTGAGTTATTCAGCATCCCATGCTTTTTTTAAAGGAGAATGACATGCAGCTTTCTGAAACTAAAGGATTGATTCTTTTTTCACGAGACCATAAAGAAAAAGACAAGTTGGTCAAAATTTTTACAGAATCTGCCGGCAAACAAATGTTTTATGTTAAAGGAGCCCACAAAAAAAATAACCCGCTGACGCCAGCATTAATGAATTTTACCGAAGCAGTCTATTTTGGCACCATTCGAAGTGAGGGACTTTCTTTCCTGGATGGCGCCAAAGAGGTGCAGCCTTTCCATAAAATTCAGGAGGATATTTTTTTAGCAGGTTATGCAACCTATATGCTGAACTTAGTAGACGCTGCGATTGAAGATCGATTATATGATCCCCATCTGTTTCATTTTACTGAACAGGGACTAATACAAATCAATGAAGGTGCCGATCCCGAGATCATCTGCAATATTTTTGAAGTGCAGCTGTTAAATCGTTTCGGAATTTCACCGATTTGGGATCAATGTGCCATTTGTGGAGAAACAACGGGAAAATTTGATTACTCGTCAAAATACAACGGTGTCCTGTGTGAACGACACTGGGGAAACGATCCTCACCGTTATCATGCTGATGCTCGCGGAATCCATTTTTTGCGACTATTTGCCAAAATTTCTTACGATCAGATCCAATCGATCCAAGTAAAGCCGGAGACCAAACAAGCCATCCGTAAGATTCTTGATGAATTGTATGAAGAATATGTCGGTTTGCATTTAAAAAGCAAAAAATTTATCGATCAAATGCATGATTGGGAGAAGATGTTGAAACCACCGGAGGAGAAATTGTAACCTATTTTGCTGAGGATGTTGACTTGCTGCTAGTTAAAATCTATACTAATTTTGCTACGTAAATTCGTACAAAATATTATAGTTCGGTATGCAAAGCAACGGCTCTGTAATAAAACGTACCGCTGATAGGAAATATCGCACTAAAAGATCGAAGGGATCTGCAAGGATGAAAAATGTAAAAAAATACAAATGGTTGGTTGTTGGTACAATGGCGGCAGCAGTATTATTGTTGGGTGGCTGCTCCGGAAGTAACGGAGCCTCAGGCAAGACGACAAAAACAACGGCAAAAACGGTGTCGTTCGTTGAAGAAGCCAAAGGAAAAGGAACCTACGTATGGGTACAAGCCGCTGCCAATGAGAATGATGGCTTTCAAATTAGTAAAGATGATACCGTCAATGAAATCTATGTATTAGATAATGGAAAGATAGTTTGTTACCAGATTCAAGATCCCGATGTAACGCTTGGATCCGTCAGCAAATTAAGTGACAAAGAAACAATCGCACTTGCTAAAAAGCAAGATAAAAAGTATTTTGATATCTCTTCAAAAGAAGTACAAAACTTCATTGATGGCGACGATAGCACGAATCGAGTAGGTCAACAAAATGATTTGTGGGGCGACGAAAATATCAAAAATTTGCTTTACGGTTGGGGAACCTTGCATTATCTTGGAGATAAAGGCAGTGAAAAACGCAACGGTGTAGACTACGTGACGTTTTCTAATGTAAAAATCATCACGCCAGAAGCGGATGAGAAAATGCAACATCTTAGTGACGATGATGCGGATGAAAATGCTCCTTTTGGAATGTTAAGTGAGTTCAGTTATCTTATGAAACCAATCTCTGAAGACAATGCAGTCATAACGAAGTATATGGGTGAGGGACTACTGGCAAACATGAAGGAAGTAAAATATCATGCGCCTAAAAAGCAAAAGTTGACGGATTATAAAGAAACAACGGATAATACAGGGAATACCATTGAATCTCAATCAATTTCCTATCAAGCGATTGATTATTTCGAACCAACTCCCTTTGAAGAAAATGTCTATCAGGCTTTCAAAGACGATTCGGTAATGACAGAGTATGCAGAATTAGTTGCTAATGGTGGTCTCGATTACAAGCCGGAAGAAGCAAAGAAGTTGGCTGATCAAATCTTCACAGAGAAAACAGCTAAAACACTCACAAAAGGTGTCTTTGATTACTATACTTGGTCCAAAACTCTAACATTAGGCGCTTCAGCAGATCAAACAATCTATGATTCTCGTTACATTGGTTATGCAATCAATTCTGATCCGGGGGCAGTTCCGGAAAACTACCTATTGACAAAAGCACAGGTTGACGGACAGGAAGCAGTTTTAAGAAATAAATAATCAATATAAAAGAGTTTTTATTGAAATTTCTCGCAAAAAAGTATTCATCCAGTCTCTACTTCAAGGAGGCCCCGTTTATGAGTGCTTTTTTGTTTTCCCTCGTTTCTTCGTTTGATAGAAGCTTTTCTATTTTAGTTCATCAGGTAAAGGCTTGGTAGAAGTAATGCTTAGTTGAAAATGGACGTTGTTTAATTAAATGTTAATTTTTTAGGAAACATCAGTTGCAACGAGACCGGGAACACATGATGGGATTCTATTGACAAATCTTACGATTGAGGGTATTCTTTATTCAACATTAATTACAGCGTTGATATAGAATAAGTAGCTTGCAGGTATTGATTCAAAGCGATTCTGAGACAGTGGAAGTCAGAAAGTCAAGTGTAGGTGAAGGCACTATGGAGCTGTTTAAACAAAGCTGCCGAGGAATTCTCGGAAGTAGGGTGGAACCGCGAATTTTTTCGTCCCTATGTCTATTTATAGACATAGGGACTTTTTTATTTGTAAAAATTTTCGGCACATAGAAAATAAATAGTTCAGGAGTTAAGAAGGGAGCAAGAAAATGAAAACAAAAATGACCGTTCAAAACATTATTTTAACACTGCAAAAATTTTGGTCAGACAATGGGTGCATGTTGATGCAGGCCTATGACACAGAAAAAGGGGCGGGAACCATGAGCCCGTATACTTTTTTGCGGGCGATTGGACCGGAGCCTTGGAATGCGGCTTATGTAGAGCCTTCTCGTCGTCCGGCAGACGGCCGTTATGGAGAAAATCCGAATCGGTTGTACCAACACCATCAATTTCAAGTAGTGATGAAACCATCACCAGAAAATATTCAAGAACTTTATTTGGAAAGTTTGCAACTTTTAGGGATTGATCCATTAGAACATGACATCCGTTTTGTTGAAGACAACTGGGAAAATCCTTCGATGGGGTGTGCCGGCTTAGGCTGGGAAGTTTGGCTGGACGGAATGGAAATTACCCAATTTACCTATTTCCAACAAGTGGGCGGACTGCCTTGCAAACCGGTAACGTCAGAAATTACTTATGGCTTGGAACGTTTGGCCTCATATATTCAGGAAGTCGAAAGTGTCTATGATCTGGAATGGGCGGATGGCGTAAAATATGGCGAAATTTTCAAACAACCAGAATATGAGCATTCTAAATATTCCTTTGAAATCAGTAATCAAGACATGTTGCTAGAAAATTTTGATAAATTTGAAGCAGAAGCAAAACGCTGTATCGATCAAGACTTGGTGCATCCAGCCTATGATTACATTTTAAAATGCAGCCATACCTTTAATCTGCTTGATGCGCGGGGGGCTGTTTCCGTGACAGAGCGTGCAGGTTATTTGGCACGAATCCGTAACATGGCTCGGGCGGTAGCGAAAATTTTTGTTGCCGAACGGAAAAAACTAGGATATCCCTTGTTGGATCCTGAGGTTGCCGCAGAACTAATCAAGGAGGAAAAATAAAATGGCGAAAAATCTATTGCTTGAAATTGGTTTGGAAGAAATTCCTGCACATATCGTCACCCCAAGTATGCAACAGTTAGAGAATAAAATCGTTGCCTTTTTAGCGGATCATCATTTAGCCTTTGAAACAATTCGGGCATTTTCAACTCCGAGACGGTTAGCAATCCATGTGACCAATCTTGCTGAAAAACAAGAAGATACCCAAGAAGAAGTGAAAGGTCCAGCGAAAAAAATTGCTTTGGATGCAGAGGGAAACTGGACAAAAGCTGCCCAAGGATTTGTTCGGAGGCAAGGAGTGACGACGGAAGCAATCACCTTTAAAGAGTTAAAGGGTGTGGAATACGTCTATGTTACGAAAAAAACCAAAGGAAAAACAGCGAAAGAAGTGTTAACTGGGTTGAAAGAAGTCATCACAAGTCTGACTTTCCCAGTAACAATGCATTGGAGCAACTATGATTTCACCTATATTCGTCCAATTCATTGGATTGTAGCGCTTTTAGATGAGGAAGTCATCCCTTTTGAAATTTTGGATGTCAAAACCAACCGTCATTCCCGCGGGCACCGTTTTCTTGGTGAAGAGGTAACTTTTGCTCATGCGGATGAGTATGAAACAAAATTAGCAGAGCAATTTGTGATTGCTGATCCTGTGAAGCGGAAAAAAATGATTACCGATCAAATCCAAGTTATTGCAGAGGAAAATAAGTGGGTTATCGCGTTGGATGAAGAGTTGTTGGAAGAAGTTGCCAATCTAGTGGAATATCCAACTGCTTTTGTCGGAAATTTTGCGGAAAACTATCTTTCTGTTCCAGAAGAGGTATTGGTTACTTCCATGAAAGAGCATCAACGGTATTTCGATGTTCGTAATTCAGAGGGCTTGTTGTTGCCGCATTTTATTTCCGTTCGTAACGGTGATCGTGTAAAAATCGATAACGTGATTAAAGGAAATGAAAAAGTTCTGACAGCTCGTTTAGAAGATGCGGAATTTTTCTATAAAGAAGATAAAAAATTAACGATTGATCAATGCGTGGAAAAATTAAAACATGTTACTTTCCATGAAAAAATCGGCAGTATCTATGAAAAAATGCAACGGGTTGCTGTTGCCAGCCAAATCATCGGTGAAACGGTCGGCTTGTCTGATGCAGAATTAACGGATTTAGCCCGAGCAGCTGAAATCTACAAGTTCGACTTGGTTACCAATATGGTGGGAGAATTTCCTGAATTGCAAGGAATCATGGGTGAAAAATATGCGCTATTGCAAGGAGAAACATCGGCTGTTGCCCAAGCAATTCGCGAACATTATTTACCAATTTCCAGCGAAGGGGAATTGCCAGAATCAGCAATTGGTGCAGTATTAGCTATTGCCGATAAATTGGACAGCTTGTTCTCCTTCTTTGCAGTGGGAATGATACCAAGTGGTTCCAACGATCCGTATGCATTGCGTCGTCAAACCTATGGTATCGTGCGAATCATCGAAAACAAAGGCTGGCGTTTCCCAATCGCGGCTTTGCAAGAAGTGATTGACGAAAAAATTAATCAAGATGAAGCATTGTATGGAATCAAATTGGAAAAGGGTCAACAGGAAGTCATTGATTTTATCAAAGGACGTCTGCGTCAATTCCTGACAACCAAAAACATTCGTCATGATGTAATTGATGCTGTAATCAATGCGGAACAAAAAGATATGACTCAATTATTCGCAGCGGCAAAGATGCTGCATACTCATTTGGAAGATCAAGATTTTAAACCATCGATTGAAGCGTTGACGCGTGTAATCAATTTAGCTAAAAAAACGGAAAAAGCTGAAATCAACGAAGCACTGTTTGAAAATCAAGCAGAAAAAGAATTGTATCAAGCAGTCGCACAATTGGAAACGAAATTTGCTCAACAAACAATGGAAGAAAATTACGCTGCATTGACAGCGTTGCGACCATTGATTGAACAATATTTTGACGAAACCATGGTAATGGTGGAAGACGAAGCTGTACGGAATAATCGTTTGGCACAATTGCAAAAAATTCGAAAAATGGCTTTAGCAGTTGCTAGTTTGGATGCCTTAGTCACAAAATAAAAAAACCCGTGACTCCCATAAATATGTGGGTGTCATGGGTTTTTATCTGGAAAAAATCATTCAAATTGTAAATGATACAACTCTCGATAAAGACCGGATTCTTGGATCAATTTTTCATGGGTTCCCATCTGAAGAATTCGGCCTTTTTCTAAAACCAGAATCTGATCTGCTTCTCGTACAGTGGAAAGGCGGTGGGCGATGACTAAGGACGTTCGCCCCGCCAGCGCAGTTTTTAGTGCTTCTTGGATATAATGCTCACTTTCAGAATCCAAATGCGCAGTGGCTTCGTCCAAAATCACGATAGCTGGTGCTTTTAACAGTAAGCGGGCAATCGCCAATCGTTGGCGCTCACCACCGGATAATCGATAGCCGCGATCACCAATCACTGTATCAATTCCCTCCGGCAAGGAAGAAATGAGTTCCCAAATATAGGCCTCTTTCAATGCTTCTTCAATTTCTGAAGGTGTCGCATCTGGTTTGGCATAGCGAAGATTATTTGCAATCGTGTCATGAAACATGTGAGCATCTTGACTGACGACACCGATGGTTTGCCGCACCGAATCCAAGGTTGCATTTTTTAAAGGAAACTCGCCGATTCTGATTTCTCCTTGTTGTGGATCGTACATGCGTGTTAGTAGTTGAGATAGAGTTGATTTACCGGCGCCACTGGGACCGACTAGTGCAGTCATGTGTCCAGGTTGGATCGTAAAGGAAACATTTTTCAAAATCGGTTCCTCCGATTCCCGTTCGGCTCCCGGCATCAATTCTAAAGAAGCCAGAGAAACTTCTTTGACGGTCGGGTAACGAAAATCAACTTGATCAAACGTAACGCTTCCGCCATTTTGTTTTACATAATCTGTCAATGGTTGGGCATTCGGTAATTCTTTAACACTCGGCTCTAAATCTAAAATTTCGAAAACTCGTTCAAAACTGACCATCGCCGTCAATACATCTACTTGAACATTCGATAATGAAGTGATTGGGGCATACAAGCGATTCAAATAAGAGGCTAACGCCACAACAATTCCGACGGTCAAGGTACCTCTGACTGCCAGCACACCACCCAAGCCGTAAACAACAGCGACTGACAAAGCGCTGACCGTACCGATCGTCACCCGCATAAGAGACCCTGTTAAAGTTTGCTTGATACTTAAATCCCGGACTTTGCGAATTTGTTCAGAATACTGCTGGGCATCGCTTTCCGGAGTGCCATAAGTTTTAGCAAGTTGTGCCCCGGCAACATTAAAGCGTTCATTTGATAATTGATTGGCTTCTGCTTTTAAATCATAGGATTCTCGCATTAATTTCGCTAGCTTCGGTCCAACGATTCGGGCAGGGATAATAAATGCCGGTACCAGTAGCAGGGCTACCAGTGTCAGCTGCCAAGACATAGAAAACATCGCAATCAAAACGAAGGTGACGGATAACGTATTACTGAAAATACTGGATAAGGTTTGGGTGAAAACTGCCTGGGCGCCAGTTACATCTCCATTGATTCGTTGCACCAAGGCCCCGGTTTTTGTTCGAGAAAAAAAGGATAAGGACATTTTTTGGATATGTTGGAATAATTGAGTTTGTAAATCAAAAATAACCCCTTCACCGATCTTCGAGGAAAGCCACCGTTCACCTAACGTCAAAAAGGCACTGGCAATCGCCAAACCTCCTGCCAATAAGGAAAAGTTTACGATGTAGGGAATATCCCCGTTTGTGATTCCTGTATCGATAATTGTTTTTAAAATCAAAGGTGTCAGTGCGCCGATTGCAGCATTCAGCATAATTAGGAAAAGAAAAAGTGCCAGCAACCATTTGTAGGGTGCAGCGTAGGTCAATACTCGTTTGGTCGTACCTTTTTTTAATTTTGTTCCTTTGACGGAGTTGTCTTTCGTAAAGGAACGCATGCCAAAACCACCTTGTGCCATAAAAATTCCCCCTTCTTATTCAGTATAGCATCACCAAATGCAGAAAGCTGTTAGCACGGGTTTAGGCATTAATTTGTTTTTTGTAAAAAAAAGAAATCCGCTATTCAGATTTCTCCTTGTGTTTATTTTCTAAAAATTTGGTCAGTCCATCGAGATAGATCGCGACACCAGTCAAAAAATCTTGCTTAGGATTTTCTTTTTGGCGATTAGCAAGTACTGAGGCCATATCTCGCAACTGGTGTTCTTTGGTGAAATGATGCATAAACTGCACGTATTCCTGCATATCTTTTTTTCCGCGTAATACCTCTTGTTTCAAAAGAGCCTCTTGCTGCTGATCCATCAATTGACCAATCAACTGATGATGCAACGCATTGATCGTATTGTGACTTTGCTTAATGGAAAAGCCAGCCTCTTTAAGCAGCGTCATCATTTGCTGAAGATGGAGAAGGCGACTGGGAAAAGCCGGAATCGTATGGATCTCCAATTCTGCGCCGCAGGGAAATTCAGTATACAAATCATAGTAGTTTGCCATAAAGGCAGCGATTTGTTGATTCCATGGCAAAGAAGAATCCGGCAAAACTAAGTGATCCTCCATGACTTCTGCCATCGCTTGCAGAAGGCTTTGTTTATTTTTGAAATACCAATAAAGAGCCGGTGCTTTGATGTCTAATTTTACTGCGAGGGTACGCATAGAAAGACCGGCAATGGTCTGTTTTTCTGCTAAAAGATCAAAGGCAGCGTGAATAATTCGTTCTTTTGAAAGCTTCGGTTCCATAATCTCATCCTTTTTTCTTTTTTTATTGCATTCTTCTTGCATAAAATTTTCAAACATGGTAAATTATTACCCGGTCTTATTTTACAGTGTTAAATAAAGACTGTCAATTTTATAAAGGGGGTTAGCGCCAATGGATTTAATTATGAAGCATGTGAAGAATTATAAAGCACCCGTCTTAATTTCACTGGTTTCTGTTGCAGTGATGGTCGTGGCATCTTTATGGCAGCCAAAATTGCTTCAGCAAGTATTGGAAGCAATCATGCTGGAAGACAACGACAAAATGAAGGAATTAGGAATTTATTTGATCGGATTAGCTGTTTTGGGGCTGATTGCCGGCGTATTTAATACCATATTTTCAGCAAAGGTCGCTCAAGGAGTCAGTGCAGATATTCGAGAGGAGACCTTCCGCAAAATCCAGACCTTTTCATTTGGAAATATTGAAGAGTTCTCCGCTGGAAATCTCGTGGTGCGTTTAACAAATGACGTAACTCAAATCCAGAATCTGATTATGATCGCATTGCAATCTTTATTTCGCATTCCGTTTTTATTTATCGGAAGCTTTATTTTAGCAATGTATACTTTGCCACAACTGTGGTGGATTATTGTTGTGCTGATCGTTGCTGTTTTGATTATCACCGCATTATCCTTCACACAAATGGGCAAGCATTTCATGATTATTCAAAATTTGATCGATAAAGTGAACAGTATTGCCAAAGAAAATCTCTTGGGCATTCGTGTAGTAAAATCATTTGTTCAAGAAAGAAATCAGTTGGCGGGCTTTTCGAAAGTCAGTGACAAACTGACGGAACACAATATCATTGTAGGAACATTATTTTCAGTAATGATCCCATCCTTTATGTTGGCAGCAAATTTAGCTGTTGTTGGTGCGATTTTCTTTGTCAGTGATTTGGCAAAAGATGATCCAACCATGATTGGCGGAATCGCTTCTTTCATGAATTATTTGATGCAGATTATGATGGCAATCATTATCGGTGGAATGATGATGATGATGACCTCAAGAGCCGCAGTTTCCTTGAAGCGGATCAAAGAAATTTTAGCCACCGAACCAGACATCACCTATCCGGATGTTCCTGAACAAGCACTAGACGGCAGTGTTTCTTTTGAACACGTTTCTTTCCGTTATCCCGGTGATGATGCAGATACATTGAAGGATCTTAGTTTCCAAATCAAGCCAGGTGAAATGATTGGAATCGTCGGTGCAACGGGTGCCGGGAAATCTACCTTGGCACAATTGATTCCTCGTTTGTTTGATCCAACGGAAGGAACGATCAAAATTGGAGGCATTGATTTGAAAAAAGTCAATGAACGCAGTTTACACCATACAGTTTCCTTCGTATTGCAAAAAGCGATCCTTTTTTCAGGAACGATTGCTCAAAACCTGCGTCAAGGAAAAAAAGATGCCACCGAACCGGACATGACTCGTGCTACACAAATCGCTCAAGCAAGAGAATTTATTGAAAAGCTGGCAGATCAATACGAAGCACCGGTTGCTGAACGCAGCAATAATTTTTCTGGCGGACAAAAACAACGGCTTTCAATTTCTCGAGGCGTAATCGGTGATCCTAAAATCTTGATTTTGGATGACTCTACTAGCGCGTTGGATGCACGATCTGAAAAATTGGTTCGTGAAGCCTTGGATCACGAGTTAGAAGATACCACCACGATTGTTATTGCTCAAAAGATTGCTTCAGTGGTGAAAGCAGATCGTATTTTGGTATTGGACAAAGGACAATTAGTCGGAGAAGGAACCCACGAGGAATTAGCCGCAACCAATCCGATTTACCAAGAAATTTTTGAAACACAAAAAGGAACGGAGGAGTAGCCATGACAGATTTAGTGAAAGCAAGTAAATTTTTCTACCATTATTTGAAACGGTACAAGCTCTCCTTTTTCTTTATTTTCGTGACGGTCATTATTGCAACCTATCTACAAGTAAAAGCACCGCAATATATCGGAGATGCCTTCAATGAGTTGGCTGCTTATATCGGTGGGCTGATGCAGGGGGTTGATGACAAGAGCAAGTTTATTGCTGTAATTTGGAAGTTGTTGCTGTTTTACGTTTTAGCTAGTGCCGCGAGTTTTGTTTACAGTATCCTTTTCACTCAAGTGGTTGGGAAATCGACGAATCGGATGCGGATTGGTTTGTTCAATAAGCTGGAAAAATTAACGATTCGCTTTTTTGATTCGCATCAAGACGGAGAAATTTTGAGTCGGTTTACCAGTGATTTAGATAATATTCAAAACAGTTTGAACCAAGCGTTGCTGCAATTTTTGACAAATGGCGTGTTGTTGATCGGTATTTTGATCATGATGTTTCGACAAAATGTTGAACTGGCATGGGCAACGATTGCGTCTACACCAGTTGCCGTTTTGATTGCAGTTATCGTGATCCGTAAAGCCCGTAAATATGTTGACCTGCAACAAGATGAAGTGGGAAAATTAAACGGTTATATGGATGAAAAAATCAGCGGTCAACGAATTATCATCACTAATGGTTTGCAAGAAGAAACAATTGCAGGTTTTGTCGAACACAATCAAAAAGTTCGAGCAGCTACTTATAAAGGACAAGTTTATTCCGGTTTATTGTTTCCTATGATGCAGGGAATGGCGTTGGTAAATACCGCCATCGTGATTTTCTTTGGCGGATGGCTGGCATTGAACGGTGACTTAGAACGCTCCGTTGCGTTAGGGCTTGTAGTGACCTTTGTTCAATATTCCCAACAATACTATCAACCGTTAATGCAGATTTCTTCCGGATATAGCATGATCCAATTAGCTGTTACTGGTGCACGCCGACTAAATGAAATGTTTGATGAGCCAGAAGAAGTCAAACCGGAAAATGGTGGAAAAGTTCAATCTGTAACAGAGTCCGTTGCTTTGAATCATGTCGATTTCGGCTATGATAGTGATCGTTTGATTTTAAAAGATGTCTCGATCAAAGTGAACAAAGGAGAAATGATTGCGTTGGTTGGACCAACGGGTTCAGGAAAAACGACCATTATGAATCTGTTAAATCGCTTCTATGATGTAAACAGTGGTTCAGTAACTTTTGATGGAACCGATATTCGGACATTGGACTTGGAAAGTTTGCGAGAGCATGTCGGAATCGTTTTACAAGATTCAGTTCTTTTCTCAGGAACGATCAAAGAAAATATTGCTTTTGGTAAGCCGGAAGCAACCGATGAAGAAGTGATCGCAGCAGCCAAGCAAGCCAATATCCACGACTTTATCATGGACTTGGAGCAAGGGTACCAAACAGAAATCACTGAGGAAAATAATCTCTTTAGTACTGGTCAGAAACAGTTGATTAGTATTGCCCGGACGATCATTACCAATCCCGCCCTTTTGATTTTGGATGAAGCCACCAGTAATGTTGACACGGTAACAGAAGCCAAGATTCAAAAGGCAATGGACGAAGCAATCAAAGGAAGGACCAGCTTTGTGATCGCCCATCGCTTAAAAACAATTCTAAATGCCGACCGTATTGTCGTTTTGCGGGATGGTGAGGTGATTGAAGAAGGCAATCATCATGAATTGCTGCAACAAAAAGGATTTTATGCAGAGCTTTACTACAATCAATTTGTTTTTGAATAAAGAAAGAGCTTGGGACATAAGTCCCAAGAATCATAAAACAGACGACCGAAAATCGTAAAAAGAATTTTCGGTCGTCTGTTT
>NZ_BJDS01000007.1 GCF_005405265.1 Enterococcus songbeiensis
TTCATCCTTAAATTTGATATTCTTAGGTATGGGCATTTGGATTCTCCTTCTATAGTTGGTTCAGCGACTTAATTATAAAGGAACCAAATGCTTTTTGTTATAAAAAAATATTTAGTGTCCTTACTCGATTTGAGTAACAACACTAAATATTATAGAACCGATTTTGCGGCTGGCTTTTTTGTTGCTCGACAACGAAGAAAAAAGTCGTATAATAAAAAAAAGAAAGTAGTGAGACAATTTATGAAACTTGCCATTATGGGGGGGACCCCCGTTGATACTCGAATGGGCGCCGCTTTAATCGCAGATTTAAAGGTTGATGTAATTCAAACGCCTATTTCGAAAAATCCTAGCGAACAAACTTTTTTTCAAACACAACCTTATGAAAAAAGAGAAAGACAGATTCGTAAAAAAATTGACGAGCTGTTGGAACAAGACGTTACTGCACTTTTTGTGTACTGTAATTCCCTTAGCGGCTCCATTGATTTTGATCAATTAGCCGTTGACTATTCGTTGCCAATCATCACACCTTTTCAAGTCTACCGGCAATTAGCAGGGAAGTATAAGAAACTGGGCGTTTTGGCAGCAAATGCACAAGGAGCTGCGGGAATTGAAAAAGAATTGGTGCAAAGCAATCCACAGATTGAAGTTTTTAGTGTAACCAATCTTTCTTGGGTCAAAGCAGTAGAGGCAAAAATCCCCAGCAAACAAATTGTAGAAAGCTTTGGATTATTGGAGACAACCGATTATTTTCCAAAAAATAAAATTGAAGCAATCTTGATTGGATGTACTCATTTTCCTTATTTTCTTGAGGACTATCAATCACGAACCCCGATTACCTGTATTAATCCCGATGATTTTCTAAGAGAAAAATTGCAGGAAATTGCAAAAAAAAGGTGAGCCCATTTACTGGACTCACTTTTTTTATAATTTTCGAGCTTTTCGTTCTTTTTCCGGTGCCTTTTGCAAACGATAGGAAAGAAAATATTCTGCTTGGCCTCTACTTTGGATTGCGGCAAAAACCGACATAATCAATGCTCCCAACGTATTGGTAAAGAGATCCCCCATGGTATCCATTAACGCTGCTCGACCAATAAACGCCTGTCCTGCAACTGTTTGATACCGTTGCAGATTCATTCCGCCAAATTGGTCACAGGCAAATTCCCAAAATTCCCAAATCACACCACACAATCCGGCAAAGGCAAAGCCGAATAATAGAAATAACCAAGGTGAGATTCTTTTTACATCAGCATCTCGTAAGAAAATTCCGATCAAACCATAACCAACTGCCGTCAATACCATTGGACTAACGGTGTGGAGGATTTTATCCCAAAAATTAACAATCAGAATCATGTGAAGACAGGTTCCAAGAAAAACAGAAATCAAAAGAAAGAACCAGTAAAAATAAACAGTCGCTTCTGGCATTCGAATACGAATCAGTTTGTAGATGATTTCCGGTAAATAAATAAGCAGGATGCCGGCAAGACATTCAACCACAAAGACGATGGCTTGATTTTGTGGAAATCGCCCAGTAACCAGCTCCCAAATATTGAAAATCAAAATACCGATTCCTAAAACTGTCATGCCCAATTGAATCTTGCGATAGGTTACTGTCATGAGTTATCTCCTTCCACAAAGCGGGCGACACCTTGGAACAGGTTTTCTTCAGAGGCAAACACTGCACCGTTTAATTTTATTAAACCGACTGTATACAAATTCGTGTAA
The DNA here is from genome assembly GCF_005405265.1 of Enterococcus songbeiensis. Taxonomy (GTDB): domain Bacteria; phylum Bacillota; class Bacilli; order Lactobacillales; family Enterococcaceae; genus Enterococcus_C; species Enterococcus_C songbeiensis. Next base: position 1,723 of record NZ_BJDS01000007.1, read on the forward strand.
TGAAATTGATTTTCAGCAACTTGTTGTAAGGCATCAATTTTTTTGGCATTGGTTGCTCCTTGCTGCCGGGAATCCGTGTAAAGACCTAATATCGGAATACGATTGGCATAGGCAACACCAATTTCTGAAGCAACGCCGGCATCAATGGATAAACCGTCTAATAAAGCAATCATCAACTGACTTTCTACAACTTTTTCTGTATCTGCTAAGGCAATCATCTTGCTGTCAGCATAAGCAGTTTTATCATTGATTGCCGCATTTTCCTGAGGCAAATAAATTTCCAGTTGCGGATGGTTTCTTCGCAACTTTTTTACCAACTCCGCATTATAAAGTAAGTCACTTTTCGCAAACATAGGTGCTGCAAAATAGATTTTCATTCCTATCACTCCAACTACTAGTTTTTACTTTTTATCAGAGTTCTTTGAAAAAAAGACATCTGATAAAAGCAAATCGATTTTCAATTCTCAGTATACCAAAGGCAACTGTATTTTGCTCGAATTTGATGGTGAGAGGAGTGGAAAAGTGTATAAGTAATTTAATTTACATAATATTTTTATGGTTCTGATTTCAATTTCACATGAAAATTGTCTCAAAATAAAAAATCTTCTTGCATTGTAATAGAAGGAAAGGGATAATCAAGCTAGTATAGAATGAACGTATTTTTAAGGAGCATAGCCATGAATAGACGGTAGAATTCTTCACTTGGAAATAAACGAAAAAAATTGAAGAACGAAAATTTCGTTTCTTCTAAGTGAAGGTGAAAAAATTGAATAAGCATTCTTTTATTAAATTACTTGCAGGACAAACGATAGCTAATATTGGTGATACGCTGTATACGATTGCCATGATAAGTTCAGTGTTTGCGATGACTCACTCGGTGTTTGCCGCAGCAATCGTGCCTGTTATCATTACTGGAAGTATGGTTTTATCAGGTTTATTGACACCGTTGATTATCGTACGTGTCTCTTTGACTCAGCTTTTGAAGAGTCTTCAACTTTGCAAAACAGTGTTTTTGTTTGGCTTGGCTATTTATCTGCAACTTTCTTCCTCTGTTCAATTACTTGTTTTGTTTGGTTTCATCAGCTGTATTGCTTTTTTAGATGGATGTGCGGATCCAGTCGCAACAGCATTGCTGCCCCATTATGTAGCAAAGGAAAATCTGATGCGAGCCAATAGTATTTTCAGCACGTTGCTGCAAATTGTTAGCATTGGTAGTTGGGCGGGTGGTTCCTCTTTATTGATTCTTTTTTCGGTTTCAAATTTAGTCTGGTTGGATATGGGAATCTTTCTGATAGCGACATCATTGTTTTGGTGGCTTCCTCAAGTTGAAAACAAAATAGAATCCAAAGAAAGTGAGTGGAAGAATTTTTCAGTTGGATGGCAAGAAATTCGACAGCAGCCGCTTCTTCGCACAGTGGTTTCGATGGATATTCTTGAAGGAGTTGCAAATACGGCATGGGTGTCGGCGGTAATTTTATCCTTTGTAAAAGACGTTCTTCACGTAACAGAAAATTGGTGGGGCTATATTAATGCAACTTTTTTTGCAGGTGCTTTATTGGGAAGCCTTGTTGTGATGCGTTTAACGGGAAGAACTACGAAAAAAGCAACGTTGATCTGGCTAGGTTCCTTAGGTGGTGCGCTGGTAACATTTTTAGTTGCCCCCGGTTGGCATCCGGTGTTTGTTCTTTTTTGCTCTGTTTTGGTGGGTGTCTTTTCTCAAATCAAGAATATTCCTCAGTCCACTGTGTTACAGCAACATATTCCAAATGAAAAACTTGTTGCCGTTTATGCCGCAATGAATGTTCTCTATACAGGAACTTTTGCTGTGGCATCACTTATCGCGGGTTCTATTTCCGATCTTTTTGGTGCACAGACAATCTTCCTATTATCAGGGATTTTATTATTACTTGTCGCAGTGATGGCAAGAAAAAAATATCAGCTATTTGACGAATAAGAGAGTAAATAGAATCTGAGAATTGTCTCGGGTTCTATTTTTATTGATTTATTGTTACAATAAGAGCAATAATTCGGACGTTTATTTCAAAAGACAGGAGGAATTTTCAATCATGATTCGAATGAAGCTTTTAGGTGTAATCATTGGTCATTCGGATGGAAAGACCGGTATTTTAGTTCCCACACCCAAATGGTTCTATGGCTTAATCGTTTTTTTGCTCATTGTTGGGATTGTTTTTTTAGTGAGAAAGAAAAAATAGCTTTTTTTCACGAATAAGAACTATTTTAAAAACTTTCCTCAGAACAATTTCTTTTCTGAATCACGGATAAAGGATGACTTATCCTATTTGCGTTGGTATAATAAAGAAGTTGATTAAAAGAAATGAGGAAACACATGAATATAGAAGAAATGAAGAAAAGACGTGAAAAGATCCGTAATTTTTCCATCATCGCCCATATTGACCACGGGAAATCTACATTAGCAGATCGAATTTTGGAGAAAACAAATACTGTCACGACTCGTGAAATGCAAAACCAGTTACTTGATTCAATGGATCTTGAACGGGAGCGGGGCATTACAATCAAGTTAAATGCCGTGGAGTTGAACTATACCGCTAAAGATGGCGAAGCATATATTTTTCATTTAATTGATACCCCGGGGCATGTGGATTTTACCTACGAAGTTTCTCGTAGTTTAGCTGCCTGTGAAGGTGCGATTTTAGTGGTGGATGCAGCGCAGGGAATCGAAGCTCAAACATTGGCAAATGTTTATTTAGCATTGGATAATGATTTGGAAATTTTACCAGTTATCAATAAAATTGATTTGCCGGCCGCTGATCCTGAACGAGTACGCAAAGAAATTGAAGATGTCATCGGAATTGATGCCAGCGAAGCTGTTCTTGCCAGTGCCAAAGCGGGAATCGGTATTGAAGAAATTTTGGAACAAATCGTCGAATACGTTCCTGCACCAAGCGGTGATTTAGATGCACCGTTAAAAGCACTGATTTTTGATTCTATTTATGATTCTTATCGAGGGGTTGTCCTGAATGTGCGAGTTATGGATGGGGTCGTGCGTCCTGGCGATAAAATTCAAATGATGAGTAACGGAAAAACGTTTGATGTGACCGAAGTTGGCGTTTTTTCACCAAAGGCAGTTCAACGGGACTATTTAATGGTTGGAGACGTTGGGTATATCACCGCCGCAATCAAAACGGTTCAAGATACGCGGGTTGGGGATACCGTGACCTTAGCAAACAATCCAGCAGAAAAAGCATTGCATGGCTATCGAAAAATGAATCCAATGGTTTTTTGTGGGTTGTATCCAATTGATACTTCCCGTTACAACGATTTGAGAGAAGCCTTGGAAAAATTACAATTAAATGATGCTGCGTTGCAGTTTGAACCGGAGACATCTCAAGCACTTGGTTTTGGTTTCCGCTGCGGATTTTTAGGGTTGCTGCACATGGACGTTGTACAAGAACGTCTTGAACGAGAATTCAATCTTGAATTGATCACAACAGCACCATCAGTAATTTATCATGTGAATAAAACAGACGGTACTCAAGAAATCGTGGATAATCCGGCTGATTTTCCAGATCCAGTGACAATTCAAAATGTGGAAGAACCTTACGTAAAAGCGCAAATTATGGTTCCAAATGATTTTGTTGGTGCAGTGATGGAGCTTGCGCAACGAAAACGTGGTGATTTTGTAACGATGGATTACTTGGATGACTATCGGGTAAACGTTGTCTATGAAATTCCTTTGTCAGAAATCGTTTTTGATTTCTTTGATAAATTAAAATCCAGTACAAAAGGCTATGCTTCATTGGATTACGAAATGTCAGGCTATCGCCCAAGCAAGCTTGTGAAGATGGATATCTTGTTGAATGCCGAAAAAGTGGATGCCTTGAGCTTTATCGTCCATCGTGATTTTGCATTTGAACGGGGAAAAGCGATTGTTGAAAAACTAAAGAAACTGATTCCTCGCCAACAATTTGAAGTACCGATTCAGGCTGCTATCGGACAGAAAATCGTTGCTCGTTCCGATATCAAAGCCTTACGAAAAAATGTGTTGGCAAAATGTTACGGCGGAGATGTATCCCGAAAACGCAAATTGCTTGAAAAACAAAAAGAAGGCAAGAAGCGAATGAAACAAATCGGTTCCGTAGAAGTACCACAAGAAGCCTTCATGGCTGTTTTGAAAATGGATGACGATGAACCTAAGAAATAGCGGGGTTTGTTTGAAAATAAAAGTAAATAGTTTGTGAATTTTCAAAAAGTTTCGCCCGATTGTCGCCCGAAGTTTTAAATGGGCGACAATTTTTTTAGTTCCAAGACGATTTCTTTAAACGTTGGGCGAAAATATCGACAGCTTCCGTCCTCATTTTTCTTGTTACGTGAACATATTTGTCCATGGTCGTAGAAATACGAGAATGTCCCAGACGTTCCTGAACTACTTTGGGTTTGACACCATCTTCTAAAAGCATCGTGGCGTGTGTATGTCTGAGAGAATGGAAATTGAAATCAAAACCCAATTCTTTTTTTACTCGGGAAGAGTGCCATTTGATCGAATTAGGGGTGACAGGTTCACCGTTTTCTTTCGTGCAAACAAAATTCGAATCATAGTAAAATTTGCCATATCTCAATTTGTTTTCTAATTGTCTTTTTCGAGCGCTTTTTAATTCAGAAACGAGAATATCGTCAATTGCAATCGTCCGAAAACTAGATTGTGTCTTTGGAGTGCCTAACTGCAAACCGTTTTTATCTTGCAGCATGATCCGTTCAACGGTTATTGTCTGTTCATCCAACGAAATATCCGACCATTGTAGTCCGCAGACTTCTCCGCGACGCAATCCCGTATGAAAAGAAATCATTAAAGGAATCCGAAAAGGGCTAGAAGGGGGATTGGTATCAAGAATCTGCTGATACTGATCCATAGTTATGATCTTCATATCATCTCTAGTTTGTTTTGGCTGGTTTTCAAATCCCGGCATTTCGACGTAGATCATCGGGTTGGAATTGATCGCTTGCCATGGATAAATAGCTCTTTTGAATGCACCTTTTAAAACAGTGTAGACAATTTCAACTGTATGCTTCGCTAGAGGACGATCAAAGCCATTGGGGAGTTTATTCATGAGATCCTGTAAACGAGCAGGTCCAATGGAACTTAAATAATATTTGCCAATTTCTGGTTTGATATATTTATTGATAATGTTCTGATAATTTTTTTGAGTATTATATTTTAGCTTTTTCTCAACGTAATTTTCAAACCAATAATCAAAGTAATCAGATACGCTCATTTCTTTGATATCGACCTTGCCGCCATCTTTGTATGTGTTCATCGCTATTCTGAGATGTTCTTGCGCTTCTGTTTTTGTATTCCAACCACCTTTTTGTATACGTTGGCGCTTGCCATTGACTTTCGCCATTTCTATTACATAGTGCCATTTATTGCCGATTTTTCGGACGTGTCCGTTCATAACTATTTTCCTCCTTTATTGATTTTGTATAGAGTAGTAGGTTGATGTATACGAATGTATGTTCGTTTTGTAGTTAAAAAGAAAAACCCTGGGGCTGATCCGTGATATAATAAAAAAAGAATGATAGATACCGACTTTAGTCAGATTTTGTAAATTAAGTTTTCCGACAATCCCGGTTGCGTAAGGGTCTGTGGATACCGCAGTGATTAATTGATTTGCAGGGTTGGTTACATTTGCAATTCCGGTTAATGTTCCTGTTGAAATATTCAATGAACCAACTCCTTCAACTTTTTCGTTAGCTAGTTTAGTTACATCTGAAGAAATCGTCATTTTTGTTATCGCCTGGGCTTTTTATCCCGGGCTTCTTTATGTTTCCATAAAGATCAGCATATGTGTTCAACCTCGTGGGTTGTCGGGCGCTCGTGGACGGAGTATCATTCCTCAATTCACCATCTATGCGTTGCACCTTCAAAAATCATCAAAGAGGGATTTTTGCTTGGCTCAAGGTTGCCATATCTCTCGACTTAGGTTTTCCTTGAATTCACCCGATACATTTCCCATGTCGCCATAGAAAAGGGCACTTATCATTCTTTTAATCTAAACTGGTCGATTTTGACCAGTTTAATTCCCCATGCCGGAATCGAACCGGCGTCGCCAGGTGGGGAAATGTGATTTTTATTATTGCACGTTTGCTTCAAAAATTGCAGCATCTTCAAATGAAATTAGTGGAGCAAAATAAATTTCGATATCTCCTGTTTTTTCTAGTCCATAATGAGCAACTACATTCATGTTTTTACCAGGTGCAACAGCTCCCATTGTATTGTCATTTGGATATGTTTCCATTTTAGTATCTTCAGCATCGTAAACTTCAACATCCATACCTACCGGAATATCTTCTTTGCCGTTATTTTGAACTGTATATTCGATTTTTACAACATTTGCAGGATTGCTATCATCAAATTCATTTCGCTCATCTGTTAATGCAACACTTTTAAGAGTATAGGTAGCATCTCCAACTTTGACGGTATCTCCAACTTTATATAGTTTTTCTTTCTTCTCGTCTTTAGCCTTTGAAGAACTTTCTGCAGTTGTTTCAACCTTAGTACCTCCATTGGAAGCTTCGTTCTTGTCTCCACCTAGTTGACTACCAACACCCACAAGTACAATCACAGCAAGTACCCAAAACCAAACTTTTTTATAGAAAGGTTTTTTTACTTTATACATTTTCCCATCTGCACCCATAACTTTTTTTGCCATTCTTTTTTCCTCCTATTATAAAAGAATAATTTCACTCCCACTTAATGGCAGGTAGTAATAGTCGCCATAACTTTAATAAAACGGCTTAAATACGCCGAGCGTTCCATTTTTGTTAAAAAAAATAGTGTAACCATTTTCGGTTTTAATGCCATCAAATCTACGAGCATAGTATTTCACTGCACGATTGATTACTTGTGTTGTAATTCCTAGATGTGCTGCACAATCCCAAATACTGACACAACCAGCTTCGAAACAATCGATGATGTCGTAAGGGGAAACAACCAACTGAGCGCCAACGTCACGAGCCTTCTGCTCCTGTTTTCTTTTCTCATTGGTGTCTAGCCTAGTGATATCACCAGCTCCGGTTAGGTGATGGCTTATTTCTTCGCCAATCGTTCCGGGACGTTCGTAGTAGTATTGGTTTGGATTCAAATAGACGGTCAAGCCATCTATAAAACCTTTCTGCTTTTCTGGCATGTAGGGATCATTAATAAATTCTAGCTTAGGGCAGATTGCCATCAATTCTTCGTCTAGTTGCATTCAAACACCTACTTTTTTAATGGATTCTTTTTTCTAAATTCAATGTATCTCAAAATATCTTCCATATCTTCTTCTGTAGCATCATCGTCAATATGAGCAGCAATGACTTTAGTTTTTTCATCTTCTTCTTCAGAAAAATAAGAGATGGATACGCCGAGTGCCTTGGAAAGTTTTTTGACAGTTTCGAGAGTAGGGTCTTTGCGTTCACCACTTTCAAATCTCGATATTTGAGAGGCGCTTACTCCAGCCTTTAAAGCTAATTGATTAATACCGTATTTCTTTGATTCACGCAGAAGCTTTAATCTTTCGCCGAAATCCATTATCAAAACCCCTTTCATAAATTAGTGTATAGCCACTTGGCAATTTTTTCAAAAAAAATTTGCCAAATTGCAATAAAAGTGTTGCCAAATGACAAGTTATGTTTTATTATATTGTCATAAGGCAATGGAGGTGGAGAAATTGAAAACAATATTAAACAAAATGGCACTTAAAAAGATGATGAAGGCCAAAGGATATGATGAACGGTCGCTGGCAAAAACAATGGGAGTAGCTCCTTCTACTATATACCGAATCTTAAAAGACGAGCGAGGGGTTGGCGGAGAACTTATTCCAAAATTGCTTGTAGCCTTCGATTTGACGGAAAAAGATTTTGACAAGCTTTTTATTTTTAACAAAGTGTTGCCATATGTCAATGATGGAGAGGAGGCTAAAAAATGGCCAGAGAAACCATGATCAAAATTTTATCCAAAGCTCGTCCTGATATTCCCGGAGATTTTTGGGAAAGCTGGGCAGATGACGAGTTAGCAAATCAAGTAAACCTAGTCAAACTTTGGATGAAGCAGCATGCCAGTGAAATGGCTTTTGCTTAAATACAGTTTATGGCAGTTTAACTGCTATGAAAATTGACAAATGAATACAAAGGATGTGTTTTGAATGACAGTTTCCATACACGAAGCAAGGATTGCCTCTCTATATAGAAGAGAAGTTGACAATCAAGCAATCAATCAACGGGCGATGGCTCAAGACATCAATGTTTCGCCTCAGCTTTTGAGTCACATGTTAAACGGACGTAGAGCGATGGGACTTGAGCGAGTGATCGATATAGCAGATTACCTTCAAGATCCGGATCTGGACTTTGATGTCGCTGCCGAACTACTCCACACACCAACACCAATCCATAGAAAGCGAAGAGATAATCATCCTCTTTCGAAAATGGTCGGACAGGATAAGGAAGAGAGTCAGCGCATCGAGGCCGAGAAGAAATATGATATCTGGGATCTGTTGACAATCGACCCTAGCGAGTTATTACCCGATGAAATCCAACATCTAAAAGAATACTGGTATGAGTTGAGCGACGAAATCCGACTGGAGTTGTCAGTTTTAACATCCATGTGCAACAGATTCAACTGGAATATGCGGACGATGCTTGATGAAGCAGATGCAAGAGAAAGGAATGATTAGGAATGTTGGTTTACACATTACCAGAATTGGCTAAGGAGTTTCGAACCTCGAAGGACAAGATTTATCTTCTTGAAGAGCTTGGTGAGATCAGATCGATGAAACTTGGATCTAAAAAAGTCAGTATTTATGAAGCTGAACGGTTTTTGAAGGAAAATGCCGGACGTGATTTTGATCAAGTTATTGAAGATGCGTTAAAGCACAAAAAGCTAAAAGAAATGGATCGCAGATTCGCTGAATTGAAGGAGGCATAAGTATGAAAAGTATAAGAGAAACGCTTGAAACAGCAGTATACATGCTGATGATCGTCACTATCGCAAGCTACGATTTGAAAGCAAGCATGATATTGATTTTGATCGTCACAGTTTTGTCGCTAGCGTCAGATTTAAGCAAACGGCAAGCCAAAGAAAAAAGACTTACCAGCCGACCAAAGCAATAGTAAGTCTCAAGAAATTCTTATCAAAATATCTTTGTCTTAATTTTATCAGAAAGAAGGGGTTTTGTCATGATGGTTCCTGAAAAATTCTTTGACCGGTTTAAAGAACCGGACCGAAAAACATTCGCAGAAATATCGGGATATCGAGTTATCACTGATTTTTTCGGTGATGAGATTTATGAAGAAGACGGCGTTTTTGAAGTGACGTTTGAACATTGGGAAGTTAACTCGGAATTATGGACCGCAGAAACAAATGAGCATAGTGAAATTGCCACTCAAGCAAATATTGTCGATTTAATTGAAGAATTTGGCGCTGACAATTTAAAACATATCGAATTTGTCGGCCTTGGAAAAGAATATATGGAGGTAGTTAAAAATGGTTAATGAAGTTGCAAATAGAAATTTTTCGGCAAATATCTGGTCGAATACAGAGGCTTTTGATGTGGCGGCTAGAATGGCCACAGCGTTATCAAAATCAACAATCGTTCCTAGACAATTTCAAGGAAATGCCGGCAACTGTATTATAGCCATTGAAATGGCGAACCGTCTAAAGACAAGTCCAATGATGGTGATGCAAAATCTGTACATTGTAAACGGCAATCCTTCTTGGTCGAGCCAATATATCATCGCAATGATCAACAGCTCTGGTAGATACAAAACTGAACTGCAATTCGATCTGAAAGGGGAAGGAGACTCATTATCTTGTAAAGCCTTCGCTGTCGATCATAACGATCGAAGAGTGGACGGTCCTGAGATCACTATGGACATGGCGCAAAAAGAAGGATGGGTTAAAAAGAATGGTTCGAAGTGGCAGACAATGCCGGAAATGATGATTCGTTATCGAGCCGCATCCTTTTTTGGAAGAATCAATTGTCCGGATCTGATCATGGGTATGTACAGCGTTGATGAAGTCGTAGAGGACAGTTTCGATCAACCTATCAAAGAAGCCGAAAGTGCCTCTCAGGTACAAACTTTAGACAAGCTAAAAGAGCTTATTAGTACGCCTGTTGAAGAAGTTGAAGAAAAGACAGTAGAACTGAACGAAGATCATGAGGCCGTACAAGAAGGATTGGATTTGGAATATGTAGACCCAAATGCGCAACCTAAAGTAAGCGAAGAGGGCGAGATCAATGTTTTCGATCTCTGAGGATAACTATTATAGCAGTGAGGCTAACTGGCAGTATATGTCAGTTAGCCAATATAAGGATTTTCTCCAATGTGAAGCGGCTGCGATTGCTAAATTGAACGGATGGCAACCTTCAAGTGATCAGACCGCGCTATATGTAGGAAATTATGTTCATTCGTACTTTGAATCTTCTAAATCTCACGAAACATTTAAAGAGGTAAATAAAGAGCGGTTATTCAGCAGCAGGAAGCCGTACGGGTTATTGAAAACTTATCAAGTCGCTGAGAGCATGATAGACGCGTTAAACCACCAAAAGAGCTTTAAAATGCTGTATCAAGGCAATAAAGAAGCGATTGTCACCGGCGAATTATACGGCGTTGACTGGAAAGCTAAGATTGATTGTTTAAACATCGAAGGCGGTTATTTTGTAGATATTAAAACTACCAAAGGACCAATGAACAGAAAGATCTGGAATGAAAAATATGGCGAACGTGTCAGCTGGGTTGCTGATTACGGCTATATATTGCAAATGGCAGTTTATCAGCGGTTACTGGAGCTGAGGTATGGCAAGATACTTACTCCGATCATAGCGGCGGTAAGTAAGGAAGATCCACCAGCTTTTCGTTTGATCACACTTGATGAACAAATGATGCTGTTTGAGATTTCTCAACTAGCTCAAAATATAGACCATATTAGTAACGTCAAAAACGGAGTTGAAGCTCTAACATATTGCGGTGAGTGTGAATATTGCCGCAGAAACATGCAGATCACAGAATTTGTGAACAGCGAAAATCTTTAGAGGAGGAGGGCGACCATTAAGATGAACATTATAAGACAGTTTCTTGCGTTTGACGATTATCTGCTATATAACCAAAAGCTATCATCTGGGCAAATTGCTTTATGGCGAGCTTTAGTGAGCATAAACAATAAAGCTGGATGGGCCGATTGGTTTACTGCGGCTAATGCAACATTAGAAACATTGTCAGGTCTATCTCGGTCGGGGATCAATAAGAATCGTAATTCCCTAAAACAGTTGGGATTTATTGATTTTAGAAGCAATGGAAAAAAGGCTACCTCCTATCATGTAACGCGACTTTATACGTCAGATAGTACACAAGGGAGTACACAAGAAAAAGCCCTATCGTCAAATAGTGTACAACAGAGTACACAACAGAGTGTACAAGGGAGTGTACAACAGAGTACACAACAGAGTGCGCATAACAGTAGCACATTAAATAAACAAAAAGAGAAACAAAAAGAAAAGGAAAAAGAAACAACTACGTATGTATTTAAGATTTTCAAAATTTTGGAAACTAATGGTTTTGGAAATCCATACAGCGAACCGATCAAAGGCGATATCGAGTTTTGGTTCAAGAAACTAACGGATCTCGGGTACAGCGATGCGCAAATTGACGAATGGCTGATATGCGGTGTACAGATCGCTATTAGGCAAAACAAACGCTTCTGGAATTATGTGCTTGGCACCTTGCGTCAGTGGGATAACAAAGCACTATACACCAAAGACGCTATAAAAGGCGAACAGGCTATTAGAGATGAGCGAAAGAGTTACAACTCGTATCAGCAACCACCTCAAAAACGTGAAGAGGTGCCGGATTGGCAATCTTTAGCTGGTCCAATCGAGAGTGATCCGCAACGCAAAGCTGAAATTGACCGGATGATGAAGGAGTATTTCGATGATCAAGATAACGATTCCTAGTGAGCTTATGGATTTGAATAATTTCATTACTGCCCAGCGCACGAATTATCGAGTTGGCAATCGTGTGAAGCAACGAGAAACAATGAAATGTGCTTCTGCTTTCATGCCAAAGCGACTGGAAATACGTAAGATGAGCCTACCGCTATCGCTAAAAATCACTTGGTATTGCAAGAATAAGGCAAAGGACAAGGACAACATTGCTTTTGCATTGAAATTTATTCTTGATGGCATGATCAAGTCTGGAGCAATCAGCAATGACGGCTGGAAGGAGATTGGCGACTTTTCGCATGATTTCCAAGTAGATAAAAATAATCCACGAATAGAAATCGAGGTTTTTAATTATGACGAAAAAATTTAAAGATAAGGCGTACGATCGTCCAAGAATTTATCAAACCGTGAAGAAAAAAGGACGGTATGAAGTCGGAAAACACTATCACTGCTTACGGCTAGCACCTTGGAAACACCAGTTTTACGGTGTGATTGAGAAAATTTATCAGCACAGCGCTTTAGTACGTATTGTGTCATTTGATGATGACGATTATCCACTATATCAGGAGCGGTTAGGTCTGACGGTTATCCCGTTAAAGCGGCTGATACCAGAAAAGGAGTATTGACGATGGTTAGACAAAGAATTTTAGAGTTTGTCCGAAAATATATCAGCGAACGTGGGTACTCGCCTACTGTTCGAGAAATTGGCAAAGCGGTTGGATTGAGTTCCACAGCTACTGTTCACAAACATTTGACGATACTTAGCCAAGAAGGGCGAATCTCGTGGATTCCAGATGCACCAAGAACGATTCATTTAGCAACGTTGGATAAGTCGGAAAATGATTTAGTTGATAGCGGAGAGGTTTTGGATGTAGTAGCCCGCTGAAAAAATACATGATTTGATTCGATAGTTTAAACCCGTCGAATTCGACCGGTTTAGAAAATCAAAATTTGTTCACTAACGGAAGAAATTATGGAATGGGGAGAAAAACCGATGAACAAAGTAGAACGATACAAATTAGCAAATGAGCTAATTATTCTTATTGCTACTAGTGGAAGAAAGTTTTTCAATCATGAGGAACACGGTGGTTCTATATCAGCGTTCACTATTAGAAAAGGAAGGCTCTATTTTATTGATGGGTATACTTATAAACGCATATATGCCTACGGAGATCGCTTCTTTCGGCGAAAATTTACTGAGGGGGGAACTATGCAAGCCTTGATCTTAGATATGGCGGAATGGATTAGAACTGGTAAGCCGACGAACGCTAAGAATGGTTATGGCGGTGTGTATTGTGATTATTGGGGATATCCGCCCAGCGATATGGCGAAAATTCAACGAAAAGCTCAAGAAATAGGCTTTAGTCTTGGGCTTGATGAAGACCTTGATAGAAGGGAATATATTATTGAATAGTCAGCTAACCACCAAATTATTTAACTAAAATTTACTCAAAAGGAGTTAAGGAAAATGAAAGTAAGTGAAGTAATTGACCGGTTAAAGGTCGGAGATACGGTGTGGGTGAAGGGAAAAGTTTTGGAAAAAGATGATACTAAAAGTCCCTTGTATTTATGTCTAGGATGTGGTGCTTACAATTGGCTACAGGAAGAAGATGAAATCTCCCTCACCGAACCGCAAGACGAGAAGGTGGAAGTGAACGAAGAACAAGCGCGGTTGTTGAAAAAATATGAAAACGAACCTCTTTTTTCGTTAATTTGCGAGTGCAGCGAAAAGGAAGAAGAGTTGCTAGCTAGAGCAAGACTGTGCGGCTACACCATCAAGCCTAAGCGGTGGGTGGTTAAGAGCGCAGGGGATTACTTAAAAGATTTGAAATTGGATGCTGTGCAGGAAATTGCGGATAGATATGCTGTATCTACGGAAATTGCCATCAAATTCACCGACAAATCCAAAGCCGAAGCAGTCGCTACGTTGGTTGATGGGAGTGTGGAGGAAGTATGACAGACTTTAAAGTAGGTCAAACCGTGGAATTAGTAAGAAAGCTTGACCGAGGATTGAGCGCTGATATTGGTGATGTAGGGACTATCGAAGAGTTAACTAATGACCCAGATTTTCCAATTAATATAGCTTGGCTTAAAAATGGCGAAATTGAGGCTGTTAACCGTAGAGAAATTGTGATTATCAAAGATTACCCAGTCGAGGAGGAAGCAGAATGACTAAAGAAGGATGCACAATGTGCAATTACCCACACGGATTTTACCGAACTGATGATTTGGGCGGACAGTGGAAGATTGGCAATAAATCAATAGAAATTACTCAACGCTATCAAGGATACGCCGGAGCGCCTGTTAGTGAGGAATTTCGAAAGCTAGAAGTCAACTATTGTCCGTGGTGCGGACGGAAATTGGAGGTAGCGGAATGACTGGACGGCAACAAGTGATTAAAAAATTAAAGAAAAAAATTGACGTAGAATACGATAGCAGGACAGACATAACAGGCCATTTTAAAAGCGAATATGACCAAGGTTTTTGCGATGGCGCCGACTGGTTTTTCAAACTTGCCGAAAAAGAAGCCGTCTCTCCCTCTCTCACCGACGATCAGCAGGAAGTACTAGAATGGCTCCAAATATATGCCGATAAGGATAGTGGGGATAAACCCTTTCAGACGATTTTCTTTTTGTGGGATTGCATTAAATCCAATAATTTAGGGAACGTTGAGTTATCTGCACTAAGGAAACTAACCAGAGCAGAACAATTCCAAGTCCTCGCTGCGTTTGCGGAATGGGGAAGCAGGGAGGAAGAGTGATGAAGGTATTAGATAAGATCAAAGGTGCAATAGTGGAAGTTGCGTTTGTGACAAATAACGGCTTTGTATATCATCTGATTAATTCAGAGGGAGTCATCTACAGAAGATTCTCAGATGAAATTGAACAGGTAGAAGAGTAATCAATAATTCCGCAATCGTCAGCGATAGCAAACAGGAGGGGTAAGATGGTACCAAAATTTCGAGCATGGGATAAAAAATACAAAATGATTATGACCGTCAATGAGATTGACTTTGAGAAAAACACAGTTTGGCTTGAAGCAGATCAAGGAGATCACGAAACAAGGCATACACTCACTAGATGTTTCGATGATGTGATATTCATGCAATCCACTGGCCTGAAAGACAAGAACGGCGTGGAAGTTTTTCAAGGGGATATCGTAAGATGCACTAGAGGTTGTCCTCATGAGGTGGTTTGGCTACAGGAATATGCTGGAGTGTATATTGGTGGAATGCCGGCTTGGTATTTGTCAGGACTGCAAGAAGGCTATGCATGGACTGGTTCAGAAGAAATCATCGGCAGCATCTACACTAATCCCGAACTATTGGAGGTCTCCGAATGATCAACAACGATATAGCAATCGACCGCCTGAAAGATTTAATCCTCACGTCCGTTAATCTGACGGAGTGGCAAAAGGAGCAGATTCGGGTAGTGATTAAACTGTTGGGAGGTAATCGGGATGAACAACCGGCACAGACGAGTAGCGCGGCTACAAGCCAAAGAAGACGCTAGGATTCTTGAATGGGGTGCGTTGCAAGCGATAAAAAAGCAACATCCTGACGTGGAAGCCGAGACGTTTTCAGAAGCTATAAAGATCGTGTCTGCTGAGGCGTTGGCGGTAAGTAACGATTGGTTGGAGGACGAATGATGGATATTGAAGAAATCAAGAACGTTGGAAACGAAAGCTATGACAAATGGTTTGAACGTTGGTATTTGAAAGAAGACTTGGAAAGCCGCATAAAACAATCAGCACAAAAAGGTTACTCTGGATATCGTATCGAAGTAAAAAACGAGCGAAATGAATATTTGAAACGGCGATTAAGTGATGATCGAATTATCGAAAAACTGAAAGGCAAATTATCGGGGTTCGATATTCGGAGAGTTGATAATAACAAAGGCATAAAAACTCCTTTTGGCACAATCAACAGCCATGAACATTACATCGTTATTGGCTGGAAAAATAAATAAAAAAAGCCAAGCATCAGCTCGGCAAATGTTATCTAGTCAATAACATTATACCATATCAGAAAGGTTAGGTGGCTGGGTTGATGGCTTTATTGCAAGAGGTAGATTTTTATCAAACAAGAGAAAATACAAGAAAAATATTAAAATCATTCCGAAAGTGGGAGCGGATAGCTGGGCGGTCAGTCATTGATCTGCGATCACCTATTATTACTGACATGCCCAGAAATCCAAGCTACGGTAATAAATCAGAAGATGCACTTATTCAATTCATGGAGGCTGAGAGGCATAGGGATGACATTATCGCCGCTTTGATGATGTTGCCGCTGAAAAGCCGCCAAATACTTTACTATTCTTATTGTTATCGAGAAAAACTTTCTAACCTTCAAATCGCCGGCAAGATGGATTATTCCGTTAGACAAATCGAGCGCATGAAATCCGATGCTTTAATCGAGTTTGCAGAGAGCTACCGAAAAGGAAGATTAATCACATATTGCTAAAAATGGCGGTTTTTTGGCGGAATGACGGCGGTTTTCATAAGTTTTTATAGGGTAAAATAGTAGTATCAAAAATTGTTTAAAACACCGATTGATCCATCACTAAAACATTCACTTAACAAGTACATCAATCGGTTTTTAATACGGAGAGGTCTTCAAGACTACTCACAATAATCTTGAGACACGAAGGGAGGGACATCTCTTCATCGTTAAACTTCTTCTTTCAAAAAGACGGCGAATCTAATTTAGGAGATGAAATGCTCCTTTAAACGATTGTTCAACGCCGTCTTTTTGTTGTACATAGATTTACAAAACAACACAGATTGCGAGGTGGTGTATTATGGATGGCTAGACAACGTAATCCAATGCGAGATGAAGCGTTCCGCATTTGGTTGGAATCAAATAAAAAGAAGCCTTTGAAAGATATTGCGGAGGAGTTGGGCGTGGCTGCTTCCACTATTCGAAAATGGAAATCAGAGGATAAATGGGATAAGGAATCGAAACGGAGCGCTCCAAATGAAAAAGAGCGTTACGATTCCATGCATGGCAACCAGAATGCAAAAAACAATCGAGGTGGTGCCCCGCCGAATAATAAAAATTCTGTTAGTCATGGATTATTCGCAAATTGGTTACCAGATGATACACGTCAAATCATTCAAGAACTTTATACATCGGAACCTAGTGATATTATTTGGAATAACATCATGATTCAGTACACAGCAATCATACGATCGCAGAAGATTATGAATGTTCATAGTGAATTTGATCATACAGAAGATGTTGTTAGCGCAGAAGTAAATCCGATGTTTGTTGACCAGGAGACTGGTAAATCTGTTCAAACAAAAATCACTCGTCAGTTTCAATATGCATGGGATAAACAAGCCAATTTTCTAAATGCTCAATCAAGGGCTATGGGTACCTTGTCTAATCTAATTAAGCAGTTCTTGGCTATTGCCGATGAACAAGACGAGCGTAGGAAGAAACTTGACCTCATGGATGCTCAAATCGCCAAACTTAAATCAACTACTAATGATGATTCGAACATCGGTGGCGGAGATATTGTTATTGTCGATGCTTGGGGTGATTCTGATGAATAAGATCAACGTTCAAAAAGAAGTAAACCCGCACTTTAAGCCAGTATGGATTAGTAAGAAGCCTTATAACATCTTGAGAGGCGGACGGAATAGCTTCAAATCATCTGTCATTGCGCTCAAGCTTGTTTTTATGATGCTCTTATACATTATGACCAAAAGGAAAGCAAACGTTGTAATCATTCGTAAAGTAGCAAATACGATACGTGATTCAGTGTTTCTAAAGATCCAATGGGCGCTAGGTAAATTCTTTGTTCTAGATCAGTTCTCATGTACGGTATCTCCTTTTAAGATCACTCATGGGAAAACAGGGTCAACCTTCTACTTTTATGGCCAAGATGACTTTCAAAAGCTAAAATCAAATGATATCGGGAACATCATCGCGGTTTGGGTTGAAGAAGCGGCAGAGTTTAACAGTGCAGAAGAATTTGACCAGATGAAAGCAACCTTTATGCGGCAAAAGCCGATAGATGCTGATCAAGTCCAATTTTTCTATTCTTACAACCCTCCAAGAAATCCCTATCACTGGATAAATGAATGGGTCAAAGAATTGGAAGGACATAAAGATTATCTTATCCATTCATCTAGTTACAAGGATGATGCCTTGGGTTTCGTTACTCAGCAAATGCTTGATGAAATCAATCGTATTAAGGAAAACGACTACGACTATTACTTGTATCTTTATGAGGGGCTACCTGTTGGATTCCAAGACAATGTTTACAATGTTGAAACGTTCAGAAAAATAAATGATCTTCCAAGCGATGACTATGTCACCGCTATTTTTTATTCTCTTGACGGTGGTCATGCTCAATCAGCGACAACAGTCCTTTGCTTAGGATTGACCGCAAAAGGGAAAGTAATCCTGCTAGATACTTATTACTACTCACCGGCAGGTAAAAGCGTAAAGCTTGCTCCATCTCAGTTATCAATCGAGGTTCATACTTTCATTTCTAAAACGCTGAAAGATAAAAGATGGAAGAATGCTCAAGTGGTTAATAGAACAATTGATAGTGCGGAAGCAGCGCTTAGAAACCAATACTATCTGGACTATCAAATAAGATGGCATCCAGTAGCTAAAAAAGATAAGCAAACAATGACCGACTTTGCAACGAACTTATTCGCGCAAGGTCGTTTTTATTATCTCGATACTGAGAATAATAAGATATTTTACGAGGAACATAAGCATTACCGCTATAAAGAAGGTACCGCAGATACAGATAACCCAATCGTTATCAAAGAGGATGATCATACCTGTGATGCATTCCAGTATTTTTGCATTGATAATGCATCCGTTTTAGGAATAGCGGTTTAGGGAGGTGAGAATTTGGGCTTTGTACAGTCGATTAAAAATCTATTTCGAAAGGGGGCGACGAAAATCGGAGCTATGCAGTCTTTAAACAGTATTACGGATCATCCGAAAATCAATGTAGACGAAACGGAGTATCAACGCATTCGCAAATCACTAGATTATTACGAAGGCAACTATCCGCTGTTGAATTACAAGAACTCAAATGGCAAAGTATTCAAACGAGAATATTCAACCATCAACATGCTTAAAAAAGTATCAAACCGCTATGCCACCGTTGTTTTTAATGAACAATGCGAAATTAATGTGGACGGGAGTGCAGCAGAATATATTAAAAATATTTTCGAACATAATGACTTCAAAAAGAATTTCAGCAAGTATTTGGAACCGATGTTTGCATTAGGCGGTTTGGCATGTCGTCCGTATTTTGATGCAAATACAAAGCAAATTGAGTTCAGTTGGGCGTTGGCTAATGCGTTTTATCCGCTAGAATCCAACTCCAATAATATTAGTGAGTGCGCCATTCCTTTTGCTTCCACACGTTCGGAAGGTGGCAAGACCTATTATTACACGTTATTGGAATTCCACGAGTGGCAAAATGGTCAATACGTCATCACGAATGAGCTTTACAAGTCCGAGGAAATCAATCAAGTCGGGAACAAGGTATCGCTAAAAGAGCTGTATCCCGATTTGGAAGAGCAAGTTACATTCGATGCTTTAAGTCGTCCGCTTTTCGCTTACCTAAAACCATCTGGGTTTAATAATATCAGTCCTTACAGTTCGTTGGGTTTGGGCGTTTGCGACAATTGCCGTAAGACGCTTGATCGCATTAATCGTGTGTACGATGAGTTTGATCAGGAGATTGAAAAAGGCAAACGTCGTATCGTCGTTTCTGAATCGTTGCTAAGCGGACGAATGGACGAAAACGGTCAAATCAGACAGTTTTTTGATGATGACGAAACAGTTTTTCAGGCAATCCCTGGTGCAAACATGGATGATTTATCCGTTAGAGATTTGACTTCTGACATCCGGACGAACGAGTATATCGCCGCTATTAATCATCATCTGAAAACATTGGAAATGGAAACCAATCTTTCTAGTGGCACCTTCACTTTTGATGGAAAGTCAGTTAAGACAGCGACGGAGATCGTGAGTGAGAACTCACTGACGTATCAAACAAGATCCATGCAGATTACTGAGATTGAGAAATTCATCAAAGAATTGGTCGTGTCTGTTTGCGAACTTGGCAAAGCGCTGGATGTGTATTCCGGAGAGATCCCTAAATATTCGGACATCGCAGTAGATTTCCAAGATGGCGCATTTCAAGACAAAGATGCGCTTGCGGATTACTACCTCAAATTGTTCAACGCCAAACTAATTCCGGGTGAAGAAGTCTTGCAGAACTTGCTTGAGTTGCCGGAAAAACAAGCCTTGGCACTTTATAGTAGGGCTAAACGAGATGTAGCTGATATCACGACAGGTTTGTTTGCTAATCGCGGCAATCCTCCAGAAGAGGAGTGATTGAATGCCTATCACACCTCGCCAATTAGACATCAAAGGCGCATTGATCCAAGATGCGTATGAAGCTCTTGAAGAAGAAATCATGAAACAGCTGATTGATCGATTGAATTTTAAAACGGCATCGGAGCTATCAGAAGATACCGTCTTTCAGTGGCAAATCGAAAAATTGCAACAGCTTGGTTTGCTAGACATGCAGACTATCGAAGAGTTGGTTAAAGAAACTTCTGCTTACTCAAAAAAGATTTTGCAAGAAATCATCTTGGATGACGGCTATGAAATCGGGCAGGAAGCTAATCAAGAGTTTGCCAATCTGATGGATACTGATGTCAAAAGCTGGAGCAACCTTGATGCGATTTTAAATCAGTATTTTGATAGTCAATGGCTCGATTTTGATAATCACGTCAATCAAACGTTAATTACCACCAATTTTGGCGATAGTTGGATTGCTAAGTCTTATCAGCAAGTCTTAAATGATACGGTGGCTAAAGTAGTTGGTGGTCTGGTAACGCCTGATAAAGCGTTTCGTACAGCGATCTACGATTTGGTAGACCAAGGCATCACAAGTGGCTTTAAAGACAAGGCAGGGCGTGAATGGTCGCTCGAACGTTATGTTCGCAGTGTGATCACCGCTACTAAAAACCACGTGTACAATGATCTGCGTTTGTCGAGATCAAAAGACTACGGCATCGTCACTGCTTTAATGAGTAGCAAATCTGCTGCTCGTGAAGCGTGTGCACTAATACAAGGTGGATGGGTACTAACTGTGCCAAAAGAACAGGCTCCTGATGAATTCCGTCAGTACCCGTCCATTTACGATTTCGGCTACGGTACAGCTGGAGGAACACAAGGAATCCATTGCCACCATCGGTTATATCCTGGCATTCCCGGTATTACCAAGAACAACATTCCAAAGCCGCCAACACCGGAGGAAGCCATGAAAAATGCTGAGATTGTTGCAAAACAGCGTCGTTTGGAAGCATCAATTCGGCAAGCGAAAAAACATCTTAATGCATCTAAGGCGATGGGCGATGATGAAAATGCAGAACATTTTTCTAAATTGATTCGTCAACGACAATCCGCTTTAAGGCAATTTATTAGCGACAACAGCAGTCTATTGCATCGTGATTACTCACGAGAACAAGTTTATTCGTAAGGAGGAAGAAATGGATTTTAAAGAATTGAAACGCAAAAAAGAGCGTGGTGTTAGCAATGAAGAGTTTATGGATAAATCGAAAGAATTCTTCAAAGATGCTGACAGCATTATAG
Source organism: Enterococcus songbeiensis (assembly GCF_005405265.1). Lineage (GTDB taxonomy): Bacteria > Bacillota > Bacilli > Lactobacillales > Enterococcaceae > Enterococcus_C > Enterococcus_C songbeiensis. Next base: position 23,320 of record NZ_BJDS01000007.1, read on the forward strand.
TTGTAGGCATGGATAAAGATGGTTTTATCAACACCTTTTACACTCAACTAAGTTCAACACAGGTTATCGGCATGGTTGAGATTGCAAAACAACAATTGATTCAAGAAACGGAGGTGTAAATTAAATGGAATTAATCGTATTCACAAATAATGGACAGACCTATCATTTCAAAGGTGTGGAAAATTTTAGACCAACCACAACAGGTTTCAGTTTCGATTATATCGGGGTTGCTACAGGCGTGAAACGCTCGGCTATGTTTAATAATACTTCTACTGCAGGTTATGCATTGAGAGAAACAGAAGTCTAGCAGTCGCTAGGCTTTTTATTATGCCTTTTTACTGATTGCAGGCGTTAAAGAACAATCAGACTACTAAAGAGATGGAACCTCGTAAAAACCGTATAGGAGGAAAAACAATGAGTTTTAAAGAGTATCTGATTTCAAACGGTCTTACAGAAGAACAAGCAACCGCAGTCGTTAGTGGCATGCCTGAGAAAAAATTTTATCTAGCGAGTGAGGAAAAACTTGACGAACGTTTTGACAAGATGAAATCGCAAAAGGAACAACTAGAAGAGCAACTTACTGCTAATCAAACAGAGCTGGACACGCTGAAAGAATCGGCAAAAGGCAACGAAGATTTGACGAAGCAACTAGCTGAACTGCAATCTGCTTTTGATAAAACGAAAGCAGATTCTGAAACGAAACTTGCTGAACAACAGAAAGATTTTGCTATCAAATTGGCGCTTAAAGAAGCGCAGGCGCTTGATGAGGACATTGTCCTTACTCAATTAGACAAGGACACGATTAAAGTCGTTGATGGCAAATTACAAGGATTTGATGAACAACTAAAATCCCTACAAGAAAGCAAAGCATTCTTATTTCAGCAACAAGAACAAAACGAGGATAAACCAACTCCTACGTTTTTCGCTGGGGGAAATCCTCAAGGGCCTTCAGGAAATGATAAAACGTTGGTACAAAAAATACAGGAAAGATTAGGTGAATAGATATGCCATTAGTATTAGATAGCAAAGATTTAGCAACTATTGATAAAGAATTCCGCACTGATTCCCAAGTGTGGGACGTATTAACTCAAGGAGCAAAAAGCATTACGGCTGCCGACTTTGTTGGAGCGAATGAAGTTCGAATTAACAAAATGAGCGGTTTTGTTGAAGCAACGCAATACAAACGTAATCAGGATAACGCTAGAAATGCAGTTAGCATAGAGAAAGAAACGATTAAACTTACTCACGAAGACTGGTTTGCGTATGATGTAGATCAATTGGATCAATCGGAAAGTGCAGCTTTGACTATTAACAATATCGTTACTGAACACAAACGGTTGATCACTGTTCCACATCGTGACAAGGTAGCTATTCAAGTTATGTATGATGGCGCCGGTAACAAAGTTAACGAAACGTTGACGACAGCTAATATCCTTGCCGCATATGATGCCGCAGAAGAATATATGACTGATAACGAAGTTCCTGGCGGATATGTAATGTTCGTTTCTGCTGCTACGTATCGTTTGTTGAAAAATGCAGAAGGTGTCAGCAAGACTTTCTCCACAAATCAAATGCAGATCAACGGAATCAATCGTACTGTTGCTCAAATTGATGGTGGAGTGCCGATCATCAAAGTCGCTAAAGATCGCATGTCGGGTTTGACAATCCTAGATACAGTGAACTTTATCATCACACCATTAACAGCGATTGCTCCTATCGTTAAATTTGGTACTGTTGACACCGTCCCAGCTAGCCAAGACCGTAACGGTTACCGTGACACAATCAAAGGATTGGATTACTACGATGCGATTGTATTTGATAACGCGAAAAAAGCGATTTATGTTTCGTACGTCCCAAAAGCGTAGCCCCATCAGGAGTGACGTTGGATCAAACAACGCTATCTCTTGAAGTTGGGGGCACGGCAACGTTAAAAGCAACCGTTTCGCCTGATGATACGTCCGACAAGTCGGTGCAGTTTAGCTCAAGCGATACGGCGATTGCTACTGTCACGCCAGTGCAAGGCAAGGTGACAGCGGTAGCTGAAGGAACCGCTATTATCACCGCAACAACGGCTAACGGCAAGACAGCAACGTGCGAAGTGACTGTAGCAGCAACGGGAGGGGCATAGCTCCTCCTTTTTGATTGGAGGGAAGACTATGGCCTACTTAACGTATGAGGAATACACATCGTTTGGATATTCCGATATCAAACAGGATGAATTTGAAGGCTTGATCCAACGGGTGTGTGACTACCTCGATATTCAAACTCGGAATTTTTATCAATTCAATGATTTGGAAACCGACATCGATTTTCGGAAAACAAAATTCAAGAAGGCTGTGGCATTGCAAGTTGAATACATGTATCAAACAGGAGCCACAACTTCGTTTGAAATCAATACACCTCAAAGTTGGTCAGTGGACGGTATGAGCGTTTCGGAATCTAGTCGTTACAACGCTAGCGGAACGAATGAATCACCGTCTATCATTTCAGATGATACCTTAGCGATGCTGTCTGGAACAGGTCTGCTTTTTAGGGGGCTGGGTCAATGAGTTATTACCGACTACCGCCGAAAAGAGCATTTTGCCACTCAATTACCTATAAAAAGAAAAACGGCGAGGATGATTGGGGCAAGCCTATTTACGATGAGACAGTCATCAATTACGTTTGGTTCAATCTCTCAACCAAGTTTTCCCACGGTGGCAATGATTCATCAGAGAAAGCGCCGAACGCTTCCGTAACTATGACATACAAATACAGCGGAGAATTGCCGGATTTTGAATTGAACACGCCAATCTCGTTCAACGGAACAGACTATACTATTGTTCTTTCTAAGCCGCTGATCATCAACGGTCATGAAATCGGTTGGCGCTTGGAGGTGGTTTGATGCCGGGGATTAAAGTTGATCTAAAAGGCGTTCGAGCAAAGCTTTCAGAGAAAAACTTTGAACGTGGTCAATTCGTTATGGCAAACCAAATGTTGACGGACATGAACGAGAATTTCGTTCCAATGCGAGAAGGCGATTTGCGAATGGCCAGTGGAGTAGAGCCTGACGGAAGCTCCATCTTTTGGGATTCTGTCTATGCTCGTCGTCAATTCTATGCTCCTAGTGGCTGGAACTACACAACGCCTGGAACAGGACCACGTTGGGATCTCAAAGCACGTTCTATTTTTATGTCTGACTGGCTAGATGCGTTTAAGAAAGGAGCGGGATTGTGATGGATTTTATCGAACGATTAAAAGATAGCGTCAATGCTATTGAGGACATGCCTATCCGTTGCAGAATCGGCTATTTACAGCCGACCGAATCTTTCTGTGTCTATCCGTTGCCTGGAAGCAAAGTAGTTCGAGAATTTTTCGACGGAGTAAAGGACCAGCAACTAAATTTTGAGTTTGCAATGAAATCACAGGATCAGCAAAAAATCAGCAACACTTTGTGGCTGGTGCAGAATTATCTCGAAGAACTGTCTAAGCTTGTTAGCTCAGATGGTTCTTTTGATTTTGATTCAATTTCAATTACAAACAAGCCGTTTATCAATCAATTGGATGATAAACGAAATTACATTTTTTCGCTTGATGTTCAGGCGAAATTAACAACATATCCGAAAGGGGAAAAATAAAAATGGCAAGAACTAAGAATGCCTTAACGGGCTATTTTATTCAACCGATAACAGAAACGAATAGAGAAGCTGCAACCGAAGCGGAATGGTTGGAACTAGCTAAATTTATTAGCAATGTAGATGACGCTTCAAATGAAGAATCAGAAGCCACTGGATATTATGATGGCGACGGAAATCCTGAAGACGAAGTATTGAGCCACCAACTTGGACATTCTTTTACAGGTTTCTACGATGATTCTGATCCAGCGATGAGTGCTATTGAAGCAATGATTGGGAAAAATGGTGATGGACGGAAAATTTGGTACAAAGTAGTTAAGCCAACGAAAGATAAGGAACGTGTCGGCAAAGCCACAGTAAAAGAACCAGTCGCACAGGTTGGTGATGCTACTGCTTTTGGTGATTTTTCTTGCACCATCACATTTGATTCAACACCAGAATGGACACCAGTTACGCCTGTGTCAGAAGGCTGAAAAAGATCGAGGGAGATTTTTCTCCTTCGTTTTTTTAATTAGGAGGGAAATTATATGCAATTTGATATTAAAGTTTCGGGTTTTCCGATTACTATCGGAAACATTGAATTTTTCTTCGGTACTTCCGTTGAAGAATTAACTCGTTTTTTTGATGTACAGAGCGAAATTGAGGAAAAAGTGAAGCCGTTGCTCCAAAAACGGGAAAAATTGGAAGTGGATGTAGACAATCTGCAAAAAAGAGATGTCGAAAAACTCATTGATATTTCTAATGATTTGAATGCCCTTCAATACGATGCGCTTTTAGGCAATGGATCATACGAAAAAATTTACAAAAAATATCCTGATGCGGTGCAGTTGTTTGATCTCTTTGACCCAATCGCTGAACAAGTTGCGGAATCAATTGAAAATGATGCAAAGGGTCGAGAAGACAAGCTCGCAGAACGCAAAGCAAACATGCTTAAGAAAAAAGCATTGAAAAACAAGAAAAAGAAGTAGGTGGTCTAAATGCGGTTGAACGACCCATTAACCACATCTATTTCTTTTGAGGGCATTTGTTATCCCTTAGATTTGGCGTTTGACAACGTTCTTGATGTTCTTGATGTGCTAGCAGACAAATCGCTCTTCGATTGGGAACGGATAGACGTTGCTTTAAATTTGACGATTGGAGAAAACGAACTTCCGACAGAAAAACAAATCGTTTTGTGGAAAGAAATTTTGAACGATTATATTTTGCTTGGAAAGTCTAAGTCCGTTCCTAAAGATCGCTTAGGCAATCCATTACCAAATTCTATCAATAAAAAAAAATCAGTTGATCTCGTGAAAGATGCTAAATATATTTACGCTTCTTTTCGTCAGATTGGCATTAATTTATTTCAAGAACAGGGCAAGCTTTCGTGGGAAGAATTTCAAGCGTTGCTAGAAAGTTTACCAGATGACGCTATTCTTTCTCGAATAGTTCAGATTCGAGAGTGGCGCCCATCAAAAGGAGATAGCAAAGAAGAAAAGGAGCGAATGAAATTGCTTCAAGCCAAATACTCCTTAGAAAACGAAAGCGAGGAGGTGGAATAGTTGGCAGATGGAAGCGTAACAATTCTAGTCGATGTTGATGGAAAAGAAGTAAAAGTCCTCAATAGCGATCTAGACAAACTAACCGGAACCGGGAAAAAGGCTGGTTCGTCCATTAAGGACTTAGCCGTTTCGATAGGTTTGGTGAAAGTTGCTAGTGCTGTATTTAACTTTGTTAGCGGTGCAGTCAAAGACTTAGCCGGTGAAGCTATTAAAGCTAGCGATAGCATGGATAAGTTTAAATCCACTATGCAATTTGCTGGTTTTAGCAATAAAGAAATTGAGAAATCTAGTAAAGCAGTACAAGATTACGCCGATAAAACGGTATATGAATTGACTGATGTCGCCAACACAACCGCTCAATTAGCGGCTAACGGTGTTAAAGACTATCAAGGATTAACGGAGGCTGCCGGAAACCTTAATGCAGTAGCCGGTGGGAATTCCGATACCTTTAAAACCGTTGCGATGATGCTGACACAAACAGCCGGAGCTGGAAAGCTAACAACTGAAAACTGGAACCAATTAGCAGATGCCATTCCGGGAGCGAGTGGTATTCTCCAAAAGGCTATGAAGGAAAATGGTGCATATACTGGCAATTTCCGTGACGCTATGGAAAAAGGCATGATTACCTCGAATGAATTTAACGAAGCGATTAAAGAGCTCGGGATGACTGATGTTGCAAAAGAAGCAGCTACTTCTACAGCTACATTTGAGGGAGCTTTTGGTTCCTTGAAAGCAAATGTTGTCAGCGGTATTCAAGATATTATCAACGCTATTGGCAAAGGAAATATCGTTGGAGTAATTAATGATTTTTCTGGTGCTGTTTCAGACGGATTCAATTTTATTGTCGAAGGCATTCAAAACGTGCTACCTCATATTCAAAATATGCAAATAGCTTTCACTGATACAGGCGCTTTAGAGGTTTTTAAAGAGACCTTCGAATCAATAAAAGATGTCGTGGGTAAAGTTGTCGAATCAGTTGCTGGTCAAATACCTAAAATTCAACAAACGATTGAGAATGTATTTAGTACAATCGTTCCAATCATATCTAACGCGATTGAAAATTTCAAAGCCAATTTTGAAAACTTTGGCAATATATTCTCGGTAGTTTTGCCGGTGGCCATCGATATTTTTACAGGAGTATTAAATACGTTACTCGATTTTGTCGGACCTGCAATCGATGCGTTTATGAATTTTGCTGATGTTTTGCGAACAAACGTCGGCGAATTTATTACAAATGAATTAGTGCCAGCTATTGAGAATTTTGGAACAATGATTGAAGAAAACAAAGGAATCATCGAGGCTCTGACGGGCGTTGTCGTTGCTGCAGGAGGAGCTTTTCTTGCATTCAAAGGTTATCTTGCCATTACATCAATAATCAGCACCGTTTCCACAGCAATTACCGTTTTATCTACCGCTTTCACTATTTTAAGTAATGTCGGTATCGGCGGAGCAATTAAAATGATAGCCGGTTTTATGGGTCCGGTTGGTTGGATAATTGCTGCAATAGGAGCTCTTTTAGCAGCAGTAATTTACCTATGGAATACTAATGAAGGATTTAGAAATGCCGTTATCGCTGCATGGACTGCTATTATTGCATTCTTACAGCCTGCAATTACATCTATTGCGGCCTTTATTCAAGAAATTTGGGGATCGGTTGTAGCATGGTGGAACGAAAATCAGCAAACGATTCTTACGACTGTCCAAATGGTATGGGGGGCAATTCAAGTAGCTTTCCAAATTGCATTAGGTGCCATACAGTTAGCTGTAACAGTTGTTCTTACTGCAATTCAAAATTTCTGGAATACTTGGGGATCAGCCATTATGGCTTTAGTCCAAGTCGTATGGTCGGCGATTCAGGCAACTTTCCAATCAACACTTAGCACGATTATGGCAGTAGTAAATGGAGTAATGAATCAAATTCGGAATGTAATCAATACCGTTATGGGAGTTATCCAAGGAGTAATAAAAATAATCACAGGAGCTATTAAAGGCGACTGGTCACAGGTTTGGGAAGGTATCAAACAAATCACTTCTTCAATTTTAGAAGGAATCAAAAATACGATCAGTAATGTTCTTGAAACAGCAAAGGGAATTGTGAACGGAAAAATTGAAGCTATCAAAGGTTTTTTTAAATCTATTGGGGATATCAATTTGTATGATATAGGAAAAAATATTATACAGGGATTGATTAATGGTATTGGTTCTATGGTTGATGCTGTGAAAAATAAAATTTCGGAGGTTGCTGGCAACATCAAAGACAAGATTACCGGAGCGTTAGGTATTCATTCGCCTTCTCGATGGATGAGAGATTATGTCGGGAAGTTCATTCCACAAGGGATTGCAGTTGGTATTGATGCGGATGCGGATACAGCCTATAAAGCAATGCGCCAATTATCAGACGGTTTGACGAACAATATAAGTCCTGAAATGGCACTGGGTACTCGCAACATCGGTGCTGTCAGAGGATATGCAGCAACTAGCCAGATCGTCAATAATACGTATAACACCAACACCAAATCTGATTTGAAACAGATTATAGACGCTATTCAGCAACGTCCGCTAGTCGTCCAATCAATCTTGGACGGTCAAATAATCGGTAACAGCGTCGATCAAACAAACGGGGCAGTCTTGAAAAGAAAATTTTATACGAACGGAAGTGGTGCGTAGATGAGTAGCTCAGGAGTAGTTGTAAAATTGGGGTTTAGCAACGAAGTTATTGATCTAGCAGAGCGATACAACATTAAATACACTGACATCAAGCTTGAAGGGCCGGTCCCGAACAACACCTACACACAATTTTCCGGCTCAAACGGTCGCCGTCTTGTTAATAGCAACATGGATGCCTTTGGGATCATGTTTAATTTTCGTGTGTATACATCTGGTTTAGACGATTCGGTATTGGCAGAAATAGAATTACGGCGCTTGTTTTTCAAAGAGTCAGAATTTTACTTTTTCTATTCTAAAGAGCCGGGAAAACGATTTAAAGTTTCGGTATCTGCGTTTGATATTGAGCGATCCGCCTCCTTCATTTTAAAGGTGTCTGCCGAACTTAGTGTTGATTCCGGACACTCGGAATCTATCGCTTCCACACTTTCCAATTTCAGCCTAGATGAAAGCTGGCAATTCTCACAAGGTTTAGTTTCTGAGGATTACGAATACACTCATCAGACCAGTCGCTTTACGATTTTCAATGCCGGCGATTTCACGATTGATCCAAGAGAAAATTACCTGAAAATCAAAATTGAAGGGATGAGCGATGGCGATCTCACGTTGTTCAATGCAACCACTGGTGAGCGATTTATCTACCGTGGTTCACTCAATCCCGTTAGCGGCGAGACATTAACGCTTGATGGTGTCTACCCTCTAAAAAATGGTATTCACTGTGGGATTGACACAAATCACGGCTTGATCAGTTTAGTGCCTGGCGAAAATAAAATTGAAATCTCCAACGCTTCACGTATCAAAACGGCGTGGGATTTCCGTTTTCTGTATAAGTAGGTGATGGAATGAGCGATATCGTAATAGCAAATTTCGAGAAAACCAAAGAAGAGATCCTTGTCGGTGTTGACAGGGACTCTTTTTTTGAAAATTGGCAAGAAAACGAAACGTGGGAAGTCGGCTTTTTGGTGATGAAAACCAAAGCAAATGCCCATTCATTTGATCTCGTAGACTACGAAAGCTCTGTTTTTTGGAACGGTCAGGAATTTATTATCAAGCAGATGAAAGACTACGCGGTCGGCGCACAGCGGTTTAAAGAAGTGATCGCCACACACGTCTATTACACGATCCAAGATGGCTATCAATACGAGCAGATGACAGGGACTTTCTCTATCAATCAATGTCTATCGCATATCTTTTCAGCAGGAAACCGGGGATTTAGCTATGAAGTAATCAATACGAACGGCGTCTTCAGTCGAATCGAGCAGGAAAATTTTGGCGATGGAAACTATCTGAAGCTAATCGATGAAGTGTTGTCGGACTACGATGCAGTGGTGATCCCTGATAATAAACACTTGCGGTTTTATCCGCGGAGTTATTACGGAAATGAAACACAAGAACAGATACGGTACAAGTTTAATACCGATGAAGTCCACTTTGAGATCGATACGTATAGCTTAAAAACACAGATTCGCGGATTCGGCAAGAAAAAAGAAGACGATAGCTACTATTTTAGCCCAATCACATATACCTCGCCTGAATCGGCTAAATGGGGCATCCGTATTCAAGATCCCGTGAACGATGATCGATTCACTGTCGCAAGCAGTATGAGTGCGAGACTAAGGCGGGATATCCACGATTATCCGGACATTTCGGGAACGGTGAATATCAAATGGGCGATTGATCTAAATCGTGGGGACAAAGTGACGTTTGTCTACGAGCCACTCAATGTTTGTCAGATGATCCAAGTGGTCGGATTGAAAAAATATCCATTGGTTCCTAACAAACCGCCAGAGGTAACACTGTCAAACAATAAAAAAACAATGACAAATATTCTTGCAAATTTGCGGAAGAAAGGAGTGTTGTAATTGGGCTTAATGAAATTAGTAAAAAACGCGATCAGCTCAGAGTGGAAGAAGACGTTTAATGACAATGTCGATTATTTAAATGGATTGGAAACACGAGTTGACCAAAGAAATCAGGCAACAAATAAACGGATCGATAATCTCGTGTTGAATGCCGGTGGTGATAGCCCGAATGAAGTCGTGGATGCGCGGGTCAACACTGAGGGGGTTATCTTTGAAACGCTTCGAGAACGATTAGCCGCTGGGGAGCTGTTAACTAAAGAGGAACTAACACTAGTAAATCAGTTGATCAAAAATCAGAGTGATGCTATCACTCAGTTAAATTCAACGATTCAAGAACTCTATGGAGGATCTGGCGGCTCGATCTCGTTGTTTGTTTCAGCGGAATTAGGAAACGACACAACTGCTGACGGAACAGAAGAAAAACCGTTCAAAACGATTCAAGCGGCAATCAATAGTCTGCCGTTGCTATCCACGAGCCAATTCTATATCTATGTGGAGCCAGGCGTGTATCTGGAAGATGTCGTGATTTCCAATATCACAAGTGGCAGGCTTGAGATCGTAGCAACGAACCTTTCGGTAGTAGATGCTTCAGTCGGAGATACCGGCGTTTTTGTGAGGTCAGTTATATTCACTGATTGTGGAATGTACTGTGCGGTCAGAGGCTTTACCCAAACGGATGTAGCGAATTCACCGAAAAGTTTTGTTTATTTTATTGGATCAATGTACGGCGTTGCGGATAAATGCCGGGCGGTTCAAAACACGAAAAATATCGATGGCTATACAGCATTTGGATGGGAGCGATGTGTTTCTGGAAATATTTACGGTTGCCACGCTTCAAACCAATATTATGCGCTCAAAGGTACTTTTGGAACGGGCGTGAGAATTTCAAACACCGTTTCAGGAACAGAAAACAATATAGTATATCGATCAGAAGGATCAACTATTTATCGTGCCACTGGTGCTTCGATCAGCGGTACCACGATGGAATCTAAAACTTATGGTGGGCAGGTGTTCACGGAATGAATGAAGATAACAAAATTTTTAAAACAAATGAGATTTCGATTGAGATCAGTCCAGTCAAGAAGACTGTTGATTCACAGCGGGCTCAGTATTACTCGTACGATGAAAACAGCGGACTCCAACGGATCCACATCCTGAAAGATGGGCAACCACTTGGACTTCCTGAAGGTTCTGAAATCCGACTTTCTGCTGTGAAACTCAGCGGATCAAAGCAGATGATGATCTACACACCTGAGATCGAGGATCGAGTGAATGGCATCGTTACATTCGTGATCCCGAAAGAATTCCTCGGCTACAGCGGTCAGATCAGATGTACGCTGTATATTGATTTTTCAAGCGATCAGACGTTGCATGCAGGGTATTTCTACATCAACATGGGAATCTCGGACATCGATGCGAATCTGCCTGAATTCAGCGACAGCTACTGGCAACGGTGGACGGACTTTGAATCGGAAGCTACTACTAAAATGCAAGAGTTAGAGCGACGAATTGACGAGCAAACCGAAATTTTTAATAACGCTGATGTTTACAATAAAACTGAAATCGAAGAAAAGTTAGAACCGTTTGCACTTCGAACGGATGTAGCTGAGGTTAGCGCGCAGTTGGCACAAACTGCTAAAAATTACTTGACTCAAACCGACTATGTGGATGAAATCAATAAATTATCAAGTGTTAAAAATATGAATGTAAAATTAGGTAACCAAGCCAACAAAACTTTCAATGTCAACGTTGAACTGTCTTCGAGCAAAATATTAACATACGAGTTCGCTAAAAACGCCAACGACGATTACATTTTAGCTCTTGGAGGATACATTGGCACTGCTAATCGCTCGACTAAAATTAGTGATATGGTAAACGCCACTGAAATAGTAGGGGTTGTTGAAAAAACATATGCTCCAAATTATATAGTCAATGAGGTAGGAACGTATATCACCGCAAACTTCGTCGGCAAGAAGATAACTTTTTACCATTATTGTGAAAACCGCAGTGGCGTTTGGGAGTTTATTCTGGACGAGGGTACGGGTAGTGAGCGAAAAGTAACGAAAAGTGCCTACAGTGATGTCGCCATGTATAAAGAGACTGTCTTGTTTGATGAATTAGAAAAAAAGAATCATACAATTAAAGCAATTTTCAAAGGCGCCGACCCACAAAATCCGCCATCAAGCGGAAACGCTAGAGGTTATTTCTACTACGGAGGTACACGACCACAAGATACTTTCAGAACGTTTAACGTGTATAACGATGTTTTTGAGGGACAAAAAGACGATGAACTACTATACAGCTATTCCAACAAAGATTTTGCTTTTGAAATTAGACCACATGGAAGTGCTGAAGCATACAACTTTGTCCCCGAACATAACGCTGAAGGAAGTGCGTTTAAGGTATCAGACCCAAAAATTTTAGTTGATGGTGATGAAGTGACAGCATGGCGTGATGATTCTTTTATGCTTGATGTGGGTACAGTGCAGTTGGTTCAGCACGTGAAAGGTTATCATTTATCAGATTTAAATAATCCACTTATGGAGATAATCACCTATCACACAATAAAGAATGGTGTTTTAGATATAAAGGGAAAAGTAAAATTTTTAAGGGCTACGGAAGTTAAAAACGGTTATGGCATGATGTTTCCGTATTGGGCGAGTTTTGGTGATATTATCAAGACCTCAACGGGCAACGCATATGCAATTAAAAAAACGGGTTATGAAATTGAGAATTGGCAAGAAACAGATGATGTAAAGTCTATCGCCGTTTTGAATACAAGTGGTAAGGATAATTTGGCTTTAGCTATCACTTTTGACAATTTTAACCAAACGATGAGAAAAGGCGAAGAAGGCAGAGGGAATCCTTTCAGTTGGATTGAACATAGAAGTTCTTCTATGGGTAAAATCTACCATAAGCAATTTGAAAATGTTGTTATACAAGTGAACTACGAGTATAGGTTTGGTGGGCGATTTGCTGTTTCTTATGTCAATGACATTGGGCAATTTATTAGCTAGTGGAACCAAACTGTGAACTAACTGAAAACAAAATGAAAGCGAGGTAGCCGAGAAATCGGCTGCCTTTTTATATTGAGAAAAGGAGAGTGAGAAATGAGTAAATAGGAAATTAAAACAAGATCTACAGAAAGTTTCCAACAAGCGACTAGTGACTTCTGGGGTGCTTTAGGGTGTCACTTAAGGGGGATTACAGTGCATGAGTTGGGAATGGTTAGTAGGTTTGTTAATTGGAAATTAAGGAGCAGGCGTAAGCTTGTTCCTTTTATTTTGGAAAGTTGGTGAGTTATGGCAAACGGAAGTGGAGAGGAAGAATTGTGGCGGGAGGTACTTCAACGACTTACTAAGATTGAGAGTAACACTAAAGGATTAGACGAGCTTTCTAAAAAAGCAAATGAAGCTCATGCGATGTCCGTTACTAACAAGGAGGATATCAAGGAGCTGAAGGAAGCGCAGAAAGCTAATAAGAACTGGTTGATGGGCCTACTGGCAACAGTGATTGGCTATGTGGTTATGAATTATATTTTGAAATAGGAGAAAATGCGATGAAAAATATTAATTGGGAAGTACGTATTAAAAGCAAGACGTTTTGGCTGGCAGTGATTCCAGCGGTTGCTCTAGCAGTACAGGCAATTATGTCGGTATTTGGGTTTGAATATGATTTTGGCATTTTGGTGAATAAGCTGATTGTTGTGGTAAATACAGTATTTGCAGTTTTAGTCATCATCGGGATTGTTAATGATCCAACAACTAGTGGTGTATCAGACAGTCAGCAGGCTTTAACGTATACAGAGCCGCGAAAAGATCCTGTGGTGGACAAAGACGATCAAGAAAATAACGTTTAGGGGGAAAAAACTATGAGTATTCCAACACCAGTAATTTTAGACATCAGTGAGTGGCAAACACCTTCGTCTATCAACTATGATAAGTTGGCCAAAGCGGTTGACGGCGTGATCATCCGTATCCAATATGGATCAAACTACGTCGATAAACACTACAAAACACATATTTCCGAGTTTAAAAAAAGAGGTGTGCCGATTGCTGTCTACGCATGGGTCCGAGGATCTTCGCATTCTGACATGGAGACAGAAGCGAAAGACTTTTACAATCGCGCAAAGGCGTATGATCCTAGCTTTTGGTGGCTTGATGTGGAAGAAAAATCGATGTCGGATATGCGTGGAGGCGTAGAGAAGTATCGAGCTAAACTAAAATCCCTAGGAGCGAAAAAAGTTGGAGCATATATTGCTAACCATCTATATTCTAGTTTTAACCTCAATACCTCAAAATTCGATGGTATTTGGATCCCGACATACGGCTCAAACAATGGTCAATATAACGGATCAAATCCGACGGCTACATCAAACTACGATATCCATCAATATACTTCAAATGGCAAATTGAGTGGATATTCTGGTCCATTGGATTTGAACCGCATTGTAAAAAAAGGATTTAATTATTTCTTTGGAACAGCAACAACTGATTCAAATACTGGAAGCACTAACACTGGTTCAACCAGTAAACCAAGCTACACCAAATTAACTGTTGATGGTAAATTCGGCGCTGCTACTGCAAAACGATTGCAACAATACTTTGGCACAACACAAGATGGTGTGATCAGTCATCAGTACAAGCAAAAGTACAATCAAAATGTTTATGCAGCGCAATTTGACAAGACACTGATTGGATCAAATGTAGTTGTAGCCTTGCAAAAATGGCTAAAAGTAGAAGCTGATGGCTTATGTGGAAAAGCAACTATCGTAGCCTTACAAAAACGCATGGGAACAACTGCGGACGGCTTTATCAGTCCAGTTTCCGATTGCGTGAAAGAGTTGCAACGAGCGCTTAATAACAATAAGTTACCTTGGTAGACAAACAGCCCGCTTTGGCGGGCTTGTACATATTAATCTAATTGTGACACTCCTCCCATGGAGTGGTTGTTTTTTGTTTTATACCTTTGGCTCAGTTGTTTAGAGCAGACGGCTCATAACCGTCTGGTCGTAGGTTGGAGTCCTACAAGGTATATTGTTTTTCTAATCATCGATTTATCCGATATATAGTAAATAAATTTACTCCATCGCTTACATAAGTCGGTTGCAAAAAAAAGTTAAATGTTGTAAAATGGTTGCAACGACATAAGTAGGTGGTGTTTTAAAATGGCAGACTTTTCATATATTTTCCAAGAAGATAATCCAGAACATTTTTTAACAGAAATTTTTGATAAAGAAACAAGAATTTACTTGAATTCGTCTGTAAAAATCGGTTATCAGTTGGCTATAGATACTCTGAAAAAAGAAGATAGTTGGCTTAATGACTTAAGAGGAAAAGAGATTTTACCTAGACTGAAAACATTCGGCGTTGAATACATGATTGTTCAGTATATAAGAAATGGTTTGCTTAATCTAAATTATTCGATTAACTATACTCCGGGTAAGAATAACACATTTCTACTATTTAAAGACAAACTGGATAAAACAGACCTTATAGTCAATCAATCTAATTCTCCTGCCAGACCGAGTAGATACGCTAAGTATCGGGAGAATAGGTACAATAATTTTGAAACTTACTTTGATTTTGATAAAAAAATATTTGTTGAAGAAAAGCCGGTATATGTTGAATTAAACCACGGATATCAAACCGACGTACCAATATTTACTGTTCTCGGTATTCCAAAAGACAGCAAGACCTGGTATACGTCTATACCAGTTGATAAAGAATTTGAACTTTTAACCGATAATAAGGCTAAATTCATTACTACTGAGAAAGAGATGTCTGATTTCAATTTCGATGATTTTGAAAAACACATAAAAGAGAGTGATGCTCAATGAATATAAATAATTCCTTTGTCTTTCAAGGAAGTAAATTAAAACTTGCAAGGGAATTAAAACTGTGGACAATATCTAAGTTAGGTGAAAATTTAGGTGTCAGTCATCAATTAGTATCTGATTGGGAAAACAACAAGAAAAAGCCTACTTTCGAAAAATTACTTGATATTGAAAATCTTTTAGGATTCCCTAGACAATTCTATTTTAGTAAAGCGGACACAAAATTACCCGATAATGACTTGTTATTTTTCAGAAAGGGTGCTGCAGTTGCAGTTAAATTTCAAAAACAAGTTGAACAAAGCGGTATTCTTTTCAGCATCATTGCTAGTACAGTTGAAAAATACGTTAATTTACCAAGATTTAGTTATCCCGAATATTCTTTAAGAAGAAAGGAATTTTCGCAAATTGATTTTAATGATATCTCAAGAATAGCCATGTCTTTAAGGGAAGAATATTCTCTTGGGGTAGGTCCTTTATCTAATATGACTCTTTTGGTTGAAAAGATGGGGATAAGGGTACATTTTGAAGATCTGAGTTCAGCTAAAATCGATGCATTGACGTTATTCGTTAATGATCAACCATATATTATTATTAATAACCAAAGAATATCTAGTGTTAGAATCCGATTTAATTTAGCCCATGAATTGGGACATATAATGTTGCACTCAGCTTATGATAAAAAGGAAGTATCTAATAGCTCAAACAACAAAAGAATTGAGAAAGAGGCCAATCAATTTGCGGGTAGTCTGTTGCTTCCAGAAGAAGGATTTGTTTTAGATTTAGCATCTACTAATATGAAACATTTATTACAACTGAAAAAACACTGGAAGGTCTCACTGCAAGCGATTATATTTAATGGTGAACAATCAGGGTTGATAGGCAGTAGACAAACGCTATTTCTGAGGCAACAGATTAGTAGAAATAAGTGGAGAATGCATGAACCATATGATGATGATATCCCAATTGAATATCCCACTTTATTTAACAAGGCAATACAATATGTTAAAAATGAGAAGCCGGAATGTATAAAAGAGATAGTATCTGAGATTGGTTTAAGTGAAGAACAAATTTTGGATAAGTTTAGATATAATTTACCGGAAAATGACTTAAAGGCTAAAAACCATTTGAAATTATTGCAATGAAAAAAGACCCTAGCGAAAGCTAAGGTCTTTTTGTTATTTTTTCCATTCACCTGTTCTTAAGTCTATCAATTCTTCCAATTTAAGAACAGATTTAAAACTTTCGTTGTATTCATTATTTCTTGTTTGCTCGTCGAGCTTAAATGATAAATTGTAATAATCGCCATTTTTCTTTTTTGGTATTAAATTATTTTCTATCAAGAAATTTATTATTTTTTTGTGACGATCTAGATCGTCGATTTCAAGAAAGAAGCATGCAACTCCATTACCATCTTTGTTTGGCATACTACTTAATTTTGCAGTGCTAACAATTTCTTCAACAACACTTTTTTCGCAATATGATCTAATTACGTCTCGCGCATCAAAAAAGTCAAAGAAAATCATCCATTTTCCCGTCTTTATTTTATCCATTTTTTCTCCGGAAGTGAAATATTCCCAATTAGCTAAAACTACGTTCTCAATTTCCATGTATTAACCTCCTTTTAGTAAGATTAGCATTTTTTGAAAACGATTACAATATTGTAAATGAAAACCATCACTCGATTTTTATTATTTAAGAATAAAACAGAAGTTACTTCTCTTAAGTTTTAAATAGAAAATTATTTTATATAGAAACACACTATAATCATTAGAACAGGATGTCATTTGTGAAAAAAATATTTTTTGCTAGATTTTCTGGCATTTCACTTGCACAAAGTAAGCAACTACTATAATATTTGATATGCAACATGTACAAAAAAGAAGAATGCTAGGATAAGATGAAATTTTGGGGAAGCCATCTTATCACGTCTAGCACTCTTCTTTTTTATTTTAGCATTATTCTTTTCTAATAGATATTATTATTTGAATTTTTTTATCAACAGGAGTAATATCCTAATTAAGCAAGAATTACCTTTTTCATTCCTAAACCACTTTAACGCCACTTCCTTTTTGGGAGTGGTTATTTATCATTGAAATAAGAACTGATGTTTGGTATAATAAAAGCATAATCCTTATATGATTATATCTGCTATAGGAAGTCTAGGAAAACGCTTGTTTTTTAGACTTCCTTTTGGTTTAATCTAATTAGCAGATAAAAAAATAAGGAGAAAACAAATATGGAAAGCAGAGCAGCAAGAGTTAATTTTTTTAGACTAACACCTGGAAAAAAGGGTGGTATAAACGAATTCAGAGAAGTATTAAAATATAATTTCACAAATTTTGAAACAGGAAAATGGAGTAAAATACCGACTTTAAGGATAAATAGCGATGTTTATTATATACAAGCTATGCAAAAAAGACAGCTTGAAGAAAAATTTAATGGAGAATCAATTTATTATTGGTTGATAACAATTTCTCGGGTAGATTTTGATCAAGAAATTGTACTAGCAGATATAACGAAAACAATTGATGAGAGAAGACGTGAAATCGAGCATGAAGAAAATGAGGGGGTTGTTGTTGATACTCAACTAATTTTTGATCCTTTTAGAAATATTCTTGCCGTTTATGCAAGAAGAGGAACTATAAATACCTATGATTTAAGAAGATTCATATGTGAATTAGTTGATGTTAGAGGAATACAATTTGAAATTATATTAAATAAAAATGGCTATGATAGAATAGATAAACTTGATATAGTCGACCAGATTTCATACAAAGTAGCAAGTCCAGATAATTTTAAATCGTATAAAGATGATACTAGGGATGAATTTGGTGATTTTAAGTTTGCTAAAAAAGCCAAAGGAGAAGAACTGTATGTGGTTTTAAAATCAAGTCAGTTGTCAAAAGACAGTATTTCTAAAAAAGTCAAAGACTTAATGACTGTTGATAATATAGAAATTAAGGCTTTAAAAGTTGATGGTATAGCTGACGGAGTCACAGATAGTATCGACTTAATCAAGAACAAATTGTATTATTCAGGAAAGATTCAATTTGAAAAGGAAATTAATGATCAGGCTGCTTATGGATTATTAAACAAGGCATTTGACGCGCATTATGATTATATTAAGACTAAGTTTAAAATATCCCGCATTGAAAGTGAGGAAATTCAAAATGAAGAAAGGACGAATGAAGCGAAATAAAGTTGTTCTTATAGTTGGAATCACAACAATTTTAGTTGGTTGCATATTTAAAATTAGTCCTTCAAAAATAAACAATTTTACTGAAATAATGTCTGCTTCTTTATCTTTTTCAGCTTTGGCAACAGCAATGTTTCTATCAAGTTTTTCGCTCATTCCAGCGTTCTCGAATTCAAAGTTCATAAACGCGTTAAAAGAGTTAGGTACGGATATCAAAATAATGGACAGATTGCTAATATCTACATTAATTTTTTTTATCAGTTCGTTATTGACTTTTGTACTGCTATTTTTCGATTGTAACTCTATGTCTTTGATTGCTAATCTAGTAACTACACTTTGGCTTTCTTTTACAACAATGGGATTTACTAGCACTTTTTATGTTATTGCAATCCTAATTAAAGGTTTTGAGCATTATTACGAGTCGCAAGTCGAAAAAGACAATGAATAAAACAAATATAAAAAGACCTTATTTCACGCTAAGGTCTTTTTCATTGCTTCAAATTCAATCATAATCTTTGTTTTTCCTATCACCGAATACTTCCTAACAACGAATTGTTTTCTACTATTAAACATTCCGCTGACAACAATCTGCATATCCTCTGATACGTCAGCCAGAAATGTTAAGGAGTGAGCGGCAATTAAACAGTTAGTTTCGTCCAATCTAAAATAAATCAGCGGTGTTTTGCTTTTTGTATTTATCAATTTAACTTTAGTGACTGTGCCTTTTAGTTTTAACATATAGATCACCTCAATCTAATGCAGACCACTTCTTTTCAACAAAAAATTCCACGCTGCGAATCTCATCAAAATCGACTTTCTGCCCAGAAATATAAATACCCAACTCATCATATCCTTGTATCTTTCCAACAATATCAGCGGAGTATAAGCCGTTCGTATCCATTTCTTCCTTTTGGATAGCGACTGCTTTGTTTTTCAGTTTCGCTTCATATAAAGTACGATCAATTTCTTCCTTGGTCATAAGCTCTTTAGCCGGCCAAATAAATTTCCGTTCTTTTTCGTCTTTCGCCATCATGGCATTATGCTCAGAAAGCATAAATCCTTGCCATTTTAATTTCTTGCGGTCGTGGTATACGTGTAAGCTCATATCAACCAGCTCCTGTCATTTGTTACTCCAATTATACGAACGTTTGTTCGATTTGTAAAGAGGAGTTCGCCATTATGTCGCCCAAATAAAAAATATTTATAGGGAAAGACAGGTATTCGAACATATGCATATATACCAGAACAAACTAACGAAAGCTTGATGGGAAAATATTTATGGGGAAGTTTATTACTTGATAAAACCTTGTGAATATATCAATGAGACAAGAAGCCTTCATGGCTGTTTTGAAAATGGACGACCAAGATAATGCGAAATGATTTTTTTGAACGACAAATGCCTATAAATAAGCGTTTATGTGTCTACCAAAATTACATTTAAAGCTTCCTTTTAGAGTTTTTGCTGTCATTCTGCTGTCACAGCAGTAAAAAAATGACAAAACTGGAACATTTTGTTGGAAAATTTTGTTTGTTAGCGTACGATGAAAGCATCTCATAAGGAGGTGCTTTTTTCATGTCATCGAATTCCCTTAAAGCTGCATTTTACTATATTATCGGAGGAATATTTAAATATGTACAAAAAATACCTAATGATACTTTCAAGAAAGAAGGCATTAGTATGATGGAAAAGGCCAATAAATTATTGAAGAATTGATTTCATACTAAGGAGCTTGAAATGTTAAAAAAAAGTATTGAGTGTTGGATATACAATCAAAAAATAAATAAGTTTTTATTACTTGAAGTTGATGATACGAAAATCCAATTTTGGCAACCTATTACTGGTGGAATAGAAATGGGTGAATCAGCTAAATACGCTGCTATTAGAGAAGTATATGAAGAAACTGGATTGATTATTAGTTCAAATAATATCTTTAAAATTGGGGTTCAAAGGATACGGATTGATGATAATTTAGTTATTGATAAAACTTTATTTTTAACCATAGTTGATAAAGAAAAAATCATAATTTCAAATGAGCACATCAATTGGAGATGGGAAGAAAAAAAAGAAGTAATTGAAGCACTACATTGGGAGAACAATATTCAAAGTTTTAATAAAACACTCCAAATATTAAATAAATATTTTCATTTAAGTCCACCACCTTTTTAATTGGGAAGTATGAATTAGAGTGAGTTATGTAATGACAGCAAAAAATTAGATTTTATGGAGTGGAGAAACTCAGGCTCTTTGTCAAATGATGTTGGTGGCTAGAAATCTTAGAATTATTGGAGACCAAGAGGATTTTTTCCTCTTGGTCTTTTTAGCTTAAAATCAATGTACTTCAGTGCCGGATCATGATGTGCAGTTTGAAGTTGTAAAAGCTACGAAAGCCATAAGCATTTCGCTTCAACACTTTGTTATGGTTATTGAGACAATCAAGTAGATCATTTGAATAACTTTGTTGTAAGGCGTTTTTGATTTGTGGAAGAAATTTCTGGAAAGTTCTCAACGTTATGTGATAACTCTCAGGAAGTGCTTCACTGTAGAAAAGCAACACATAAGGAGCATACATATCAATCATAGTCCATTGGACCGCATCTCGACTTTCTTGTGGAAAATGACTAAAGTAACCTTTTAGAAAAGATAATTGTCGGCTCTCGACAATGTCTAATAAACGAGGTGATTTTCCATCCATCAGGATGAAACTCATGGCGTTAGAAATGCTCCGAACCGATTTGAATTCATCAAAACAAAGAACCGTAGGTAAAGGTGTACGAAAAGGATACAGCGGTCGGTAAAACTGCTTCATTATACGTTAAACAGAAGAGACAGAAAGATTTTTTTGAGCGGCAATCTCTGTCATAGATGTATCCTTTTTTAAACGAGTCACGACAGACCAACGGACTTTCTCACTGATAAAGCAATGTTTTTTCACTACAGAGGTGTCTGCGCAAATGTCCGCTGACAAGCCTTGTTTAAAGCTTTGCTTCGTGAGTTCAAGGTATGTACGGTATTCTGAGACATCATTCATTAATAATCGCACGGTTGTCGTCCCCAGTGTACAAGATCTGAAACGACGTCATTCTTACATTGAATGCATTCTTTGACTGCATAGGTCAGTTTTCCGTGGTAAATATTACAGAGCTGACCTTTGTATTTTTCTTTTGTTAGACAAAATTCGTTAAATGTGATTGATAGGTCTAGAACATCCAATGCTTTTTGATAAGCTAAGTGTAGGACATCTTGATTCCTCCTTTTGAGTTGGTTCGCCAAATTAATTCTAAAGGATTTCAGGGTGTCTTTTCTATTGCTTTTGAAAATAAAAAAGATGCTAGTGAGATTCACCAACATCAAAAAGTATAGATCCTTTTTTAGTACTTATAAATACTGTTTTTCTTTTGAACAACAGATAAATCAAAATCGCGCTTATTATTAACAATTTTATTATAGGCAATGAGAATATGCTCGAAATCTCTTGGAGTGGGATTTGAGTGTATCGAAATAACAATGCAATCTGGTACAAACAATGAAGACAAATTTGTTATTAAAAGATCATAGTTGGACATTTCTGCTTTCACTGAAGAAAGAGTAGTTGCATCAATTAGGTTTACGTCAACGCGCGTCTTCAGATGGTACATAAGATCCTCTTTTAAGAAATTACAATGTTCATAGCTTGTATTGAAAAAGAGTCCCGTTCTAATAGTAGGACACTTTTTTTCAAGTTGATCAGATAATGAATTCCATGAAGTAACAATCATAAATAGTAGACGGCTTATAACTGAATCATCGATAAAAATTGGTAGATTCTTATTTAAAAAATGACATATCACCATTGGTCTGATTCTCTGTGTGAAGCCATCATAATAATTGTTGAGATCTATAAAAAATTCTTCATCTAGATTATAGAGGATTTTTGCAGGACCCCAAATATAAGTAGTTGCATTATATAAATATAAAATAAGCTCTTCCTTATTAGATAGAATCAAATCTTCTGAGTCAATGATTGTATCTAAAGTTTTTGCAATTGCACTGCGAAGACTCTGCACACCTTTGTTAGAAGTACATTTATCATTTAAGTCTGTCATTGACCAAGCATATTTTTCATTGAAAAATATATAAAATAGTCGATAGAGGGTTTTAGGTGTTAAATCAATATGGTAATGCTGGCAAATTTTCTGAGTCAAATCTTGAGAGAAGCTAAAACCATGTTTCAAGTCGTTGTGTGATTGGCTTGGTAGCAGGTGTCCTCTACGAATTCGTATGAAATTAATAAATAACATAGTTCTGAACCTGTTGACATAAGAATAGGTTTGACGTGCAGAGGTTTTCAAACTTGGATAGAAATCAATAAATTCTTGCATGATTCTATCCATTATTTCAATATCTTTTTCTGAAGTAACTTTCTCGATGAGACCATACTTCTCTATTAAGTAACAATAATAGAACCAACAAATCTTCCTTTCGTCACCCACTATATCCATATAGGTACAATCAATTTGAAAGTCAAGGGGAGCCAAAAGTTCATTTATTGTTCCAATCTTTCTTTTTAAAGTAGAAATACTGAGAAAAAGATGATCTGATAATGCGGTCAAATTATCATGTTTACTTAGGAAAATTTCCTCTAATATCGAGAATCTAGCAGATTGTTTATAAAGTGAGGAGAATAAAAAAAACGGATTTTGATTAGGTTTAAGAACAAGTCTTACTCCTAATTGTTTACTACTTTCTAATTTTGCGGGGGTTATATATCGATTAATATCGCCGATACTTTTTCGTATAGTACTTTCAGAAATTTTAGTGAACTTTGAGATAGTACTAATATTTTCCCAATTTCTATAAACTAAAAATTTGATGATTTGATAGTGCCTAAGCAAATTTTTTTCTAGTAGTACTTCCATGTGGCTTCCTCCAATAGTTATCGAACGTTAGATTAAAAATGAACTTTCTGAATAAGAAGCAATGATCTATAGTTATTACCGTTGTTGGAAACATGGGTAAGCTGGCAAGCTAAGATTATTATAACAACGTTAGATTAGGAAAAACAATCGAAAGGCGAAAAGAATGAAAAGAAGAAAAAGATCAAGTATCGGTATCCTTTTAATTTTGTTGATAGTTCTTATTGGTGGCAGTAGTTACTACTATTACTTCGTCCATCAAAATGCTCCTAATGTAGTTGCTGGAGAAACAGCTGGGAAATCAGGTGACTTTGTTAAGGATATGAGTGAAAAAGAATTTGAAGAACTTCTTCAAGAAAAGGCTGATAAAAGCAAAGTACGTTTAAAAATGAACTCTGATATGGTTTTTGAATCTTCAGCAGAGGTTGGTGAGGTCAGTATATTAAATCCAGCAAGCAATCAATATACCATTCGCGTTCAGACTTCGATTGATGGAGAAGCTAAGATTGTTTACGATTCAGGTCTCATTAAGCCGAAGCAATATGTATCCCAAGGCAAATTAATCACCACCATAAAAAAAGGCGTGTATAAAACACAAAATCTAGTTACTTATTATGAGGATGATAAGATACAAAAAAAGGTTGGAGAGACATTAGTGGTAGGCCAATTATCCGTGAATAACTAGGGATTCTAGTTATAAATATAGAAACAATGGAGGAAATAGAATGAAAAAAACACAATTTGTCGCACTTTTCGGAGTAATCGCATTTGGAGGGGCAATCTTATTAGGACCGTCAGCAGCATTTGCTTATGAAGATGGTCAACCTGATCCGAATACTCAGCCTCAAGAGATTAAGAAGCAAGATTCTGCCACTATTCCAGCAGAAGGCACTTTCAAGGAATTTGATCCAACAAATCCAACAGATCCGACTCAACCCGATCCGGACCCAACAGACCCTGCATGGGTTGATGTAAAAATTCCGACAAAAATTCTATTTGGTCAAACAGATGTAAGTACAGGCATTGTTTCCCCACTTTATGAAATCGAAAATCTTTCATCTAAAGGTGTCAAAATTTCAGTTGGAGATTTCAAAGATAGTGGAACACCTGGAGGATCAGGTAGTCAAACAGATGCTGAAAAAATTAGTGATAAGTTGACCTTGAACTTAACAAATAAAACTGCAAATAAAGACATTGCTTTGCATACGATAGACCCACAAAATCCTGCTCAATTCCCAGCAGAAATTGGAATCCTGAATCCTAAAGGAGACAAACTTGAATTTAAGTTAAGTGGTGGAGTCTCAACCGGATTTAATTTTGAAAAGACTGCCTTGAATCCGCAATATGATTTAGTCCTTAAGTTTGAAGTTCAATAGGAATCAATATGAAGAAATATTGTAGTTTTATTTTACTATCATTTCTAGTTATACTATTTTTTATCTATCCAACTGAAACCTTCGCTGAATCATCAACTATCCAATACAACCACATTCCAATTGAGGGAATCATTGGAAAAGAAAACGACCAGAATTTTAAAGTGGTTGAAAAGGATCAAGGCAATAAAATGAAAAAATTACCAAAATTAGGCAGTGGGGGAGAAGCAAGCCGGCTGCTCTCCCTCATAGGAGTTATTCTCATTATAATTGTGGTAGAACTGAAGTTTATTTGTGGAGGAGTCTATGAGGAAAACTAGTATTACTTTAATAATGGTTTTAATTTGTATTATTGGAAGCTTTTCTTTTCCCCTATATAGCTTTGCAAGTGATTCTGGTGTTACTGCTAGAGAAGTAGCTCAAGATGCAACAGAAGCAGAATGGAATAGTATGAAAAGATATTTTGAACAAACTGCGATGCCAGTTGACGAGGGTTATACTCGGGGATACCAAACACCTATGTACTTTCAATTCGATTGTAACGATTGGCAAAAAAATGAGTACGCTTATACCGGTCCAGCTCAACGAGTTATTAAAAGTATGACTAGTAGTGATCCTAATACGTTGACCGTAAATTACACTTCAAATAATATTCAGTTGAGGAGAGGAAGTGGAACTTCCTCTGAGGTAACTATAACCATCGAATATCAATTAAATTGGGCATTTCATGTTAAAGAAGATGTGGCTGGTATTTGGTGGTCTGTAAATGATCAATTCGGATCTAGTGGAATATTAACTGATTCTTTTACAATAAAGGTAGCACAAAAACATCTTACAGTAATTCCAAAACAAACAAATGAAATTCAATTGAATCTGTTCGATCTTAAGGTAGATAATCCGTTAAGTTTTGTTGATTATACTGCAAATACTGGGAAAGTATCCTATTACATGCAGGAGAAACCTGATGATACAAAACTAGGTAAAACTAGCGGGAAATTTATCTTCTTCGATGAGAAGGATAGAGTACCTGTTGATATTCCCTTTATCGTTGTTGATACAACACCACCTACAGGAAAGTTAATTAATCCGATTCCAATAGAATTGGGTACGCAAACTGAAATTAGAAATTTTCTTGAATATGAGCCTTGGGATAATGATACAAAACCTGTTGCTATTTATTCAGATACTGATCCTAATAGCTTGGGTTTAGGGAATCATCCCTTTGAAATGCAGTTAACAGATAGTTCAGGTAATGCATCTTTGTTGAAATCAACAATTAGCGTAATGGATTCTATTCCACCACTAGTTAACACAAAGGAACAAATCATTGAGTATGGATCAAAAGTAGATGCAAATGATTTTATTCGTTCAATTACTGATAATGATAAAACTGGGAAAATGAAAACCTCGTTTGATCCTTCAAAACCAGCTCCTGATGTAAAAAAGATTGGGATTCAGGATGTCTTTCTTGTTGTGAGTGACCCTTCTGGAAATACCACGAAAGCACAGGAGAAGTTAACGGTTAATCCTGATACTATTGCACCTACTGGGGATGGTATTTTACAGATGGTCCCTGTTAACAGCAGTATGTCAACTAACCCACTCGATGTAGTAACAAACTTGCAAGATAACGACGATATTTCAAAAATTACCGCAAAATATGTGAAAATACCTGATACATCTAAAATTGGTTTGACAGATGCAAAAGTTGAATTATCCGATCAAAATGGGAATAAGGCAGAAGTGACTGTGCCTGTTTTTGTTCATGATAATCACAGTAGTTTTGATAATCAATATGTATTGAGTTCTCAAAACTTTACTGCCTATTCTAATCAAGTTCCTGCCTCAAAAATTGAAGAATGGATTTTGCAAGAAAGCCAATCTAAAGCGTGGGAACTTTCAAATGGAAATGAAGTATCTAAGCAAATAAAAGTTATTAGGCATGATGTAAAGCCACAATTTGGTTCTTATACTGCTACGGTACAAATCGGGAATCTTATGAAAGATATCACTATTAACATTTTAGATGCCAAAGATTTGATTGATGTCACTATTCCACAAAAAGTAATTTTTGGATCAACGGATGTTCAAAACGGTAAGGTATCATCACCTAGCTACGAAGTGAAAAATAACTCAACTGCAAAGCTCAAAGTATCTTTAGCCAAAACACAAGTAGATCCTAGCTCAACGATTGATGTCATTCGGGCTAGTGATGCCGAACCTGGTGGAAATGATGAAAAAGCGAAATTAAATTTGAGTTCATTGGAAGAATTTCAGTTTCCGATAATCGAGTTACATCCGTCAGTAGCAGATCAAGAATTGGGAATTTTAAATTCTCAATCAGTTGGGGGATTTCAAATTAAGGGAGCGTATTACGGGAAATATCAAAATACAAAATGTAACATACAAATGACCTTCAAATTTGAAGCGATTTAGTAGAGGTAACTAGGGTGACTCCCTAGTTATCTAATACATAGGTTTTAAGAGTATGAGGCGATTGGTTATGCGAAAAGATATGGTCATCTGATTATTTTAGATGAATTAATTCAAAATGGATATAAAAAGTATCACTGCCTTTGTGATTGTGGGTAAGAAACAGTTGTTTATCATTCCAATTTAGTCTCGGGTCGAACAAAAAGCTGTGGGTGCGGAAATGTTAAGAATCGGCATAGATGCAAGGATTTACCAAATAAAGAATTTGGTGAACTAGTTGCTCTTGCCCCAGCGAAGGAACTGTTGTATGGAAATGTCTATGTTCATGCGGTAATGAAATACTAGCCTCGGCAGAACGATTGCAAAGAGGAGAAATCAAGAATTGTGGATGTCTTAAGGAAAAGCAGTTTCATCTAGAAAAGCAGATATTCGGTAACTTGACTGTCATTGAACCACTAAATAAGAAATTAGATTGGAAAACAAAATGGAAGTGTAAATGTAGCTGCGGTCAATTATGTGAAGTTAGCTATGGAGTTATTATTGCATCAATTTTTAAAATAGGCTGGAAAATATTTATCTAATAAACAGTTATACCAAAAAAATTGATAAATATAAGTGAAGTTTTTCTGGATTATCGAAATTTTGTAAATAATATTCTTCCAAAAATTCATGAGGATAACACCGTTCATGTTGGACGTGCTATGAGAGGATATTGGCAATATAGACTCACTAACTAATTTATCCGTATATCTTTTTTCTTTCGATTTTTCAAGGGAAGAAGTGATAATAATGAATCCAATTTTTTTGATCACTGAATATGACACTAAAATTATTAGTTATATTCAAAAGACCGTTCATAATACCGCAAACAATTATTTTTCCAAAAATTCTAGCGTAAAACAGTCAGAGTCCTTTCCTGGATGACGATGAAAAACCTAAAAAATAAGGGTTTATTTGGAAATAGAAGTGAATAGTTTGTAGATTTTTAGAAATTGTCTATGGTAAGAATATCCGTAGACAATTTTTTTGACAGTAAAAAATGCGAAACTTTGATGCACCAGAAGATTGAACCGATACTACTCCAATTCAGACACTCAAGTTCAATCTTAACACGCAGGATTGTTAAATCTAAAGAATAAAATAGGAATCCAATATTTTAAAAACCATACGTTCTTGAAAGGGGTTGCAAAAACAATTGTGAACGAGTAAGGTAGAGATTAGGAACAAGCTTTAAAAATCAATAGTAATTGGATTAAATGCAGAATATGTTTAATTTAAATACTGTGTTAAAGGTGTATCAAAATACAGGTGTTTACCGCAAACAGCATAATTAGGGAGGCGCAAAGTGGATAATCGCGAACGAAAACGAAATTGGGGATTAATGGGACTGTATGCTCTTTTGTTGATAACAGCTTGTCTCTTCCATCAAATTAAATATTATTTTTTAGCCAGAATATTGCTAGTGATTGCCATTATTTTAATAATCGTTTTCTGGAGATATTTGTTTAAGAACAAGCTAATTGGTATTTCTTTTTCAAGTACTGTTTTTCAACAAAATTTACAAAAAAATGAACG
The DNA here is from genome assembly GCF_005405265.1 of Enterococcus songbeiensis. Classification (GTDB taxonomy): domain Bacteria; phylum Bacillota; class Bacilli; order Lactobacillales; family Enterococcaceae; genus Enterococcus_C; species Enterococcus_C songbeiensis. Next base: position 52,307 of record NZ_BJDS01000007.1, read on the forward strand.
TCGCTTTTTATATGCTCTTGTTATTCTTGTTATGCCAATCTTAAAACTGCGAAATATTTCTGTAAGTGATGTCGTACTATCAATCCTACTAATTTTGATGCCCATTTTTCTAAGTACTTTAGATGAAAAAGCAGAGAAAAAGAAATAGTGACCGTGGTCTATAATTTCTTGAATATAATTTTTAGTCAACCAAGAGCAAACTGTTCTTGGTTTTTTTCTACTAAAAATGAAGACATCTCCTTTTAAAACCAAGAAAGTAGAAAAATGGAAAATACTAAATAACCTACGATTAGATTATTGACAAAACACGATAGGTGGGCTATTTTCATTATAGTATTTATCAGAAAAACAGCAGCTTTTCGAGTTTTAAGCATTGAACAAAAAAATTCCAGCGGATGTTTTTTTGGTTTAAGGAGAATATATGAAAGCTTTAGTTTGTGAGTTTTGCGGAGGGAATCGTTTTAAAAAAGTAAGAAATGGGTATGAATGTGAATATTGTCATGCTGTTTATCCCTCAAATGAAATCGACGTACCTGTCGATATTTCTCATCGAAAATCTCACTTCGGCATCTGGCTCGCTGCAGGAATCATTTTTTTTGTTGGAATTGGTTTTGCACTTCATGGTCCATTAGAAAAAGGGATCGATGGTTTGGGGCAAGGAGCGGCGGTCACGACGAAAGCGACAAAGTGGAGTGAAGACGAGTTAAAGAATCCCCAAAGAAATGTAATGATTGCGGAGTTGACGCTAAATCAAGAAGAAATATCAAAAGCAAAGGTATCCATAGCTAAATATGGTGGGGACAAAACGAAAGAATATGGGCAACGGTTGGATTTAGCGCAAAAAGAGCACGATAAATTGGAAAAAAATCGACTCACGCGCGCTCCTAAAAAAGATATGCTAATTGAAAATCCTGATTCAGATTTAGCGGCGACTAGTTATTACAAGGAGAATGGGTTTTTATTAGCTTATATTCCCGAATATACCCAGTATTCAGAAAAAGATGTTACAAAAGCTTTTGGAAAACCAGATGAAATTTTAACCGATCCTAATAAAATTAGAGAAAATATAGTGCTTAATTATGATGATGAGAATCTTGAGAATTCGGAAATGCAAATTTTGCAAAAAGAGTTACGAGATGGTCAGTTAACCTGGCGAGAAGTTCGTGCCTTTTTATTGGCACTCAATGATTTTTCAGCCGTAAGTTTCACAAAAGAATTCGTCTATGAGGAGCAAGGAAAACCCAACGTATATTTTGAGGGAGAAAAAATTATTTATATCTCACCAATTCCACGATATGTTTACTTTACAAGAATTCCTGAAAGTCATCCTTACAATGGCTTAGGTTCATATCCTGAAGATTTTCCAGAAAATTATACGGAGAAAGGAACCTGTCAATGAAGCCACAGATATGTGAAAATTGTGGAAGTACGGAATTCCACGAAACTACCAATGGTTGGAAATGCGATTATTGTAAAACAGTGTATGTAGCAGAAAAAGCAAAACCTGAAATAGATACTGTGCTAACTTTATCGAAAGTAAAATGGGGGAAACTGATTTTAGCAGTTTTCCTAGTGTCACTAACGATCTTCATAGGTAAAATTTTTATTCGTTCCATTTCTTCTGAAACTGCTGAACCATCAAAACCCGATGAGGCGACTTATACTTTATGGACGTCTGATTCTGAGGAAAAAGATATCAGTAGCGTTTCTGGATGGAGCCAATCGGTTTTTGACGCCATCCAAGTAGCAACAGAAGAATATAACGAAAAAACAGAAAAGTATTCTTATACCAATGGCGGAAATTATGCTGATTTGGAAAAAATAGTCGGCAAACCAACAAGTAGAGTTACTTGGGAACAGGAGGAGTATGGACACCCTGCAAAGGTAATAGCGGAATGGCAAAATAATGAAAGCGGAGAGTATGCCGGGATGACCGTCACTGTTACCTATAATAAAAAAACGTTGATGATTATTGATAAAGATGTGTATTAATGTAGTTCGTAGAAAGGTGCAAGAACCCGTCTAGCTATTAAAAAGTTCAGACCTCCTGTATACTTAAGAAAAGGATTTTTCTGCAAAAGGTTTGGGTACAGGAGGGAATCTTATGAAGCCGGTCATCGTTGCTGAGAAAATAAAAAAAGAATTTTCTAACAATGTCGCATTAAGTGAGATTGATCTGACAATCAACGAGAATGAATGTGTTGCCTTATTAGGAAAAAATGGGGCAGGGAAAAGTACACTTCTAAATATTATATTGGGAAATTATTTTCAAACGAGTGGAAGTATTACAATGAGTTTTGAAAAAAATGAAATCGGTTTTTTACCACAAAAAACGAATTTTCCCGATGATGTAAAAGTAAAGGAGCTTCTTCATTTTGTCGGCAGCTATGGGGAAAATCATCTGTCTGAAGAAGAGAGGAACAATATCTTAAAATTTTCTTCTGAACAATTAAATCAATTTGCCGCAAAATTATCTGGTGGACAACAACGGCTCCTTGATTTTTGTTTGTCTATCATTAATAAACCTAAATTGCTGATTATGGATGAACCAACGAATGGTATGGATACCAGCACTCGAAAGCATTTTTGGGAGATTATCCAGCAATTGATGGATAATGAAACAACAATTGTTTTTACGACACATTATATTGAAGAAGTGAATTACAGTTCAGATCGAGTGATTTTGTTAAACGATGGAGAACTGATTGCTGATGACACGCCTTACCATCTTCGAATGCTGGATCACGAGAAGATACTTTGGATCGAATCCGATAACTATACACCATATAAAGAAAAAATCCAAAAAATAATTTCCGTTAATCAAATCCGCATTGTTGAAACGAATGAATTGACAAAATGGCACTTTCAAGCTGAGCAGACAAGCAGAATTTTTGAAGAACTGTTAGCCATCGACTTTCCTTTAGAAAAAATCGAGTTAACCAATACCTCCTTATTGGATACGATTTTTAATGAAAAAGGAAAAGAGAGAAAGGCGGAATAAGCAATGAGAAACTTGATGAAAGTCGAATTATTGCGGATTACCCGCAACAAAAAATATTTGCTTATGAGCATCGCTATGCCGGTTGCATTTTACCTAATCTTTACGGCGGTGCTTAAACTTCCCAATCCAGAATATCAAAAGATCTTCATGAAGGAATATCTTATTTCAATGACAACCTTTAGCTTAACCAGCTTTTCTATTTTCACTTTCCCATTTGAAATTATCGAAGACAAGAAAAATGGATGGCGCGTCCTTTTGAATCGACTACCAATCAAAAAATTTGATATTTATTTAATCAAGATAATAAAAATGTTACTCCTCTTCATTTTGGCGATTTTTCTTGTCTTCATGACCGGATTTTTTGTACGAAAAGTTGATTTGACCGTGCAACAATGGATTATTTCTGCTTTGTTGCTGTTGTTTGGGGCAACGATTTTTCTAAGTCTGGGAACGATTCTCAGCAATTTTAAGGATGAAAAAACAGTGTCTGTTTTTGCGAATATCTTGTTTTTAGGATTAGCCATGTTGGGTGGATTGTGGTTTCCGACTGATCAATTTCCTGACTGGTTACAAACTATTTCCCAAATGACACCGACTTATCATTTTCGAGAATTGGCTGTGGTCTATATCGAGAATGGTTCCGTACCGCTAACTTCTGTTTTGATTATGATAGCTTATGGGGTTGTCTTTTTAGGTATCTCGTTTCTTATTTCAAGAAAACGGGAGGATGTGGCTTGATAAAAGTAGAAGCTGTAAAAAAGAAGTATCCGCATATGTTGGATACTTCTTTTTGAGGTTACAAATAGAATAATTACTCCGCCGGTGGGCGATAGCCGGCAGCTTTTGCTTCTGCAATAGTCTTGAACCAAGCCTTCGGATTTGTCGTTTTGTCATAATATTTCGAACCGGGAATATGATAAATTCCGCTATTGGAGCCTTTGATCAAGCCATTGCCATTTTTATCGACAAATTTTTTTTCTTCGCTCACGGATTCTGTTGTACTGGTTGTTGAAGAGCCGATTCGACTGGTGCCATCTGAATAATTGATTGTTACACCATCCTGAATGTTAAAAATATACACGTTAAATTGGATATCGTCACTGTCAATGGATTGTGCCTGCATGTGTACGCCACGAGCAACTAATTCTTCTCCATTAAAAACCGGAACGACAGAATAACGAACATACTTTGTTGGGTTTTCTTTAAGGAAATAGGCGATGTCGGACTCAAAACGCAGCATTTCCGGACTATTCAATTGTCTAGTACCAGTAATCAAATTTTTCAAATTATTATTTTGCCCAGTCAACTGGAAGCCAATCAAATGGGACCGATTGTACAGATAGCCGTCTTTGATTTTTTTATTCCGCCAGCCGGTAGGGTCCACGGTCAAGGGTTCACGCTTTTCAGTCGGCATCAGACTTTTTTTGAGTAATGCTTCGGCATAGGTTGGTCGATTCAAAGAATCTAAATCGCCATATTTTTCCCAAGGACCATTTTTGGTGGTCAAATCTTTTTGGGTGAAGGTGGGCTTCCCTTGATTTATATCAATGGTCTGCGTTCCTTTATAACTCAACTCTGCAAGTTCGCTATTGGTTGCTTGAATGTTTTCCTGTGAAACTGAATCAGAACTTGATTCTTTTCCCGGAAGATTGAGTGAGGAACAGCCTGCCAGAAAAATTGCCGTTAAGCTAATCAGGGATAGCAGTTCATATTTTTTCTTTTTTGAAAGATGGGAAAAGACTAGGGGGGTCAAAATAATAAAAATTCCCACTATTACATAGATAAAGTGCATATTATTCTCCTTTTACTAAAAAATCTAAAAAGCTCTTTATGAGTATATAACAATTTTTTATTTTTGGGGACGTTTGAAATAAAAAAGAATCTGGATTATCCCAGATTCTACTGTGGTTCATCATAGGTTGCCCAAACAGATTGTGCAATTTCAAAGGGACGTGCTTTTTTGCCATCAATAGGCTCGTAAAGCAGTTCTTTTTGCGTTTCAGGGATTTTTAAGACGTCCAGAAAATGGTTTGTTTCCTTCAAAAAACCAATCTTAGCAAATTCATTTTTTTCCAAAGTATACTGGATACCTGTTAATTTTGCTTCTTTGTCTGCGGTAAATTCTGATCTATCCCGTAAATAGACGACTTGATTACGGAAAAGAAAATAATAAGAGTCATAGGCAGTCCCAAGATAATCAACAGATTCGCTAACCGGATGAGAAGTGTACATACCAAGTGCCTCAATACCCGCCCGATTCTGAAATCTTTTGAATGAATTGATTGTTTCTTCGTCATAAGGTTCATACCCAGTAAAAGTCAGCTCACGGTCACGAATATTTGGTAAAACGTCGCGACTGACCGTGTAGAATTCCTGAAGTCGATTGTGTTGGAGATAAAAAACACCACCAATAGTTAACAAAGCAACGAAAGAAAAAATGGCTACATGCTTGCTGAATCGGTAATGATGATAGATTACGGCAAACATAAAAACAAGTAACAGCAAAGCTCCCATGACAATCAAAATAGGGGAAATAATTACTGAAAAACGTTCACCGGCAATCCATTCTTTTAACTCAATAAAGGCAAAGATAAGAATCATCTCCTAAAAAACAATTGTTACGGTTATCATACCATAATGCTCAAAAAATACTATCTCATTCTCCCATTACGCGTTTGTTTCAAAATAAAAGGAATACAAATCTTTTAAATCAATTGCTGTAATCGCCATTTCTTCAACGCCTAGAACCTGTAATTGCTGAAAAATGGAGGCTATATCATCTGTGTTTTTAACAAAAGGAATATAGCTAGTTCCATTTGGAAGAGTGGTTACCTGTTTTCCATTGATGGTAGTAGTTTTTTTCAACGTGAATTTAAATTTTACCACAGGTTCATTATCCTCATTTTTTTTGATCTCTTTGATAAAATTGCCATCCTTCAAGAAAAAGATTCGATCGGAATACTGCTCTAGGTTCTCCAACAGGTGAGAAGAAATGATGATAGTTTTTCCTTCTTCCCGTTTTTGGATCAGTAGTTGAGAAAGCAGTGTGACATTCGTCGGATCTAATCCATTCATCACTTCATCCATTAGCATATAAGGAGTGTTTGCGACAATTTGCATTGCAAAACATAAACGTTGGCGCATACCTAAGGAATATTCACCGACTTTTCGTTTTACATAGTTTTCCATATGCAAGTCATCAATGACTTTTAAATAGTCGATGGCAGTTTTTGACCACATTTTCTGATAGATTTTCAAATGATCACTACCTGAAAGTGAATCGTATAAGTCACTTTGATCAGGCATCATGGTAATTTGTTCGTGAATCTTTCTTTCCGTTTGTTTATTTTGATAGGTGAGATCATCAAAGAAAACTTTTCCACTAGTCGGACTTAGATAATTCATCAATACATTTAAAAGTGTCGACTTTCCTGTACCATTAGGGGCTACTAGTCCGATGATTTCTCTTGGATATATTTGGAAAGTCAGATTCTTCAATACCGTAACTTGCTCAAAAGAAACAGTGATATTTTTTACGGAAATCAATAGAAACGCCCCTTTCTTTTGGATAGAAGATAAGAAAATCCTATTCCACTAATTATAAATGGTGAGAATATGAGCAAGAACTGACGAATCGTAAATTTTGTAGTGACGTAAAGATAATTATGATAACCGGTAATAATCTCGCCAATTTTTATAAAAGAGCTCGGTAACCATTCATAGGCGCGAAATTCACCAATTCCTTGACGGTAATAGAGAAATTCCAGTAGGATAACTAGCAATCCTAAACCAATATTTACTAATTCATTTCGAAATAACAGACTCAATGACATGATTAAAAAGTTTAATAAAAATCCCCAAAGGAGCAACAAGCCAAAGAAAATAAGAGTATAGTTTCCCAAAGAAATAGAGTGAAATTCCCCGTTATTCAACTGATCATTTAAATAAATCGGAATAGGATACCGAAAATCTCCAAAGCCATACTGAATGCCTATAATCACGAATGCCGGTAAAAAAGCAATGAAAATCAAAACAAGTCCTATGAATAAGAGAAAACTTTTCCCAAGAATTCTTGAAAAGGGAGTCAAAGGATAACCAGATACAAGAGAAGGATGTTTTGTATCCTTAGTAAGAATGTCGCTTGTCAAAAGGAGCAGCGCAATAAGAACGATTATGGGCAATATGTTTTGGCTTAATCGATAAAAAGTCTGTAAAGCAGTTCGTTCATCAAAGGCACTGAGAGCTAAAGAATAGTCAGCTTTTGCAAAGGCTTGATACTTTACTTTCTCGCGTTTGTAGGCATAGTGGCCATCAAAATGAGCAAAATAATTTCCAAGTTGATAGTACCTTGTGTTGTAGCGCAAGTCTTCCGATAGTTTTTTAAAATAAATATCATCAGAAAAGGCATACCACTCAGCCGTTGCTTGGGCATATTTTTTTAAATCGTTCGTTTGAAGTCCACGCAAGCGTTCATAATCCAATTTATTCCATTGAGGGAAGACCTCCGCAGCAAAGCGAACCAGGTAATGAGTCGTTTCATTAATTTTTACATTTTTTAAAAAATGTTCGCGATCTTCATAACGCGCCGCAATTTCAGCTTTATTTACTTTTTCAATAGGATCGAATCTATTGACGTCAATAAAACTAAAATACAGACCGAAAATGAGAAGAAAAATAAAGATTACTTGATTTTTTCTATTCGTAATCAATTCTTTGCTTTCAATCAAGATATAGTTTTTCATCGATGCCTTCTTTCTTTAAGCTTCTGTGCATTTAATACGCGGCTTAAAAAAGTAATAAAAAACAAACACCAGGTTGCTAAAACACCAATACCGCTAAGAAAGGTTTCTTTTAAAAATTCTCCTTGCAGCAATTGAACGGGGTTAAGGAAAATAGAAGGTAGAAACCAGAGACTCTTCATAAAATTTGGAAAAAAGTAGGGGAGTAAATAAAGACCAAAACTGGTGAAAATCGTGATGTACAAATTATTTAAAAGATAATTCAAGCTCAATGAAAGTAATGTTGTGAAAAGAGTCAACATTAATAGATAACCTATAATTAAAAAGAGATACAGCCAAAAAGGAACCGTCTGATAGTTTTGGATATAGATAGGTACAGGATAACAAAGAGAACCAATCGGGGAAAAAATACCCATGATACCTGCCAGTAATAAAATCAAAAAGAGAACCAACAGAAAAATTCCAAAAAGGAAGCTGATTTTTAGGAGTATTCGTTTTCGAAAAGAAATCGGATAACCATTAGTAACAGACAAGTGATTCATTTCTTCTAGTAGTAAATCACTAGATATTAATGCATTAAGTGGAAACCAAAGAAATCCTAAGCTAACAATCAAAGAAATCATCGCCATAACAAGTGTACTGTTTTCTGTGATTAGAGGAATATGGTCTTTTTGAATCTTTTGAAAAAAAGTTTTCTCTAATTGATTCTCAGCCAATGTTGGTAGATAAGATTGATATTTTTTTGAGCCAGGAAGTGTCAGAAATGATTCTCGTACTTCAACTAATTCTAATGAGGCTTCATTAAGTAGCTTCCAGTTTTCAAACAGAAGAGCTTGTTCTTTACGAGCAAGTAATTCTGATTGTTGGATCAGATTAAAATAAAGGGGATCTTTTTGAGTTTCTTGCTCTGATGGATCAATTTTTTTGAATTGAGATAAAATACTCTGAACAGCTTGCCGAGCTGCTGAATTCTCTTCCAATAAAAAGGGGCGGTTCTGACTAACCGTATTTCCAATTTGAATAAATGTAAAAAGAATTGTGAGAGCTAATAAGAATTGATATTTGATGTTATGGCGATTGATTAAAAATAGCGTTTTAAAATAAGCCAAAATAGTACACCTACCAAAATAAAATTCAATTACTCTTTAATAAGATTTTAGAAATAGTATAACATTGAACGAAATAAAAGGCGAAATATTCTGAAAATGAATTTGATTCTCTTTTCGCTGATTGAGTTGTGGAACACAATTTTCCCAAAAAAAGGCTCGAAACCCTATTCCAGCGCTATGTCTAATGATTTTGTCGGTAAGAAATGGAGGTATTTGTGGTTTTTTTACAAAAATTTGCTAAGATTGGGATATCAAGCAGGGAGTATTGGGGGGGAATAAAATGGAACTCAATCAACAGCTGAAGAAGCTGCGAATCGAGCATCAGTTAACGCAAGAAGAATTAGCAAAAAAAATTTTGGTCAGTCGACAAACGGTTTCCAATTGGGAGAATGGCAAAGCACAACCAGATTTGCAAAATTTACTGATTTTAAGCAATCTTTATCAGGTTTCCATCGATGAAATGCTGGAGAATAAGTCGGAGCCGACGTTAACCAAGACCTATCCTCTTGCAAAACGGTACATGTATGGATTAATTGTTTTTTCTGTCATTCTATTGATTCTGCAAATTATTTTGCGACCACGCGGACTGAATATTTTACTTTTTTATACAGTAGGTGGTTTGATTGGCACCGGTGTTTATATGTGGCAAACCAAACGAGCAGCAGCCCTTTATTCCCAAACAGAAAATATGTATGATATTGGTCGATGGATTTGGATTACTTTTTTTGTGGGCATTTTTTTGACAGTCATACTACAATCATTGATTGTGAATTAGGAGGAAAAAAATGAAGCAGGGAGCATTACTTACGATAAGTTCACAAGAAAAATATGGGTTGTTTTGGGCGCAACAAGATCAGGTCTACGAACCAAGAGCGTTGAATGTTCTTAAAGCTGAAAACAGCGATTATGAATGGCAGTTGGTAAGCCTTTCGGATATGAACAAAGACACAATTCTTGCGTATCAGGCAGTGGCTTTTACACCGATTACGCTGAAATATAAAAAAGAAATTCTTCAATGGTACCCAACAGTAGAAGTGATCTTGATTTCCACAGATCAGTTTATGCGGTTTTTGGCACCAAAGGCTGCGGTTATAGGTCAAACGACTGGTTATCTGATTGTTGCCGGCTCAGACATCAATCAAAATAAACTGCCTAAAGAGTTGAGCCCGCAATTTAAAGAAGAGAATCTTCGTCAATTAATGAGAGAGTATCCCTCAGTTTATTGGCTTGTGAAGACGTTAGAAGAGACAAGGGAACTATTGCACCACAATACCAAACACGTCACCGTAGCTTTGGCACCAAAAGCATGGGGATATGAAACACAATTGCAGGAAGAATTTCCAGAGATTAAAATTTTACGAATTACCCCAAAAAATTTGATGGCGACTCCGAAAGAATATGAAAAAGTTATGCTGGCTGTCGCTATTGTTACAATGATTTTATTGGCTTTAATGGGAATTTTTCAATGATGAAAGTGAAAGGAACCGTTGTTATAAAATAACTGAAATGAAAATATTTTTGGAAAATAAAGTTTTTACTTGCACATGTTCTTCAACTTTGTTACTCTTAATATAACGAAAGAAAAGAATATCTCCTTAGGGGAGTAACTGGCGAGTATTCGCGATAATATCAACAGTAAGTTGGTCGTTTTCGATCATCTGGTATTATATTAAACAGTAAGACCTAAGATGACTATCCAGATAGTTGTCTTGGGTCTTTTTCTTTTCTTTCAAATCAAATTATTGGAGGTTCTCGAGTGGAACAGAAATTAGAAAAAGACATGAAGCAGGAAACAACCGATTATCAGAAAAAAATGACCGATCTCTACCACGAACTAGACAGCAATGAAAACGGCTTGTCAAGTGATGCGGTAGAACAGCGTTTGGCAGCTCATGGTTTCAACGAACTGCAAAGTAAAGCAAAAACACCTCTTTGGAAAGTGTTTTTAGAGACTTTTAAAGATGCGATGGTGATTGTTCTGTTGATTGTAGCGGTCGTACAGATCGTGATGGGCCATCCATTGGAATCGGTAGTCATTTTTGCCGTTTTGCTTCTAAATTCTGTTGTTAGTGTGATCCAAACAAAAAAAGCAGAAAACTCATTAGATGCTCTGAAAAAATTATCTTCGCCAAGTGCAAAGGTCCTTCGAAATGGCGCTCCTGAAACAGTACCCGCCAGAGAGATTGTTCCTGGAGATGTCGTTTTACTGGATGCAGGTGATTTTGTTCCGGCAGATGGACGGTTAATCGAAGCTGGAAGTTTACGAATTGATGAAGGAATGTTGACGGGAGAATCAGTTCCCGCAGAAAAAAATACGGCAGAAATCAAAGGGATTCTACCCGTTGGTGACCGCAACAATATGGTGCATAGTGGAACCTTAGTAGTTTATGGCCGAGGAAAATTTCTTGTTTCTCGAACAGGTAAAGAAACCGAAATCGGTCAGGTAGCTGATTTGTTAGAAAATGCTACAACTGCGGCAACTCCTTTACAGCGAAATTTGGATCGATTCAGCCAAAAATTAGGGTTAGCGATTTTAGCACTCTCGCTGTTGATTTTCGGTATTCAGTTGGCACGTATCTTTATTAGCGGCAATCCCGATATTTGGCCGAGTGTGATGAATGCCTTCATGTTTGCAGTGGCCGTAGCTGTCGCTGCCATTCCAGAAGCACTGCAATCTATCGTGACGATTGTGTTATCCTTGGGAACGAAAAAAATGGCGAAGCAGCATGCGATCATTCGTAAACTTTCTGCTGTGGAAACTCTAGGTGCTACCAGTATTATTTGTACGGATAAAACAGGAACCTTGACTCAAAATAAGATGACAGTTGTTGATTCATTTTTTCTTGAAAACCATGAAGAAACCCAACAACAATTACTGCAAACAGCTTTACTGGCAAATGATGCAGCAATCAATGAAGAAGGAAATAAAATCGGTGATCCAACCGAAATTGCGTTAGTTGATTTTGGTAGCGAGAAACAAATTTCAGCAGAAAGTTTGCGGAAAAAATATCCTCGTGAAAATGAATTACCATTTGATTCAGATCGTAAGTTAATGTCAACGGTTCATACGATAGATGGGAAATTACAGTTGCTGACAAAAGGTGCACCGGATGTTATTTTCCAACGCAGTACACATGTTAAGATTGGAAATAAAATTTTACCTTTTGATGCGAAACAATTAGAAAAATTCCAAAAACAAAACGAAGAATTTTCAAACCGTGCATTGCGGGTATTGGCTTTTGCTTATCGTCCAGTGCAAACGACAGACGTGACTCATGAAGATGAAAATCAATTGATTTTGCTTGGTTTGTTGGCAATGATCGATCCGCCAAGAGAAGAAGTTTATCAAGCAATCACCGATGCAAAAAATGCCGGAATCAAGCCAATTATGATTACGGGTGATCACAAAACAACAGCTCGGGCAATCGCACAGGAAATCGGGTTATTTTCAAAAGGCGATTTGGCTTTGACAGGTGCTGAGTTGGATCAATTAACTCATGATGAACTAATGGAAACGTTGGAAAAAGTCACTGTTTATGCTCGAGTTTCTCCGGAAAATAAAATTCGAATCGTAAAGGCTTGGCAGGAAAAAGGACACATTTCTGCAATGACTGGGGATGGAGTCAATGATGCTCCTGCCTTGAAGCAAGCAGATATTGGAATCGCCATGGGTACTGGGACAGATGTAGCAAAAGATGCATCAGCAATGGTTTTAACAGATGATAACTTTGCTTCAATCGTCAATGCAATCGGTGTTGGTCGAAATGTTTTTGATAATATTAAAAAAGCCGTTGCTTATCTTTTTGCCGGTAACTTAGGAGCTATCATCACAATTATTTTCGCTTTAGTGATGAATTGGGCAAATCCATTTACTGCTTTACAATTACTATTTATCAATTTGGTGAATGATTCTGTGCCAGCAATTGCTTTAGGAATGGAAAAACCGGAACCAAACATTATGCAACGTCAGCCAAGAAATCCACGAACGGGCATTTTTTCTGGAAGTACCTTCATCTCGGTTGCGTATCGGGGAATTTTGATTAGTATTGCCGTGATCGTTGCCCAATGGATTGGAATGCAGCAATCTGCTGAGTTAGGTGTAGCCATGTCCTTTTCCACGTTGATTTTGAGTCGTACCCTACAGATTTTCCCAGCACGATCCAATACACAAACCGTGATTGGCGCAGGCTTCTTTCATAATAAGATCGTTCTAGCGGCTGTCGGTTTTTGTGGACTATTGTATGCTGGAACGCTTTTACCGGCGCTACGAGGGTTATTCTCAATACCAGCAGATTTTGGTCAGACACAATTTTTCATTTCTCTTTGCCTGGCGCTTGCAGCAGTCATTTTAATGGAATTGACGAAAGTGCTTCTATCAGTGATTCAAACAAACGGAAAATTTTTATTTTCAAAAAAAGCCCCAAGTTTTTCTGATTCATCTGCAAAATAAGCAATAGAGAGATAAGGTGAAATTCTTTTCCTCAGTCGATTCTCAAGCTACAATAAAAGAGTAGACGCTCATTTTGAGGGCCTTTGCAAGAATCACTGAGGTAAAAGGAGGATATTTGTATGCCATGGAACATGAAAGATTATCCAGTATCTATGAAAAATTTGAATCATTTGGTCCGAAAAAAAGCGATTGACATCGGAAATGCGCTTTTGACCGATGGCTATCCTGAAGACCGAGCGATCCCGATTGCCATTAGTCAAGCAAAAAAATGGGTAGAAGATGCGGACGAAAGTGAAAAACGTCAATTTAAAGAAGCAGAAAATCCGCAAAAAGGGGATTTTCATGAGAAAGATCGAAATGCGGAGGAATTGTTGTCGGCAGATGTTTTAGTCCAATTTTCTGAAGATCAGTGGCAGGTGATTTCAGAAGGTGCGGAGCGGGCAAGTGATCGCTTTGATACAAAGGATGAAGCAGTGAAGCGAGCAAAGAAAATTGCCGAAAACAAAGGAACTGCGGTCAAAATCTACAAAAAAGATGGTACATTGCAAAAATAAAAAAGGAGACATTTTCGTCTCCTTTTAATTTGCAATGAACTATTAATTTTGAAAAGCAACGCCAAGCGATTTATCGAGAGGATGACCCAGCAAATGGAGCCGTTTGTCGATTCGGCGGATAACACCGTCAAAGTCTTCGGTTGCTAATAAACTACGACGAGCAAGTAGGAGAACCGTACGTTCTTTGCTTGTTCGTTTTTCTTGTCGATAGATATTTGCCAAGCGTTCCACATACTCGTAATGGGTATAGTTGGTTCGAGCAACTAGAAAGGTCAGTAAATCTTCTGCTTTTTCAAACTCTTTCTGACCATAATAATTCAAGGCTTCCCGATAAAGACGAATTTCAAAATTTTCAATTTCTTTTTCCTGTTCTTTTCGTCTGCGCCATTCATTAATAGAAATCTTTTCAGCAATTTGACCATACTGATTATAGACAAAAATAACCGGAATATCATTTAAATTTTCAGGTTCTGTCTTTAAATTTTTCATCGAAGCCACCTCCACATCTATCCATCACTGTTGTTATGTAGAGTATACGTGATTTCATCTGAAAAAACCATCACTTCCGCAAGAATTCAAGAAAAAATGAAAAAATCTTTAGTTCTTTTTAAGCTGAAAGTAGGCAATAATCTCTGAAATTGCCAAAACGATTAAAACAGCTCCGAAAATCTGGAACAAGACGAGAACACTGCCAAAAGGATTGAAGACCAATACCCCACCGACAATGATCATCGCAAGACTAAATAAAAACCAACCTAACGAAGAGATTCCTTGTTTTCGCAGATTCAATTCTTGCACCAATTGGCGAATCCCACTTAGTAAGACCAAAAGTCCCAAGAAGAATGGGATAATCGAAATGATGAGTTTGGCAAAAATCAAGACGATGGCAGCGACGACTAAAAATAGAATCCCAATCGTCATTTCAGAGCCATAATACCCGGTTGCTTTTTTCTCCCGCCAGGCAGAAATCAAATTCACAATGCTGAGAAAAACAAAATAAGCAGCTACAATGTAGACGATGACATTGAAAAAAGGTCTAGGCTGCAGCAAGATCAGTATACCAACGAGAGCATAAAAGACCGCACGAAGCAGTTGGTATTTTTGTAATTTTTTTATAAACGAATCCATGAAAAAACCTCCATCTCATTTTTCCTTATTGTAACGAAATTTTCTGAAAATGGAAAATTAAATGAATGGAAGATAGGAAAAGAAGAGAAATTATTTTGGTCCCTTTGTTTTTGTGTTAAGATGGAACTGCAAATGAAAGAATGGAGCAGGCTATGGATTTATTTACACTACTATTAATCATCTTTGTTTTTGTTTTGTTTTTCTTTTTATTGATTATACAAAAAGAATTGGTTTTTCGCGCCAAAAAAAGAAAAGGCAGTTGGATCATCATTCCTCTGGCAACGATTTTTGTTTTATGGGGAACGTTTGGGCAACCTGCCACGTTGGATGAAAGTATCCGTGGTATTTTATCCGGGTTGATTGTTTTGAGTTTTCTATTGGATGGTCGTGGTTTGACCGAAGAACGTATTTTAGTCAATCCAATGGACAAACGGGGCATTCCTTTTGCGGAAATTGATCGGATTGTTTTGTATCAGCAGGAAAATATTGTTAAAATGAATTTCTTTCGCCGTGGGATGCGAGGACCTTTACTAAAATTTTCGGCACCCATACAAGAAATCGTTTTATTTTTATCCGATCATCTGAAAGAAGGAACACCGATCGATATTTTGATCGATCATGAGGAAGAAAAATAAACAAAGAAAGAGCAGCGCCTGAAGGTGCTGCTCTTTCTTTGTAAAAAGGAATTAACGGAATACGCGGAAACGTTCTTCGTCATCCAAGTAATCTTTTTCACCAGCATCTGCTTCTTTTGAACCAAATACTAATTGTGAACGTAATTGCCAGTTGCCTGGAATGTTCCATTCTTTTGCAACGGCTTCATCAATAACTGGGTTGTAATGTTGTAGGTTTGCGCCTAAGCCGGCTTCTTCCAAAGCCACCCATGTATTTGCTGTAGCAATTCCGTTTGATTGTTCTGCCCAATCTGGGAAGTTGTCTGCATACAATGCGAATTGTTCTTGTAGATTTTTTACAGTATCTGTGTTTTTGAAGAATAAAACAGTACCTAAACCAGCTTTAAAGCCAGCTAATTTTTGTTGTGTGTTTGGGAAGGCTTCTGCTGGTGTCAATGGTTTTAATGCGGCTTCTGTTAATTCCCATAATTTTTCGTGTGCTTCACCAAAAAGGATAACTACACGTGGTGATTGTGCGTTAAAAGCTGTTGGGCTTTGTTTAACGACGTCTTTTACCAAGTCTTCGATTTCAGTTTCTGTTAGAGAAACGTTGCGTCCTAATGCGTAGATTGAACGGCGATTTTTTAATGCGTCTAAGAAGTTTGTCATAAGAATTATTCCACCTTTTTTTCTTTTAAATTTATCTTACGAGTGCTAGTATACATACTTACAATTAGTTAGTAAACTATTTTGCTCGGAAAAAGAGAAATTATTTTTTTAGGTGGGTGTTGATGTTGATAAATTTGACTTCTACGTATTCTTCTACGCCGTATTTTCCGTTCTCTCGACCAAAACCGGAATGTTTTACGCCGCCAAATGGTACGGCTGCGTTAGATATGGCCATTTCATTGACACCCACGATGCCATAATCCAGAGAAGAAGCAGTTTGGGAAATCGTTTGTAGATTATTGGAAAAGAAGTAAGAGGCTAAGCCAAATTCCGTATCATTGGCAGCGGCGATCACGGCTTCAGTTTCCGTAAAGCCAATGAGAGGGATGACTGGGCCAAAAGTCTCTTCATAATAAATGTTCATCTCGTTAGTAATACCGTCGATAATCGTCGGTTCAAAAAAGAGGCCGTCTCTATATTCACCATCTGTTAAACGATTTCCACCATAAAGAATCGTTGCCCCTTTTTGAGTGGCGTCGGACAATTGGTTTTGGATTTTCTCAATAGCAGATTCGTTGATTAATGGACCAATATCGGGATCGTCTAAACCATTGCCCACTTTCACATCAGAAATTTTTTTAAGTAGCTGTTCTACAAAATCATCTTTAATTTTTTCATGTAAAAAAATTCGATTAGGAGCAGTGCAAACTTGCCCGTTATTTCGAAATTTCGCTGCCAGCAAACTTTCAACAGCTAAAGAGAGATCTGCATCTTGAAAAACAATAAAAGGCGCGTGTCCTCCTAATTCCAAAGAAACATGTTTTAAAGTCGGCGCGGATTGTTTATAAAGCAATTGACCAACTTTCGTCGAACCGGTAAAAGTCAATTTTTTAACATCATTGCTTTCCGTCAAAACTTTTCCAATTGTTTTTGAACTCCCTAAAACAATATTGACCACTCCTTTTGGTAAGCCGGCACGATCAAAAATATCAACCAGTGCCAAGGCAGAAAGGGGTGTTTCCTTGGAAGGTTTCATTACAAGTGTGCAACCAACAGCGAGAGCAGGAGCAATTTTTCTCGCAATCATATTTGACGGAAAATTCCAAGGAGTGATTGCTGCAACTACCCCGATTGGCTGCTTGCGAACCAGCCAATGATGATCCATTGGTGAGGGAATGATTTCTCCGTAAATACGTTGACCTTCTGCCGCATTCCAGCGGAAATTTTCAATATCGGTTTGGATTTCGCTGCGGGCTTCCTTTAATGGTTTTCCTTGTTCAAGCGTCATAATCAAGGCTAAACGTTCGGCTTCTTCTTCAATCAAATCCGCAATTTGATTCATTATGTTAGCACGTTCAAGAGGATCATGTTTTGACCAAAGGGGAAAAGCAGCCTTTGCAGCGGCGATAGCTGTCAAAGTTTCTTCTTCAGCTCCTTGACTTACTTCGGTGATAACTTCACCAGTGGCGGGATTTTTGATAGGAGCAGTGGGTTGGCTGCCATCGATCCAATTACCATCGATGTAAAGTTGCGTTGGGACATGGGTCAGTTTTGGGCTCATTTTGTATCATCCTTTCGCTGTTCGTTATAAGAAAACGGTAACACGTATTTTTATTTTTCACAATTTATATGATGAGGGAGGATTTTTTTTGAATTTTTCTTTAAAAGTAGGTTTCGCTTTTTGGTTTTGAAATAAATGTGGTACACTGAGCATATCAATTTTGGAGGAATGTCAGTTGAAGAAAAATGAATGGTTACGATCGATTCTCTTCTTTTTAGGGGTAGCATTGATTTTAATTTTATTAAGAAGCTTTGTGTTTACACCAGTGATGGTTAAAGGGGATTCAATGGATCCGACTTTACAGGACGGCGAACATGTCATTGCCTTAAAGAATACCGAAATTAAACGCTTTGATATCGTTACCTTCCCCGCACCAGATGAAGCAGGAAAAAATTATATCAAACGGGTGATTGGATTGCCTGGTGACAGTGTTTCCTATAAGGATGACCAATTGTATATCAACGGAAAAAAATATGAAGAAGACTATCTGCAAGAGTACAAAGACAAATTGACAGATGGGGCTCCATTGACGAATGATTTTACTATGTTGGATTATTTTTCTTCTGAAACCATTCCAGATGGTAAAATACTTGTGTTGGGGGATAAT
Source organism: Enterococcus songbeiensis (assembly GCF_005405265.1). Taxonomy (GTDB): domain Bacteria; phylum Bacillota; class Bacilli; order Lactobacillales; family Enterococcaceae; genus Enterococcus_C; species Enterococcus_C songbeiensis. The sequence continues at coordinate 70,739 of NZ_BJDS01000007.1, forward strand.
CGACGGATTTCAAAAGACAGTCGGATGATTGGTTTGATTGATGAGGATGCGATTTTAGGCGATGTAAAATTTATTTTCTGGCCTTTGAATGAAATCGGTACAGTGAAACATTAAGAACTCTTAGCGGGGTTCTTTTTTTTACGAAAATTTCTAAAAACCTGTTGCTTTTTTAGGGTCAAAGCCGAAATTTTCGGCTTTTTTTTGTTATACTGAACATATGTTCCAGAAAAAGGAGGCGCGAAGATGTCTTTACAATTTTTACTTGGCGATGGCGGCAAAAATCATGCGCAAGCCTATTTAGAAAAAGCACAGCAATGGTTGATAGAAGATTCAGAGAATCAAGTTTTTTTCCTGGTTCCTAATTACAATAAATTTGAACAAGAACATGAAATTTTATCTGGACTTAAACATGGAGAAAATTTCAGTACAATCCGCACACAGGTATTCAGCTTTCATCGGTTAGCCTGGTACTTCTTGCAACAAACCGGATTGTTATCAAAAAATGTTATTTCCGAAGTCGGCAGCGCGATGATTATGCGTCGAGTTTTGCAAGACTTAGCAGAACAATTAACGGTTTATCGGGGAGAAGTTTCTAAAGAGGGATTTATCCAACAATTACTTGACTTGTTTTTAGAATTACAAATGGGAAATATTTCCCCAGAAGATTTGCAGATTCAATTACAGTCAGAAAAAACAAATGAAGCAGATCAGCAATTGAAATTTAAAGATTTAATGTTGATTTATCGTGCATATCAAAATGAATTGCAGGAACGTGAGCTGCAGGTGGAAAACCCTATTGCAACATTGACTCGCTTTCTTACAGAAGACCAAGACTGTTTTTCCGTGATGCCGAATTTGTCTAAAACGTTATTCATCGTGACTGGTTTTTCAGGTTTTAGCGGACAGGAGCTGCTTTTATTAGATACGCTGATGCAAAAAGGCTCTCTTTTTGTTTCTTTGCTTTTAGATCGAGGGTATCCGGTTGAGGCGCCCTCTCCTTTAAATCTTTTTCGGGAAGCCGGAACCACCTATTTTCAACTAAAATCGTTTGCCTCAGCCAACAATGTGGCAGTGGCATTTGACGAAAAGGCGCCGGACAAGTCGGCTACGTGTTTGACAGAGGTTGAACGATTGTGGCGGCAAACCCAAAATCAGGAAAAGTTTGAAGCCAATTTGCCCGCAGATGATTGTCTGCAGATTTGGAAGGCGGTCAACCCAGAAGAAGAAATTCGTCAAATTGGCGTGGAGATTCGAAAATTGGTTGCGGAAAATCCGCAGATTCGATACAAAGATATCCAGTTATTAACCGCAGAGCCGGATCTTTATGGACAGTTGATTCCTTCAATTTTTAAGGAACTCGATTTACCTTTTTATCTTGACCGTGATTGGTATATGGCACAGCATCCGCTAGTAGAATTTTTGCAGTCATTATTTGCGATCCAGCGATACAATTACCGATTACAGGATATTTTACGCTTGTTGAAGACGGGGCTTTTTTTGCCTCACGATCTTGAAGAAAACCAGCCAGAGTGGCAACAGGCACAAACCCTATTTCGTGATTACATTGATCAAACTGAAAATGTGGCGTTGGAAAATAATTTTCAAGGAACCTATTGGACACGTTCTGAAGACTGGCAGGTAATTCATTACGACTACGATCAAAATGAATTGGAAGAAACGAAGGAACTAACGCGGATGACCAACTTTGTCCGCCGGCAATTTAGTCAACAGATTGCTGTCTTTTTACAGGAATTAAAAGTCAGTGAAACCGGTGCAGAAGCGGTCAAAAAGCTGTATCAGTTTTTAGTGACAGCAGGAGTTGAACAACAACTGCTTCATTGGCGGGATCAAGATATTGCCGAAGGACACCTTGATTTAGCTCGAAATCATGAACAAACGTGGCAGGCACTGATGGATCTGATGGATGATTATTTGCAGATTTATGGGGAAGATACCTTTGATTTTACTGTTTTCCAAACAATCTTTTCTACTGGTTTAGAAAATGCCACTTACGGAAAAATTCCGACAGCAATCGATCAAGTTCGAATCAACCGTTTGCAGTTGGCTCGACCAAATCAAGCCAAAATCACTTTTGCGGTGGGATTGAACGAGCAAACTTTTCCTCGGACGATGGAAGATCATAGCCTGCTGACAAGTGAAGACCGTCAACGTCTGAATGAACAATTTGGTGAACAACAGTTTTTACGGGACGCAGTAGCAGATTCTCTTTCAAACGCACCATTGGAAGCCTACCACGTTTTTCTATCCGGGACAGAACGCTTATATTTGAGCTATGCTGCCAATTACGATACACAACAGAATTTGCAGCTTTCGCCGTATGTCAAACGCTTGGTTACTTATTTGGGTATTTCAGTTATTGAGAAAAATCCTCTGACTACCCAAAGCAAAGCAGAGCATTTTGTCAGCACCTATCGAAACCTTGTCAGTCAGTTGAACGATCTTTATCGACAAGCTGCGGATGAAAAAAAGACCCTGCCGCCAGTTTGGCTTGGTTTGGAAAAACTGCTGATGGCTTCTCCGATTGCCGAGTTTGCTCATAAAGTGTTTGAAAGTCGCACCCATCAAAATGTTCCCGTCAGTCTTTCTCCTGAGTTAGCAGAAAAATTATATGGTCAGGACATTTATACTTCGATTTCACGAATGGAAAGTTTTTATAACTGTGAATACAAATATTTTGCAAACTTTGGCTTACGATTGAAAGAACGACGCATCTATGGCTTAAATCCGATTATGACCGGAGAATTTTTCCATGATTCGCTGGATCAATTTTTGACGGCTCTGATTGAAAAAGGAACACCACTGCAAGAAATGGATGACCAGCAACGGGAGCAATTCATTGAAGAAATATTGGTACGAATTTTTGGTGAGCCGCGGTTCCAAGTATTGAACAGCTCTGCACGTTTAAACTATATTCGTTATCAACTAGGAAAAACAATCAAAAAAGTGACTTGGGCATTGCAAAGACAAAGCCAAAGATCAGATCTTTCCCCGATTCAAACAGAGGTTTTATTTGGTCAAATTGCTAGTCAGAAGGGAATCTCTGGTTTGGAGTTGCCGCTGACTACTGGTGGAAAGCTTCATGTTCGTGGAAAAATTGATCGGGTTGATACTGCAACGAACGGTACGGATACTTGGTTATCAGTCGTTGATTACAAGTCAAGTCATCGACAATTTGATGTTGTGGATGCTTATTACGGCTTAGCAATGCAGTTGGTTACTTATTTGGATGTGGCATTGACCGATGCCGTCCAGCTAGTGGGTACTGATGTTGTCAAACCCGGCGGAGCGTATTATATGCATGTGTACAATCCTGTGTTGAAACCAGAGGAAAGCGATGAAAATGCTCAGTTGAAAAAGTACCAGTTTGACGGTTTATTTGTGGATGATCCTCGCTTATTCGAAAGACTTGACCAATCGTTAGCGCCAAAAGAAAATTCGGCGGTCTTTCCTTTGAAGATGGATAAAGAAGGACAGCTTCAGAAACCAACGAAAAATTCACCGAAGTTCTATACGGAAGACGAGTTACGAATTCTGATGCAGCATAATCGCACTCAAATGCAGCAAGCGGGTGAAAAAATTGTTTCTGGCGATATCGGGTTAAACCCAGCCTATAAGGGCAAAGAACGGATTGCCTGTCAATTTTGCCCATTTCGAAGCGTGTGTGAGTTTGATGTCATGCTGCCGGAAAATAATTACCATCGATTGGAAAAATTATCAAAAGAAGACGTGTTGAAGCGAATGATGGAGGAAGAAAATGACTGATATCCCTTTAAAACCCCAAAATGAAAAGTTTACCGATCGTCAATGGCAGGCGATTTTTGATAAAGGGGACAATTTGCTGGTTTCAGCTTCTGCCGGATCAGGAAAAACGACGGTATTGGTTCGCCGGGTCATTGAAAAACTGAAAAGTGGCAGCAACATCGACGAATTATTGATTGTTACTTTTACCGAAGCAGCTGCACGGGAAATGAAAGAACGAATCCAAGAAGCACTGCAATTGGCGGTCAATCAGGAATCTAACGAAAAAAGACGACAACATTTTACGAAGCAGCTGGTTTTACTGCCAACAGCGAACATTTCCACTCTGCATTCTTTTTGTTTAACAATCATTCGCCGCTTTTATTTTTTGATTGATCTTGATCCGGTATTTCGAATGTTGACCGATGAAACCGAGATTTTATTGTTAAAAGAAGAAGTCTGGGGTGAACTGCGGGAGGAAAAATATGAAGCGAAAGAAGAAGTTTTCTTCCAATTGACGGAAAATTTTTCCGGTGACCGTTCGGATGAAGGCTTGACGGATTTGATTATGTCTCTTTACACTTTCGCTCGGGCAAATCCTGATCCAAAGGCTTGGTTAGCGAGTCTGAAAAAAAATTATGAAGCAACAGATGGTTTAGAGAAAAATCCTCTGTACCAATCCCAAATCAAACCCTTATTGATTAATGCGCTTCAGATGTCGTTGGAACATTACCAGCAGGCATTTCGTTTATCGGAATTTGATCCTGCGTTTGAAAAAATTCATGGATTTATTGCTCACGAACAAAATCAAGCCCAACGACTTTATGATGCGGTAGTAGCCGATAATTTAGCGACAGCTTACAGCCAAGTTGAAGGGTTTGATTTAAAGCAACGCTATCCCGGCTTGCGAAAAGCAGAATACAAAGCCCTCTCCGATGAAATCGGCGAACTGCGAAAGACTGCCCGCAGTTATTTAGAGACGGGCATCAATGAGGCGTTACCATATTCTCCCCAACGAATGACCGAATTGATGGAAAAATCGCTGCCCCTTGTCGAAAAAATGGCGGAGCTGACAGCAGAGTTTATTGACCGATATCAACAACGAAAACAAGATAAAGGTGTTTTGGATTTCAATGATCTGGAACATTTTGCTTTGCAGATTCTACAAGGAAATAATGGAGCTGGAAGTGAAGCGGCGACTTATTACCGCACAAAGTTTGAAGAAGTTTTAGTAGATGAGTATCAGGATGTCAACCGATTGCAGGAAGCACTTTTATTCTGGGTTCGCCAAGAGGAGTCACCTGGAAATATGTTTATGGTAGGGGATGTCAAGCAATCAATCTATGCCTTTCGCTTGGCTGATCCGACATTATTTATCGAAAAATATTTGTCTTTTGGTCAAGAAAAAGGAGGACGTCGGATTGTCCTTGCAGAAAATTTTCGTTCTCGCCAAGAGGTTCTCGCCTTTACCAATCTGGTTTTTCAACAATTGATGGATGAACGGGTAGGGCAGATTCCTTACGATGAAGCCGCAGCGCTGATTCCAGGTTTTCCTGCGTTTCCTGAGAGTGATCAATTCCATACAGAGCTGTTGATTTACGAAAAGGCGGTAGAAGAAGACTCGGAAGTTGTTGAAAGCAAAACAGAAGGTGAACTTTATGTGACAGCGCTGAAAATTCGTGAGCTGATCGATCAGAAATTTGAGATTTTTGATAAAAAAATCGGCAGCAATCGACCGGTTGATTATCGCGACATTGTTTTATTGACACCGACGAAGAAAAATAATTTAGATATTTTAGATGTGTTCAAGAAATTTGCGATTCCCTTGGAAGTAAATGACGCTCAAAATTATTTTCAAGCAACCGAGATTAAAACCATGATCAGTTTGTTGCAGATTATTGACAATCCTTACAATGATATTCCGTTGGCGGCAGTATTACGTTCGCCAATCGTTGGACTGCAAGAAGATGAATTAGCATTGATTCGTTTGGCGAATACGACGGCAGATTTTTATCAAGCACTGCTGGAATTTACGGAAGTAATTGAAACGCCGTTGCAGGAGAAAGTTGTCGCTTTTCTTGAAACATTTGCTCGCTGGCGAGATCATTCGAAGAAACTGGCAATTCCAGAATTACTCTGGGAAATTTATGAAGAATCGGCTTATCCGGACTATGTATTAGGACTTCCGGCTGGACAACAGCGGTACGCAAATCTGATTGCTCTGGTAGATCGTGCACAAAGCTATGAACGTAGTAGCTTTCGTGGCTTGTACCAATTTATTCGTTTCATCGAGAAAATGCAGGAAAAGGACAAAGATTTGGCTGAGCCTCTTGCAATGCCGGTTGAAAATGCTGTTCGAGTCATGACGATTCATGCCAGCAAAGGGCTGGAATTTCCGATTGTTTTCTTACTGGATATGTCAAAAAATTTCAATAATCAAGATTTCACCCGTGACTATATTTTTGAAGAAAGATTAGGTGCGGGGATTCAATACATTGACCCTGATCGGCGGGTTCGCTATGGGACCATGCCTTATCAGGCGATTCAGCAATTACGATTGAAAAAAGCGTTTTCGGAGGAAATGCGAAAACTTTATGTTGCGTTAACTCGAGCAGAGCAAAAATTATTCTTAGTGGGTTCCTATAAAGATCGAACCGATGCCTTGAAAAAATGGCGTGAAGCTTTGTCCCAAAAAGAATTGGTTCTGAATCCTGTTTTGCGGATGAAAAAAACGAATATTTTGCTAAACTGGGTGGGAATGAGTTTAATGCGCCATCCGGAGATGGAAACAATTTTTTCCGAGGCTAGTGAACGCCAATTTACAGTATCCTCAGACGCTCATTTTAAAATTCAATGGTGGAATCAAGAGCAAATTTCTACAGCCCTTCAAACGATTGAAGAAAAACCGACATTGATTTTAGCAAGCGCAAGCAGTGAGGAAGGCGTACTTCCAAAACTGCAACAGCGCTTAGAATACCAGTATCCTTTCGAAAAGGCTCCGATGACGACAAGCTATCAATCTGTATCGGAAATCAAACGAATTTTTGATGATCCCGATAACTTGGATGATGCCCGCTTAACTTGGCAAAGTACTCAGGAAAAAGCTGTTTTTCAACAGTATCGTTATACTGAAGAACGACTGTCCCGCCCGCAGTTCATTGAACAGACAGCAACGGATGCCGCTAGTGTCGGAACTGCGACCCACACAACGATGCAGATGTTGCCGTTAACCCAAAAACCAACTGCTGAAAGTATCGAAGACTTTATCCAACAGTTAGTTTCTTGTGGAACACTGGATATTACAGTGGCGAAAAAAATTGATCGAGAAAGTTTACTGTGGTTTTTTGGTACCCCATTAGGGGAGCAACTGCTTGCCAATTCGGGAAAAGTGAAACGAGAACAACCTTTTGCGATGTTGAAGAATGCTGAACAAATTTTTGTTGACTATGACGAAGTAAAAGATGAATTACTGATTCACGGAATTATTGATGGGTTCATTGAATTTGAAGATCATCTAATTTTATATGATTTTAAAACCGACCACATTATCAATGGTGATACCGATTCGTTAGCAGCAAAATATCGAGGGCAATTAAAACTGTATCGTGAAGCATTGGAAGAAGCGTATAATAAACCGGTAACCGAAACCTATCTTGTTTTACTTTCGGGAAAACAATTGCTGACACTTAATTAATCGAGAAACTTGTTCACTTACAAATTGTAAGAGATGTGGTATACTCATAGCGAGGTGACGAAAGATGGAACAAGTAAAAGCAGCAGAATTTTCACTCTGTCCCAAGTTCGAAAAGGCATTCTCGATTTTAGGAAAAAAATGGAATGGTCTGATTATCGATGTTTTGATTGAAGACGGCTCCCAACGTTTTGTTGAATTGGCAAAAAAAATTCCTGAGGTGAGTGATCGTGTCTTAGTGGAACGTTTGCGGGAACTGGAACGAGAAGGAATTATCGCAAAAGAAGAAAATCTTTATACGTTGACAGAAAAAGGAACTGATTTTGAAAAAAGTCTTATTTCAGTGAAAAATTGGAGCGAGAAATGGATTACTCCTGAAGAATGCAGTTGATTTTATGTGAAAAGTTTTGTACACTGAATACATTCAAATAGTTAAAATAGCTTTGACGGAAAAGAGTAATTTGGCTGAACTTGAAAAGGGAACCCTGTCGCAGACTGAAAGCAGGGGCATTGTTCGAAAAATGAAGTTCACTTCCTGAGCTAGTCTGAGCTTACCCTCAGACCGGTCATCACAACCGTTAATCAAATCAAGTGCGTGATGTTGTCACGAAAATAGGATGGTAACGCGAGACCTCGTTCCTTTATGGAATGGGGTCTCTTTTTGTGCGACAAAATAAGGAGATTTTCCTTAAGAAAATTTCTTAACAAAATAGGAGGAAAAGAAATGTCTTTACAGGAACAACTGGAAGCATTGAAGCATGAAACGCTTAATAAAATCAATGAAGCAATCGATTTGAATTTATTAAATCAAATTCGTGTGGAAACATTAGGAAAAAAAGGACCAATCACAGAAGTCTTACGAGGAATGAAGGACCTGTCTGCGGAAGAACGACCAAAAGTCGGCAGCTTTGCGAATGAGATTCGTGACTTATTGACGCAAAAAATCGAAGAAAAAAAAGCAGAACTGGAACAAGCAGCCATGAACCAAGCGTTAGTCAAGGAAAGTATTGACGTGACGCTACCGGGAAAACCTGTTAAACAAGGCGATCGTCATGTATTGACCCAAATTATGGAAGAAATTGAAGATATTTTCGTCGGTATGGGTTATCAAATCATTGAAGGGTATGAAGTTGAATCAGATCATTACAACTTTGAACGAATGAATTTGCCAAAAGATCATCCGGCACGGGATATGCAAGATACTTTTTATATTTCAGAAGATATTTTGATTCGGACCCATACGTCTCCGGTTCAAGCACGAGTAATGGAATCCCATGATTTTTCAAAAGGTCCGTTACGAATGATCTCACCGGGGAAAGTTTTCCGTAGAGATACAGATGACGCGACTCACAGCCATCAATTCCACCAAATTGAAGGATTGGTCGTAGATAAAAACGTAACAATGGCAGATTTAAAAGGTACATTGGAAGTCATGATGAAGAAAATGTTTGGTGAAGAACGTGAAATTCGTCTACGTCCAAGTTATTTTCCGTTTACGGAACCTTCTGTTGAAGTGGATGTTAGCTGCTTCAAGTGCGGCGGTGCTGGATGTAACGTCTGCAAGTACACTGGCTGGATTGAAATTTTAGGCGCCGGCATGGTTCATCCAAATGTATTAAAAATGTCAGGCATCGATCCGGAAGAATACAGCGGGTTTGCTTTTGGATTAGGACCAGATCGAGTAGCAATGCTACGATATGGCGTCAATGATATCCGGAATTTTTATCAAAATGATCTACGCTTTTTAAGTCAATTCAAGGGGGAATAAAGAAAAATGTTAGTATCCTATAAATGGTTAAATGAATATCTTGACCTTTCTGCCGTTTCGCCACAAGAATTGGCAGATAAAATGTCTGTTACCGGTATTGAAGTTGAAGGTGTTACTCAACCGCAAACCGGTTTGAAAAAAATCGTTATCGGTGAGGTTAAGGAATGTAAACCACATCCTGATTCTGACCACCTATCTATTTGTCAAGTAGATATTGGTGAAGAAGAATTGTCTCAAATCGTTTGCGGTGCACCAAATGTGAAGGCGGGCATCAAAGTAATTGTTGCTTTACCGGGCTCACGGATTGCCGGCAATGTGAAAATTAAAAAGGGAAAAATGCGGGGAGAAGTTTCAAATGGAATGATCTGCTCTTTGCAGGAAATCGGTTATAGTGACAGCGTGATTCCAAAAGAATATTCGGAAGGCATCCAATATATGCCAGAAACTGCTGTCAATGGCGAACCAGTTTTTTCTTATCTTGATATGGATGACAGTATCATTGAACTTTCGATTACACCGAATCGTGCAGATGCATTAAGTATGCGAGGTGTTGCTTACGAGGTCGGAGCAATCTATAATCAAAAACCGCAATTCAAAGAAGAAACGTTAGTGGAATCAGAAGAAGCTGCAGCGGAGAAAATCCAAGTGACAGTTGAGGATACGACAGATGCGCCCGTCTATCAAATTCGCATCATTGAAAATGTTAAAATCGCACCAAGTCCTCAATGGTTGCAAAATCGGTTGATGAATGAAGGAATTCGTCCAATTAATAATGTGGTGGATGTGACCAACTATATTTTATTGTTGTTTGGTCAACCGTTGCATGCGTTTGATTATGACAAACTAGGTAGTAAAGAAATTCTTGTTCGTCGTGCTACTCCACAGGAAAAATTTGTTACTCTGGATGGAGAAACCAGAGAATTGACACCAGAAAACATTGTAATCACTAATGGAAAAGTTCCGGTTGCATTGGCTGGTGTAATGGGAGGATTGGACTCTGAAATTTCAGAAACGACAACAACCGTAGCGTTAGAATCTGCCTTATTTGATGGTGTTTCGATTCGTCGAACATCGAAGCAATTTAATTTACGCAGTGAATCTTCCGCACGTTTTGAAAAGGGCATCAACAAAGCAACGATTGGTGCAGCAAGTGATGCAGCAGCAGCCATGATCGCTGAATTAGCCGGAGGGAATGTACTAAAAGGACGTGTTAGCGGATCTGAAATCAAAGTAGAAGATCAAGTTGTCACGATTCGCTTAGAAAAAATCAATCGTTCATTAGGAACAAAACTGACAGTTGCTGAAGTCAATCATATTTTCGATGCGTTAGGTTTCCCTTTTGAAGAAAAAGAAGAAACTTACACAGTGACGATCCCACCTCGGCGATGGGATATTACGATTGAGGCGGATATCATTGAAGAAGTTGCCAGAATCTATGGATATGATCGTTTGCCTTCGACTTTACCAAGTGGCGAAACGGTTGCTGGTAGTTTGACAGCTGAGCAAGCAAAAACACGGAAGATTCGGACAGTCTTGGAAGGTTCCGGCGTTTCAGAAGCAATCAGCTATGCGTTAACAACAGAAGACAAATCTGCTTCTTTCATGATGCGTGAAAGCCAAATGACTCGTTTGGATTGGCCGATGAGTGAAGAACGATCTGTATTACGCCTGAATTTAATTAGTGGGTTGTTGGATGATGTTGCTTACAATGTTGCCCGTAAGAATACGCAAATTGCGTTGTACGAAATCGGTCGGGTCTTTTATCAAGAAGCAGATCCTAAGAAAAATCTACCGTTGGAAGAAACTCACGTAGCGTTGGCATTATCTGGGGATTGGCAAAGCAAAGATTGGCAAATGCCAGCAGAAAAAGTGGATTTCTTTACGATTAAAGGAATTTTGGAAAACTTGTTCCAGACACTTTCCATCAATGAGCGAATCACTTATCAAAAGACTGCTGAAATGCCGGAAATGCATCCGGGAAGAACAGCTGAGATTTTCTTAGGAGAAGATAAAATCGGTTTTGTTGGACAAGTCCATCCGAGTGTGGCGAAGCAATATGCTATTTCTGAAACCTATGTGGCAGAGTTGAACTTGGAAGCCTTGTTAGCGGCTGATGTGGCAAAAGTTATCTATCAAGCCGTTTCCAAATTCCCATCAGTAAGTCGGGATATCGCTTTGTTGGTCAAACAAGACGTTGCGAGTCAAACAATCGTTGAAGTTATTCGCACAGCTGCCGGAAAATATTTGAATTCGATTCAATTGTTCGATGTTTATCAAGGAAAAAATATTGAAGCAGGCTACCGCTCAATGGCTTACAGTCTGACATTTGGTAATCCAGACGCAACATTGACGGACGAAGAAATCAATCGGGCGATGGAAAAAGTAGTGGGCGCCTTAACAAGTGAAGTTGCAGCTGAAATTCGATAAAAAATAAATAATAGTTAAAAAAAATTCCGCTGACTATTTTAGCCGGCGGAATTTTTGATTTTTTAATTAAAGTATTCGATGCCCATTGCTCGTTTGACTTCTGATAGGGTTTGAGATGCAACTTTTTCAGCAGCCTGGCTACCTTCACGAAGGATCGCCATGACACCAGCAGGATCTTTTGCAAATTCTGCACGGCGGGCGCGGATCGGTGCTAATTCTTCTTCTAAAACATCAATCAGATAGCGTTTGATTTTAACATCCCCAAGTCCACCTTGGCGGTAATGATTCTTCAACTCTTCAATATAGGCCTTGTCTTTGCCGAAAACATCAAGATAGGTAAAGACCATATTGCCTTCCACCTGACCAGGATCTTCCACATGGATGTGATTTGGGTCCGTATACATACTCATCACTTTTTTCTGTACAACTTCTGCAGGGTCAGCTAAATAAATCCCATTACCCAAAGATTTACTCATTTTGCCGTTGCCGTCGATTCCTGGTAAGCGACCCATTCCTTTGGGGGGCAAAACAGCTTTTGGTTCAACTAAAACTTCTCTATAGGTGGAGTTGAAACTGTGGACGATTTCTTGAGTTTGTTCCAACATAGGTTTTTGATCTTCACCAACAGGAACCAATGTAGCCTTAAAGGCGGTGATGTCAGCTGCCTGTGACACAGGATAGATGAAGAAACCAGTTGGAACGCCTTCACCAAATTGTTTTTGCTCGATTTCTGCTTTGACGGTCGGATTACGTCGCACACGACCAACACTGACGAGATTTAAATAATACATCGTCAATTCTGCTAATTGAGGAATTTGCGATTGGATAAACAATGTGGTACGGGCAGGATCTAACCCGACGGAAAGATAATCAAGAGCTACTTCCAAGACATTTGAAGAAACTTTTTCAGGATTTTTCGCATTGTCTGTTAAAGCTTGCATGTCTGCAATCATAACAAATAGTTGGTTTTCAGGATCATTTTGCATTTCTACTCGTTTTTTTAGAGAGCCGACATAATGACCTAAATGGAGTTTTCCCGTTGGACGATCTCCAGTCAGAATAATATTTTTCAAGTGAGTTCCACCTTTTCTAAAAATCTATAAATCTACAACTCTCATCTTACCTTTTTTCTCAAGATGAAACAACTCCCATAAATGGAAGATTTCTCATTTAGCAGAAGTCAAAAGCGTATTTTATTACATAGCAATGTCATGAAAAACAAAAATAATTGATTTATTTGAAAAAATTTCAACAAAAACTTTACAAATTAAAAAATAGTAGACTATAATGTTACTTAATCTTAAAAAATATTTAATGTAATTCTAAGTATAGAGAAAGGTGGCGAAATATCCATGATCGAATTTAAACAAGTCGAAAAGTATTATGGGAAGTTTCATGCACTAAAAAATATCAATTTAACTTTTGAAAAAGGAGAGGTAGTTGTTGTTATCGGACCATCCGGATCAGGGAAAAGTACGATGCTGCGCTGTATCAACGGCCTTGAAACCATCACTTCCGGAGAATTGTTAATCAATAAAAAAAATCTCCACAGCAAGGATGTGAAGCTGACGGAGATCCGTAAAAATATTGGAATGGTCTTCCAGCACTTTAACTTATACCCAAATAAAACAGTGTTAGAAAATATCACGTTGGCGCCTATCAAAGTGTTAAAGAAAAAAGAAGCAGAAGCTATTGATTTAGCGGAAAAATTATTAAATCGAGTTGGGATGTTGGATAAAAAAGATTCCTATCCATCGATGCTTTCAGGGGGACAACAGCAGCGGGTTGCAATCGCGCGAGGATTGGCGATGAACCCAGAAGTACTTTTATTTGATGAGCCCACCTCTGCCCTTGATCCGGAAATGATTGGTGATGTACTAAATGTTATGAAAAAAATAGCCCATGATGGAATGACCATGGTAGTAGTGACCCACGAAATGGGCTTTGCCAAAGAAGTAGCGGATCGGGTAGTTTTTATGGCTGACGGAGAAGTCGTTGAAGAAAGTCGAAATGTCGCAGAATTTTTTGACCATCCAAAAACTGATCGGGCACAGCAATTCATCAGTAAAGTCATTGATCATTAGGAGGACGCTTTATGAAAAAAAGAATAAGAACGATTTTGGCTCTCCTTTTGGTTTTGGTCAGCTTAAGTGCCTGCCGTGGGAAGAGCGTTGCAGAGCAAGATATTGCAAAAACGAGTATTGAAAAAAATCAAATCGTATGGGGCGTAAAATATGACACTCGACTTTTTGGGTTAATGGATATCGCAACAGGCGAGGTTCGTGGTTTTGATATCGATATTGCGCGAAAAATCACGGAAAAACTTTTAGGTCGTGACGGGAATGCAATTTTTGTAGAAGTGACATCGAAAACGCGGATTCCTTTATTAAAAAATGGCAATATCGATGCCATCGTCGCAACTATGACGATTTCAGAAGAACGAAAAAAACAAGTTGATTTTTCAGACGTCTATTTTGATGCTGGACAATCCCTTTTAGTGAAAAAAGGTGGCTCAATTAAAAGTGTCGATGACCTAAGTGCTGAAAATACTGTATTGGCAGTAAAAGGTTCCACCTCTGCAGCGAACATTCGCGAGCATGCACCTGATGCGAAAATTTTAGAATTGGAAAATTATTCTGAGGCGTTCACCGCTTTGCAATCCGGTCAAGGGGATGTCATGACCACAGATAACGCAATTTTATTGGGAATGGCTTCAGCAAATAATGAGTACGAGCTTGTCGGAGGAACCTTTACAGAAGAGCCGTATGGCATTGCGATTAATAAAGGACAGGAGAATTTTTTAAACGAGGTCAATCAAGCATTGAAAGAAATGCATGAAGACGGTAGTTACGATGAGATTTTCCAAAAATGGTTCCCTGATGCGGAAACTGGAAAGGTGGCGGAATAATTATGCTTACACTTTTTAATGAATATTCTGGTATGTTTCTGGAAGGGTTTAAGTTCACCATTTACTCCAGTCTGATTGCACTATTTTTTAGTTTGTTGATTGGGACAATGATGGCGATTCTTCAATTAGCTAAAAGTAAAATCATCCGTGGTTTAGCAAGAGCATACGTTGAATTTTTCAGAAATATTCCCTTGTTGATTATTGCCATGTTTTTCTTTGTTGTCTTACCGATGTACGGCGCAAATATTGATGGGTTCCAAGCTGGGACGATTGGACTAGTCATTTATACTTCAGCATTTATTGCAGAAACCGTTCGTTCAGGAATCCAGACCGTTCCCAAAGGACAAATGGAGGCGGGGCTCTCTTCAGGCTTTACCTACGCACAAACAATGCGATATATTATTTTGCCTCAAGCGTTCAAAATCGTGGTTCCACCATTAGGCAATCAATTCATCAATTTAGTAAAAAATTCTTCGGTTTTGGCGATGGTCGCTGGATTAGATTTGATGTATCAAGGAGATTTGATTGCCGGAGAGACTTTTAATACGTTTGATACGTATATTATCGTAGGGATTTTCTATTTGACACTTACATTGCCATTGTCGTATTTGATGGTTTATCTAGAAAAACGCTGGGCAGTTCGCTCTTAGAAAGGGGAGAAGATAATGAATTTTTTTGATGCATTTTCATGGGTAAATCTGCGCTTTCTTTTTGAGGGACTGCGGGTAACGGTGGAAGTCTCACTGCTTTCTATCGTTTTTAGTTTTTTAATCGGTGGACTTGCTGGTGTGATTCGTTTTTCCAAAGTTCCATTTCTGTCACGGATCATCGGCATAATTATTGATGTGATTCGTAATTTACCGTTGCTGCTGATTATTTTCTTTACCTACTTTGCTTTACCGCAAATTGGGATTAGCTTTGACATTTTTTGGTCAGCAGTCGTAGCGCTGACAATTTTTGAATCAGCCATGTTGTCAGAAATTTTTCGTGCTGGCTTAAATGCCGTACCAAAAGGACAGATGGAGGCAGGTTTATCGACTGGATTAAGTTATCTTGAATCGATGAGGACAATTGTTTTACCACAGGCTTTTAAATCAATGATTCCAGCGATTCTCAGTCAGTTGATTTCTTTGATTAAAGATACTTCACTGGCAGTAATTATTTCATTGCCGGAGTTAACTCATAATGCTAAAATTATTTACGGTCAAAATGAACAATATGTTTTGCCGATGTTTTTGGCAATGACGATTGCCTACTTTGCTGTTTGTTATCTACTATCTTTGGTTTCCCGTTATTTGGAAACAAAGCAATACAACTATTAAAAGAACTGCGGAGAACGAATCGTTTTCCGCGGTTTCTTCTTTTCTTACAATTATTAAGGGATCTTAATGCTCTGACACAGAATTAAAAGCTAGACTTGAAAAAAAACAAAAAAAAGGAGAAAATAGGGACATTGGACTGATAAAAAAGATCCCTGAGTAAAGGAAGAAAAATATATGTCAAATGAACAACCTATCGGCTTTATCGATTCCGGTGTTGGAGGTTTAACGGTTGTTAAAGAAGCACTGAAACAATTGCCGAATGAATCGATCGTTTATCTTGGCGATACCGCTCGTTGTCCATATGGGCCACGTCCTGCAGAGCAAGTTGTTGAATTTACATGGCAGATGACTAATTTTCTGCTGGAAAAGAAAATCAAATTGTTAGTGATTGCCTGCAATACAGCTACAGCAGTTGCTTTAGAAGAAATTAAAGATCAGTTGCCGATTCCAGTAGTCGGGGTTATCTTACCCGGTTCACGAGCGGCAGTTAAATTCACCAAAAATCAACGAATCGGAGTGATTGGTACCCAAGGAACGATCAGAAGCGGTTCCTATGAACGGGCGATCCGTGCTAAAACACCAAGCAGCAAAGTCTTTAGTCTGGCGTGTCCAAAATTTGTTCCTATCGTTGAAAGCAATGAGTATCAGTCTTCTGTTGCAAAAAAAATTGTTGCAGAAACCTTACTACCGCTAAAAAATAAAAAAATTGATACTTTGGTGCTGGGGTGTACCCATTATCCGTTGTTGCGTCCACTTATTCAAAATGTGGTGGGCAATGTGCATTTGATTGATTCGGGGGCAGAAACTGTTGGGGAAGTCAGCATGCTGTTGGATTATTTTGGCATTGCAGCAGCGTCTAATAAGCCGCCGCAACGCACCTTTTACACCACAGGCTCGACAAAAATGTTTGATGAAATTGCCAATGACTGGCTAGAAATCAATGTCGAAGCACAACATATCGAATTAGGAGGAGCACATTAATGCGTCATGATGGTCGTAGCATTCAAGATATCCGTAAAATCACCATTGAAACAAATGTCTACAAATATCCAGAAGGGTCGGTTGTTATTTCTTTTGGTGATACAAAGGTGATTTGTTCCGCAACGGTTGAACAGTCCGTTCCGCCTTTTTTACGAGATAGCCACACCGGATGGGTTACAGCAGAATATAGCATGCTACCTCGTGCTACGGCTAGTCGAAATCGTCGAGAAAGCAGCAAGGGAAAAATTTCCGGTAGAACAATGGAAATTCAACGACTGATTGGTCGTTCCTTGCGGGCTGTTGTTGATTTGAAAAAATTAGGCGAGCGCAGTATCGTTGTTGATTGTGATGTCCTGCAGGCAGATGGCGGCACGCGAACTGCCAGTATCACTGGTGCGTTTGTTGCTTTGCGTTTGGCGGTCAACCAACTATTGCAAAAAAATATTTTGACGGAAGATCCCATTAAGGAACATTTGGCAGCAATCAGCGTGGGGATTTTACCAGACGGGGAAATTGTAACGGATCTGGATTATGAAGAAGATTTTTCAGCACTCGTTGATATGAATCTGGTAATGACCGAGTCCGGACGTTTTGTTGAGATTCAGGGAACTGGAGAAGAAGCGACCTTCGACGGAGAACAATTAAATAGTATGCTCTTTTTTGGCAAAACAGCCATCGAGTCATTAATTGCTTTTCAAAAAGAAGCATTACTAGAAGAGGTAGCGTCAACAGATGATCAAACAATTGTTATTGCCACGAGAAATCCCGGAAAAGCCAAAGAATTTCATGCCCTTTTTGGCGCATCAGGGTATCAAGTGAAAACTTTGCTTGATTTTCCTGAATTACCTGATGTTGCTGAAACTGGAAAAACCTTTGAAGAAAATGCCCGTCTAAAGGCAGAAACGATTGCCCAGATTTTAAAACGGCCAGTTTTAGCTGATGATTCAGGTTTGAAGGTGGATGCGTTACATGGGATGCCGGGAATTTATTCTGCTCGGTTTGCCGGTGAACGAAAAAGCGATGCGGCAAACAACGCAAAATTATTACATGAATTAACCGGTGTGCCGGATGAGAAACGTACCGCACAATTTCACTGCACCTTGGTTTTTGCTGCGCCCAACAAAGAAAGCTTAGTGGTTGAAGCCGAATGGCCGGGACGAATTGCTCGAATCCCTCGAGGAGAAAATGGCTTTGGCTATGATCCGCTTTTTATCGTTGATGGACTGGAAAAGCATGCGGCAGAATTACCTGCGGCAGAAAAGAACAAGCTTAGTCACCGAGGACAGGCATTGCAAAAATTGCAAGCTGTCTGGCTGGATTGGTTGGAAGGAGACGGATAGTGTGAAGTATTTAGTCGTGAGTGATAGTCATAGTGATCGGGAGATTTTAGTTGATATTTTAGAAAAAAATCAAGATTCTGTCGATTATTTTTTTCACTGTGGGGATTCTGAGCTGAGCAGTGCAGACCCTCTGTTTGAAACCTACACTGTAGTTGGGGGGAATTGCGATTTTGATGCTGGATTTTTGGATCGCCAATTGGTACAAACGCCCTTGGATCGCATTTACATGACCCATGGACATTTATCTAATGTTCGTTTTGGTTTGACGCAGATTTCATTGGAAGCACAGCAAGCAGATGCGAACATCGTTTTGTTCGGGCACACACATCAAATCGGCTGCGAGTTGGTACAGCATCGCTTGTATCTTAATCCCGGCAGCATTTCTCAACCTCGAGGATCCATTCAGGTTCACAGCTATGCTATTATTACCAGTGAGGAAAAGGGGTATCAAATTCAATACTATGATCGAAGTCATCAACCAGTCAAGGAGCTGGCGTTTGAATTTGCTCGTTGAAAGTAAATAAAAATTGTCTAATTTTTTATAAAAAGAAAGCGATTCATCTGCTTTCTTTTGTTTTTTTAGGTACAATGAAGAGGTAGCTAGAAGCAGAAATGGAGGCAACTTGATGATAGGGCAAACGGTAAAAGAGTTGTTGCTGGAAAAACAAGATACGTTTGTAGTCCCTGCAGATAATGTCGCAAACTTAATGTATGCAAATCCTTTAGACCATGCGTTATTGGTTTTGTCAAAAGTCGGTTATTCAAAAATTCCCGTTTTGGATAAAGAAGATCACTTTGTTGGCTTGATCGGTTTGAATGATATCGTGGGTAAGATGATTGATTTGACCAAAATCGATACCGATAATCTCTCGGGTATGACAGTAGCAGATGTTATGGAAGTAAATGTGACTTGTATAAGGGAAGATAGTCCACTAGAAGACATTTTGCACTTGTTGGTAGATAATTCTTTTCTACCGATGGTGGATGATGAAAATCGTTTTGTGGGAATCATTACGCGAAAAGAAATTTTAAAATCGGTTAATCATTTGGCGCATGAAATCGAGCGCAGATATGAATTAGTACCGAAAGTAGCCAAAGAATCAGAAGGCTTAAAGGTTATTTGAGAGAAAAACGTTCAACTGTTTAAATAGTTGAGCGTTTTTATATGGAAAAAACTAGGTAAACGGGGGGAATATGGAGAAGATTTTTCATGATGCATTCGGAGTATATGGCGTAATTTTTGAAAAAAACAGACTTCTTTTAATTAAGAAGAAAGGCGGACCCTATACGAATCGGTATGATTTACCGGGAGGAAGTTTAGAAACAGGGGAAAGTTTATCAGCAACGCTGCAACGAGAAATAAAAGAAGAAACTGGAATAATAGCGACGAAGTGGCAGCAATTAGGAACAAGCAGTATTATTTTGCCTTGGCACTATCAAAATGCAACCATGAACCGGCATATCTGTGTGTTTTATCAAGTTTCAGAATATATTGGTGATGTTCAACAGGAAGTTACTGATTTTATGGGACAGGATTCCTTGGGAGCTGCGTGGGTTCCTTTGTCCTTGATTACCAACGAAAATGCTTCACCAATTGTGTGGTTAGCAAAAGAGTATTGTTTAAAAAAGAAAAATCCTTTTTCAGAAATTTATCTAGATAAATGGCAAGTACAAGAAAAACCACAATTTTAAATTATAAATAAAAAATCTGAAGGATACCTATCAAAAAGGTTATTCTTCAGATTTTCCATTTTATACAGAAGTTTTTTTACGCCAAACCAGCTATTGGATCATTGGGAATCGTAAAACCAGCCTCAGTCAAAGCGTCTACTGAAGCCGCCAAAAAGTCTTCCTTGATAGAAGCTTGCTTACCGTTTAATACGTACATCGTTGTACGTATCGCATAATTACTGTTACCCAAATCAACCAGTCCGAAAATTGTTGGTGGAGTTTGAATGTCACCTTCATGTGCTTCTCGTATTTTTTGGTTGGTTGTCTCAATAATACCACGAATCTGAGCAATGCCTTCACTAGGCAAAATACGGACATCAACAACTACCTGCATATTGGCGCGGGAAGTATTACTAATGGTGGTAATATTACGGTTGGGAACAAAGTGAACAGTTCCGTCTAACGATTTCATCTGTAATGTTCGAATTCCTACCGAAGTCACGGTTCCTTCAATGGAAAGATTTGCCAATCGAATGTAATCACCAACATCAATTTGTTGTTCCATGATAATGAAAAAACCGGTGATGATATCATTCATAAATCCCTGTGCACCAAGACCAATTGCCAAACCAGCAATCCCGGCACCGGCTAACAAGGAGCCGACTGGGATACCGATCGTCGATAGCAAAGAGTAGATAAAAAAGAAGCCCAGTGTGTAGTGTACGACGTTTTGGATCAAAGTATGTAACGTGTGGACCCGACTTTCGTTCATATTGTTTCGTTTTTTATAGGAATGGTAACTGCGGTCGACTAAAAAATCACCTAGCCGAAACAGCAGCCCAAAAAGAATCAATAATAGAAGTAGTGTCAATCCTTTTTGGATCAAAATACCAACGATTGCTTCCCAATCAATATTGTTCCACCAGCGTTGCAGTGCATTAAGTTGTTCTGCAGCAGGTTCGGTTAATTTTGAACCTGTTGAATCCGTTGTTTCAGCAACAGCTAAAAACATAAAAAAATCTCTCCCTAGCATACAAAGTTAGGTCTATTGTAACAATTTTCGCAAAAAAAGCCTACCTTGAAAAGGCAGACTTTAGGAATTTCTAGCAATTAAAAATTAAGAAAGGTGGACCCCTTTATCGACAAAAATCACTTCACCGATAATTCCACTGGACAGTGGGCTGATTAAAAAGGCACAAGCATTGCCAACTTCTTCAATGGTAACACCCACATGATCTGGTGTACGATCCTCTGATAATTGGATTAGTTTTTGATAATCTTTCACACCAGTCACGGCCAAAGTCTTGATAGCACCGGCGGAAACTCCGTTGACGCGAATTCCTTTAGGAGATAATTCTGCGGCTAAATAGCGAACAGAGGCTTCTAACGCTGCTTTAGCAATCCCCATCATGTTGTAATTTGGCACAGCTCGCTGTGCACCAAGATAGGAAAGGGTGACAATACCGCTGTTTTCTGCCAAAATCGGTTGGGCATAGCGGGTGACCGCAATCAGAGAATAGGCACTGATATCTTGTGCCAACTGATAGCCATCGCGAGAAATTGCTGTCACTTCTCCAGACAAATCATCTTTGTTGGCATAAGCTACTGCATGGACCACACCATGAATTTCTCCCGCATACTCTTTGATTGTTTCAAATGCCTGTTGGATACTTTCATCACTGGCAACATCACATTCCACAACAAAATCGTTGGCATCAATCAGTTTTTGTAACGGTTTTTTCATCCGTTCATTTTGATACGTATAGATTACTTCAGCTCCTTGTTGGCGAAGTGCTTGGGCACAACCCCAGGCGATGCTGCGTTTATTTGCCACACCCATTACGACAATTTTTTTTCCACTTAAAAAACTCATGTTTCCACTCCTTATTCATGTTTGTATTAAATTTTCATACCGTATACCATTC
Source organism: Enterococcus songbeiensis (assembly GCF_005405265.1). GTDB lineage: Bacteria > Bacillota > Bacilli > Lactobacillales > Enterococcaceae > Enterococcus_C > Enterococcus_C songbeiensis. Next base: position 92,531 of record NZ_BJDS01000007.1, read on the forward strand.
CACTAGACGTTTTGGAGAAAGTAGAACTGGCATCCTTATTCCTATCTGTAGTAAATTTTACGACGGATAGTATTGTTTAAAATGATTCTCTGGTTTTTAACCTTGCTTTATTATTAGCTAATATGGTTTGATTGTCAAACTAATTTTTTCTAATTAAATACTAATTTGCCATATTTATTTGAATATGTTACTTTGATTATCAAAGTAATTAACTTTTAAAATTGTAAGGAGACGACCAATGAAAAAAGCCTTAACAGAAGTTGAAGTAATGGAATTGATTCCGAATCGCTATCCGATTTTTTATATTGACTATGTGGACGAACTGGAGCCTGGAAAAAAAATCATTGCAACGAAAAATGTTACGATGAATGAAGATTTTTTCCAAGGTCATTTTCCTGGAAATCCTGTGATGCCAGGTGCCTTGATTTTAGAAACATTGGCGCAGGCAGGGTCCATTCTTATTTTAAAAACGGAAGAATTTCTAGGCAGAACGGCTTACATCGGTGGAATCAACAAAGCAAAATTCCGACGAAAAGTGACACCGGGGGATGTTCTGAAATTAATGTTTGAAATTACGAAAATCAAAGGAAGCGTTGGCACAGCACAGGCAATAGCAACAGTAGAAGGAGAAAAGGCTGCTGAATGTGAGTTTACATTTATTGTCGGTGATCAGAAATAAAAAAGAACTTTTCGCTTTTTTACTGGCGAAAAGTTCTTTTTTGTATCTGTTGAAAATTTATTTTGCTTCTTGCAGAATTTTGATGGATTCGATTTTAACCGGGTTTTTTGGAGTGGAATCTTCTCCCTGACTATTTGCTTCGCCGGTAGTTTCAGCTTTGGCAATTTTATCAACGACGTCCATTCCTTCGATGACTTGACCAAATACGGTGTATTGACCGTCTAGACTTGGTGCACCGCCTTCTTTATATGTTTCGATAATTTTCTCCGGCGTAAATTGTTTTGCTAAATTACCGGACATATCGTCATGGTTTTGGACGATAAAAAATTGACTTCCGATGCTGTTAGGTTGGCTTGACTGTGCCATGGATAGAGCGCCACGAATATTGTATAACTGGTTGGAAATCTCAGGCCCGAATCCTTCGCCCCAAATACTTTCGCCACCAGAACCGTCGCCTTTTGGATCACCGCCTTGAATCATAAAATCTTCAACCACTCGGTGGAAAGTCAACCCATCATAGTAACCATCTTTGGCATGAGTTACAAAATTTTCAACGGCTTTTGGTGCTTGTTCTGGAAAAAGTTTGATTTTGATTGAACCGTCAGTCGTGACCATTTCAATCAAATCTTCATTTTCTGCCACTTCTGTACTTAGTTGTGGAAGTTCTACTTTACTTAAGTCAACGGAGGATTCCGTTGTTTGTTCTGAACTACTGCTTGTTGTTTGTTGATTGCCACAGGCGCCTAAGAAAAAAGTTGCTGCGATCGAACCAAAAATAAGCCATTTTTTTGTTTTCATTTGTTTTTCCTTTCTCATTTGTATTCTAGATAAGGATAACAAATATCTAAAAGACTGACTAGTCTTTCTAAAAAAAATCAGTAAAAGGAAAGGTGTAGACCAAATTAAAGCAGAATGATATAATGAAAGTGCATTCAAAAAAAGCAGTAAATACTAGGAGGAAACACAATGGGAAAATTAGGTATTTCGATTTATCCAGAACGTTCAACGTTTGAAAAGGACAAAACATATTTAGAGCTAGCGCATAAATATGGATTTAAACGGGTATTTACCAGTCTTTTGCAAATCAAAGACGACAAAGAAAAAGTATTAGCTGAATTTAAACGTGTAGTTGATTACGCAAACAGCTTGGATATGGAAGTCATGGTGGATATTAATCCAGCTTTGTTTGAACAATTAGATATTTCCTATGACGATTTATCCTTCTTTAAAGATCTCGGTGCTGACGGGGTACGATTGGACGTTGGGTTTACTGGAGCAGAAGAAGCTCGGATGACTCGAAATCCTTATGGCATCAAAATCGAGATCAATATGAGCAGCGGAACAAATTATGTAGATAACATCATGAGCTACTCACCAAATACGAATCATTTACTGGGTTCACATAATTTTTATCCTCATCGTTATTCTGGCTTGAGCTATGATCATTTTGTTTATTGCTCAGAAAAATTCCGTAAATATAATTTGAACACTATGGCGTTTGTCAACTCTCATGACGCAACCTTTGGACCATGGCCAACACAAGACGGCCTTTGTTCTTTGGAAGACCATCGAGAACTAGAAATCGCAACTCAAGTAAAACATTTAATGCTGACCGGCTTGATCGATGATATCACGATTGGAAATGCCTACGCGTCAGAACGAGAATTACAAGCGATGGCAGAAGCCTTCACTTCACCATACCCAACATTGAAAGTCGATGTGGCAGAAGATATTTTAGAAAATGAACGGATTTGTTTGTTCGACAACCTACACAGCTACCGTGGGGATCGTTCCGAATATATCCTACGTTCAACAATGACTCGGGTATATTACAAAGACAAAGAATTTCCGCCTCATAACACAAAAGATATGACTCGTGGCGATGTGTTGATTGATAATGTAGAATTTGGTCAATACAAAGGGGAAACACAAATTGCGTTGAAGGACATGAAAAATGACGGTCGCGTAAACGTTGTCGGACGAATTGCCGATGACGAATTATTTTTGCTGAATTTCATTAAACCTTGGTCTAACTTTAAACTGATTGAAAACAAATAAAAAAACTCGCTTGCAAGTCAGATCCGACTGCAAGCGAGTTTTTTGTCGATATTTGGATTAAAAATTAAAGATTAGCGAATTTTTCCAACAAACGAATCATTTGGCAAGTGAAGCCATATTCATTGTCGTACCAAGCAACCGTTTTGACCAATTGGAAATCTCCGGCTGAAGTTACTTCTGTTTGAGTTGGATCAAAGATTGAACCTTCTGTCGTTCCAATAACATCAGTAGAAACGATTTGACGATCATCGTAACCAAAGGAAGGATTGTCCACCGTATGTTTCTTGATTGCTTCGTTTACTTCCTCTGCAGTCACCTTAGTTTTCAAAATTGAAACGAGCTCCGTCAAGGAACCATCAACAACAGGAACCCGTTGTGCATGTCCTTGCAGTTTTCCGTTCAATTCTGGAATAACTAAACCAATTGCTTTAGCTGCACCAGTAGAATGAGGAATGGTATTATCCGCAGCTGAACGAGCCGCCCGTAAATTTCCTCCACGAACAGGACCATCCAACAACATTTGGGTTGATGTATAAGCATGAACCGTTGTCATTGTTCCAACTTCAATACCAAATTCATTATTTAAGAAATAAGCCATCGGTGCCAGACAGTTTGTGGTACAAGAACCTGCTGAGATAATGGTATCATCTGAGGTCAAGGTATCATCGTTGACATTGTAAACGATCGTCTTCATTTGTCCGGCAGGAGCTGAAATAACCACGCGTTTTACTCCGGCATCTAAATGGGCCTGTGCTTTTTCTTTCGATGTATAGAAACCAGTACATTCCAATACGATATCGACGCCATTATCTTTTGCCCAAGGGATCTTACTTGCATCAGGTTCGGCATAGACACGGGTTTCTTCACCATCGACCACAATCGAATTATCTGTTGCCGTAACAGTTCCTGGATAGGTTCCGTGAGTTGAATCAAACTGTAGGAGCTGAGCTAACATCACTGGACTTGTTAAATCATTGATTGCAACAACTTCAATATCATCTGAAACTTCTTTGATTCGACGAAAGGCAAGACGTCCAATTCGTCCGAAACCGTTAATACCAACTTTTACTGTCATAAAATTTCCTCCCTGGTGCATGATTTATTTTTTATAAAACCTTCCATTTTGAAAAGGCTTTATTCTATTAATATCATGACTGCAACCAGCTTTTTTGTCAAAGAATTCGTCTTTTGTGAGAAAAAAAGAAAGCAAAAAATAATTGAAACTTTTCAACGGCTATTGGACACTAATGGGGTGTAAAGGAGGGATAATGCAGTGCCGAAAATGACAGAAAAACAATTAGAATTAGCAAAGTTAGCGGTTAAAGGAAACAAAACTGCTTACGAGGAATTGTTGATTCAAGAATATGACTATATTTATCGAACAGCATTTCTTTATCTACACTCACAAGAAGATGCTCTGGATGCCGTTCAGGAAGCGACTTTCCAGGGAATGCGAACTATACGCAAGTTGGTACAACCCGAATATTTTTATACATGGTTTACCAGAATTCTGATTCGCACTTCCGGGAAAATTTTGACCAAACGTGGAAATACTCAGCAAATACCGCTTGAAGAGGTTGCGGTACCCATTGAAGATTTCAGTGGTTCGTCCGAAACAAGCATGGATCTTACGGAAGCAATGAAAAAAATCAATCAAAATTATCGAGAAGTGTTGCAATTATTTTATTATCAGGATTTTTCTATTAAAGAGATCAGCCGCTTATTAAAAATACCAGAAGGAACCGTGAAAACCTATCTGGCTCGTGGTCGTCAACAACTTCAACAGTTTTTAGGAGGAAATTATTATGAATGAAAAAAAGATAATAAAAGAAATGATCGAACAAATTCCAGTACCACGTCAAAAAGTAATCGATGCGATTCATAGTGGAACAAAACGAAGTCCATTTTATAGCAAGAGGAAACGCGGTCAAATCCGCTTATCAATTGGCTTAGTTGCAGCACTCACACTCTTTTTTGCCAGTGGTTTCATCAACCCCACTATTGGACGCGCGTTCGCTCAACTTCCGTGGATTGGTCATTTTTATGCGCGAAATGGAGACTCTCTTGGTGAGATGATGCTAGAGGAGGGGAAAACACAGGCCTTAAATCTGACTGAAACAAAAAATGGCATAAACGTCACAGTGAATGATGCGTATTATGAGGGGGATATTCTCTCATTTACTGGAACCGTTACGGGAGATATTCCCAATTTAAATAAGGAAAATGAACTTTCTTTGGAAATCGCCGAACAAAAAATAGCAGTAAGTGAAGGAACAGCGTTTGAAGAAATAAAGAATGGGTATAAGTTTCAAATCCATCAAAGATTGTCCTCAGAGCAAATTCCCGATGCTTCCACATTTTTATTAGAGATTACAACCATTAATGGTGTTAAAGGGCCGTGGACTTTCTCTATTCCTCTGAAACAATCAAAAGGGGAAAAAATTGACGTAGATAAAACGCTCGATTTTGGGGTTGATGGACTCAAGTATCAACTTGTTTCACTTAACCCGTCTGAAAAAATCAGCACATTGGATGTTCAAATCAATCAGTCAAAAACTGATGCGACGATTGAAGGAATGAAAATCCTCGATGAGGAGGGAAATGATCTTTTATTTTCTAAAAACAGCCAACTCCTTGATAATGGAAATCAACGTTTACAGTTAAAGGAACTTCCGAAAAAGAATACCAAGTATACATTTGAAGCTGTATATGAACAAAATGAGTACTCAAAATTAATCTCCCTGGAAGATAAACAAACACTCTTAACGTCTTCCTTTGATCTTTTGAGCTTCCAGTTGCTCAACAGCAAAGTAGAAAATGGCAAGGCAGTCATTACCTATCAAGTAAAACATGCACCAAAAAAATCAGCGTTTGTCCATAACCTTGGGTATTGTCTACGTATCTCAACGAAAGACTATCATGCTATTTCGGATAATAATACTGATGCATCTGATAATGCTAGTCAAACAAGTAGTCAGGTGAAAGTGATTGATGGGGAAAAAGGAATCTATCAAAATACGTTTGATTTAACTGAGAAAGAGCAACTAACCACTGCCGCCTTGAATGAATTATATTTTAGCGTGAAGTTTGATGAAGGAATCACAGAAACTCAGACAGTAAAAGCATCTGTCATTTTTTATCAATAAAAAGAGAAAAACTTCCTAAAGTTCTTCCAACTTTCCTAGTCAATTCGTTGATTCTATGGTACATTGAATCGGCGCATGCGAAATTGTTTCTGAAAAACAATAAGTAGACGATAGCGGTTGTTTTCCGCTATAATAAATAGGAATTGAAGTGAGGAGGACAAGAAAATGTCCATGTTTTTAGATCAAGTGACCATTGACGTAAAAGCCGGAAAAGGCGGTGACGGCATGGTGGCATTTAGAAGAGAGAAATATGTTCCAGACGGCGGACCGGCCGGTGGGGATGGCGGGCACGGCGGCGATATTATTTTAGTCGTTGACGAAGGCTTACGGACGTTGATGGATTTTCGTTACAATCGTCATTTTAAAGCATTATCTGGCGAAAACGGTATGAGTAAAGGAATGCACGGTAGAGGAGCAGAAGATACCTTTGTTAAGGTGCCACCTGGTACAACAGTTCGTGATGCTGAAACTGGTGCATTACTGGGTGATTTGGTTGATGAGGGTCAGACATTAGTCATCGCAAAAGGTGGTCGAGGCGGCCGAGGAAATACCCGGTTTGCTTCACCCAAAAATCCTGCACCTGAATTAGCAGAAAATGGTGAACCCGGACAAGAACGAAAACTTGAATTAGAGTTAAAAGTTTTGGCGGATGTTGGTTTGGTTGGATTCCCTTCTGTTGGAAAATCTACCTTATTATCAGTTATTTCATCTGCCCGTCCTAAAATCGATGCCTATCATTTTACTACCTTGGTGCCAAACCTTGGTATGGTAACTTCTTCTGATGGACGGAGTTATGCCGTAGCTGATTTACCAGGATTGATTGAAGGAGCGTCTCAAGGTGTAGGATTAGGGACTCAATTTTTGCGGCACATCGAACGGACACGTGTTATTTTGCATGTAATCGATATGAGTGGCATGGAAGGTCGAGATCCCTACGAAGACTATCTGGCAATCAACAAAGAATTAGCTTCACATAATTTGCGTTTGATGGAACGTCCGCAAATTATCGTAGCAAATAAAATGGATATGCCGGAATCTGAAGAAAATCTGAAGAAGTTTAAGAAACAGATTGCAAAAGAAAAAACCGATGAATATGCAGATGATCTGCCAATTTTTCCAATCTCCAGTGTGACCCGCAAAGGAATCAATGCTTTACTAAATGCTACGGCTGATTTATTAGAAGTAACGCCAGAGTTTCCTCTTTATGAAGAAGAACTGGAAGAAGATGCAGTACATTACGGTTTTACTGCAGAAGGTCCTGAATTTGAAATCGATCGTGAACCTGATGCTTCATGGACGCTTTCTGGCGAGAAAATCGAAAAACTATTCCAGATGACGAATTTCGACCATGATGAGACGGTGATGCGCTTTGCCCGTCAATTGCGAGGATTAGGTGTGGACGAAGCCTTACGTGCCCGTGGAGCAAAAGATGGCGATATCGTTCGGATTGGTAATTTTGAATTTGAATTTGTTGAATAAGCAATTTGCAAAAAGAGTGGATGAGTTAAAATAGCGAAAACCAGTTTATGAGCAATCATGAACTGGTTTTTTAAGTGCTTTCTTTTCCCATTCTTGCAAATTACTGGTAAAATTTAAGAGAATAAAATAACGGAGGACTGAGAATATGACAAAAAGAGTAATTGTTATGAACTTTGAAGTAACATCCCAAGCTTATCAAGCATTTTCTGAAATTAAGAAATTGGCGGCTCAAGGAGCTGTCAAAGGGGAACAAATGGCTGTTGTCACTCATTCGGTAGGGGATCATAAATTTTCTATCGATGATTTTCTAGATTTTACAGGTAGCAATAAAACTTCCAAAGGCGGACTGATCGGCATGTTGGTGGGGATTCTTGGCGGACCGTTGGGCGTTCTTCTTGGCTGGTTTGGAGGGAGTATGATTGGAGCCACTCAAGATGCTAAAGAAATCAAAGATGCCCAAAATGTTTTTGAATTTGTTATCAATCAAATCAGCGAAGGACAAACAGGGCTGATTTTGATTGCAGACGAAGAAGACAATCGTCCCATCAATCAGGTGATCATTAACGAATTAGGCGGCGGCATCACGCGCTTGGAATTAGAAGATGTGGAAGAAGAGGTCAGAAAAGCCCGGGAAGTTGAAAAAAATACGCAGGAAAATGCCAAGAAAGATTGGCAGTCAAAGCATGAAGAAAATTCAGCTACAGCCGAAATCAACTCAAATAAAAAGTAAGAAAAAGAGAACTGAAAATGATATACTAGTCCCTAGTGGTGAGAATATTCACCTAAACATCAAGTGAATTAGTAGAAAGATGGAAAAAAATGGAACTAGAATTTTTAGGAACTGGCGCCGGTGTTCCGGCAAAGCATCGAAATGTCAGCAGTATTGCTTTTAAACTTTTAGACGAACGGAATGCCGTTTGGCTTTTTGACTGTGGTGAAGGAACGCAAATGCAAATTTTGCGGACGAATATTCGCCCAAGAAAAATCGAAAAAATTTTTATCACCCATCTTCATGGGGATCATATCTTTGGATTACCGGGACTGATCAGTAGCCGTTCATTTCAAGGGGGCAATGAAGCCCTTGAAATTTATGGACCTAAAGGCGTTAAAAATTTTATCCAAACTGCGTTGAAAACTTCCCAAACTCGTTTGAGCTACCCAATAAAATATATTGAGATTGAAAATGAAGGTCTACTTTTCAAAGACCAGCAATTTCAGGTCTATTGCCACAAATTAGAGCATGGAATTACCAGCTATGGTTTTCGAATCGTTGAAGCTGACCATGATGGTGAATTACAGGTTGCTGCGTTGCAAGAGCTAGGAATTGCACCAGGACCAATTTATGGACAATTAAAAAAAGGCATGACTGTGGCTTTACCTGATGGACGAAAAATCAGTGGCAAGGATTTCGTTGGAACTGCGAAAAAAGGGCGAATCGTAACGATTTTAGGAGATACCCGAAAAACGCAAAATGCAGTGGCACTTGCACAAAATGCAGATGTGCTGGTTCACGAAAGCACCTTTAATAAAAATGAAGCACAGATGGCAAAGGCCTATTTTCATTCTACAACGCATCAAGCAGCGGAAGTAGCAAAGAATGCACAAGTCAAGCAGTTGTTGTTGACCCATATCAGTGCGCGTTATTTAGGCAAAGATGTGTTGGGCTTAGAAGCTGAAGCACAGGAAATTTTTCCAAATACAAAAATTGTGAAGGATTTTGATGTGATTGAAATTCCTTTTTGTGAGAAATAAGGAAGGAGCGATACAATGGATTTAGAAGATAAAATCGTTTTAGTTACCGGCAGCTCTGCCGGACTAGGAGAACAAATTTGTTATGAAGCAGCAAGAAAAGGCGCTATTGTAATCACCTGCGCCCGTCGAATCAATTTGATTGGTAAAGTCAAAGACAACTGTAGCGAATTAAGCGGGAAACCCGCCTATGCTTTTCAGCTTGATGTCAGCAATCCTGAAAGTATCGAGAGCTTTTTAGAAAAAGTTGCTGAAATCGGAACAGTAGATGTCTTGGTTAATAACGCTGGCTTTGGTTTTTTTGATAACTTTGCCGATTTTGATCTAGAACAGGCAAGAAATATGTTCGAAGTCAATGTGTTAGGGATGATGTTTTTGACACAAAAGATCCTTTTAGAAATGTTGAAAGAAAAGAAGGGGCATATTATCAATATCGCCTCGATGGCTGGAAAAATGGCAACGCCCAAATCCGCAGTTTATTCAGCAACGAAATATGCAGTGTTGGGATTCTCTAACGCTTTGCGTCTGGAGTTGAAACCTTCTAATATTCATGTAACAACTGTTAATCCTGGACCAATTCGGACTGAATTTTTTGACAAAGCAGATCCTTCAGGGGATTATCTTGCGACGGTCGATGCCTTTGTTTTAGATCCGCAAAAATTAGCGGCAACAATTGTCCGTAGCATGGAAAGACCAGTACGAGAAATCAATCGGCCCCGCATTATGGAAGTGGCAGCTCGATTTTATACGTTGTTCCCGACCATTGGTGATTATTTAGCAGGCGGGATTTTTAACCAAAAGTGAGGGAAATAGATGAAAAATCAATGGCGGGCAATTTTAGGCTTTATTTTGGTTTTGATCGTTGTTTTGTTTGCCGTATTTAATACAATGCCGGTGGCAATTAATTTTGGCTTTGGAAAAATCGAGGCACCGTTAATTTTGGTGATTCTTGGTTCGACGATTTTAGGTGCGATAATTCTTTTTCTTACTTCCACCAGTACGCTATGGCAACAACGAAAAACCATCAAAGAATTAAGCAAACAATTAACGGATTACCAAGAAAATTTTCAAGAAAAAGTACAGGCAGAAGTAGCAAAAGAAAAGCGAATCTGGCAAAATCAGCAAATGGATGCTACAGAAGCAGTTCCTGAAAAAGCGATTGATGAGCCTGAGGAATAAACAAATAGATTATAAGAAAATAATTCGAACAATAGATAGAAGAAGTTCCAAAACGTCGGACTTTTAGGACGAGTACGGATTGGAGCGAAGAATTCACTATTGTTCGTTTTTTTGTTTTCAACCTCTTTTTTGAGTATTCAATTTATTATAAAGAAGGAAAAGATATCTGTCTTCTTTTCATTTAAGAAAAGCTTTGCTATAATTATTTGGTTGGGAGTGATTACGTGAGAAACTCAAACTATCAATGGAATTTGCCTGTTGAGCAAGAGGTTTCGACAGCGTTTAAAGAAGAATTAGATAAGTATGATTTAAGTCCCTTGATTGGTGATATATTGTGGAATCGAGGAATTCAGACCCCCGAAAAATTAGCAGGATTTTTACAGCCATCTATTCAGGACCTTTATGATCCTTTTTTACTTTATGAAATGGAAAAGGCTGTAGAACGGATTCAAGATGCAATCGTCAACGGGGAACGAATTTTAGTTTATGGGGACTATGATGCGGATGGCATCACTAGTACAACGATTATGAAGGAAACATTGGAGCTCTTGGGCGCTGATGTAGCCTACTATTTGCCGAATCGCTTTACAGATGGCTATGGTCCAAATTTAGCAGTGTATCAGCAACAGATTGACGCCGGTGTGCAGCTGATTGTTACAGTTGATAACGGGGTTTCTGGACATGAGGCGATTGCTTATGCCAATTCGCAAAATGTAGATGTAATTGTCACAGACCATCACGAATTGCCTCAAGAGCTGCCAAACGCTTTTGCAATCATTCATCCACGTCATCCTAAAGGTGCGTATCCTTTCAAAGATTTAGCCGGTGTTGGAGTGGCCTTTAAAGTTGCAACGGCATTACTGGATGAAGTACCACTGGAATTTTTGGATTTAGCAGCAATTGGAACGATTGCTGACATGGTATCCTTGACAGATGAAAATCGTGCGTTGGTTTCTTTAGGTTTACAAGCAATGAAAGAGTCCGAGCGGCTTGGTTTACGAGAATTGTTGACAGTCAGTGGAGTAAAATCTTCAGAAATAACTGAAACCACGGTTGGTTTTTCAATTGGTCCCCGATTAAATGCGATTGGTCGTTTAGGAGATGCCAATCCGGCAGTACAACTGCTTTCGACCTTTGATGAGGATGAAGCTAAGCAGCTCGCAAAAAATCTTGACGACATTAACGAACAACGAAAAGGACTTGTAGAAACTATTACGCAAGAAGCGTTACAGTTGGTTGATTCTCAAAATGAGGTCCATGTAATTGCCCATTCTGGTTGGCATGAAGGGGTATTAGGAATTGTCGCAGGGAAAATACTTAAAAAAACCGGACGACCAACAATTATTCTAACCATCAAAGAGAATGGACAAGCCAAAGGATCAGGTCGCAGCAGTGATGCCTTGAATTTATTTCAGATGCTGGATGGCATGCGGGAAATGTTTGTTAATTTTGGCGGTCACCACGCCGCTGTCGGTTTGACTTTGGCATCGGAGAACCTTGCTCCTTTGCAAGAAAAAATCAATCAATACATTCGGCAAAAAGAAATTGATCTTTCGAAGGGAAGTTCTCTGATAATTGATGATCGACTGACATTAGCTGATGTCTCTCTCAAATTTATCGATACCTTGAATCGCTTGGCACCTTTTGGAACAGATAACCCCATTCCGCGATTTTTATTTCAAGATGTACACGCTCAAAATAAAAAAGCAATTGGGACAGCCGGTGATCATCTGAAAATGACGTTGACCTTTGATGAACAGCCGGGTTTAGATGTTATCGGTTTCGGTTTTGGAAAACAAATTCAAGAGTTTCAAGAAACATTCGATGCTGTAGGGCAGTTGTCGATCAATCAATGGAACGGCAACCGCAAGCCTCAGTTGATGTTAGAAGATTTTGCCAGTAACGGGTTGCAATTATTTGATTACCGGGCGAAAAAAACACAGCATCAACTAAGTGATACCACAAAATCATTATGTATCCATTTTGGTAAAAAAATTCCCGAACCATTAAATTCTTATCTCAGTGGAGAAAAATATCATTTCACAGAGCTAACAGATTTTCAGCTCAAAATTCGTGGTATCGAATATCAACAGTTAGTCATCATTGATTGTCCGACCGATGCGGACACTATCAAAGAAATCATACAGCTTAGTGAAATCAAACGCGTTCTCTTTATCTGTTCCGCTCAAGATGAAGCCTATCTTGACGGTATTGGAACGCGAGAACAATATGCTCGACTTTTTAAATTTATCAATACACAGGAACAAGTAGATGTACGTTATAAGTTGCCGGCAGTAGCAGATTATTTAAAAATCCCCGAAAAATTATTAATTTTCATGATTCAGGTGTTTTTTGATTTAGAATTTGTTACAATAAACGACGGCGTTTTGAAAAAAACGATGACCCCAGAGAAAAAAGATCTTGCGATAAGCAAGGTGTATCAGAAACGATTGAAAAAAATAAAAACAGAAGAATTTCTGCTGCTGAGTGATTTAACAACATTGAAGGCTTGGCTGACAGCGTAGGAGGAAACGCGAATGGATTTAAAAGATTATATTGCAAGTATCCCTGATTACCCATCAAAAGGAATTATCTTTCGGGATATTTCTCCCTTAATGGCAAATGGGGATGCATATCGGGAAGCGACAAAACAAATCGTGGACTATGCAAAAGAAAAAAGAATCGACATGGTGGTAGGTCCAGAAGCACGCGGATTTATCGTTGGCTGTCCGGTAGCATACGAATTGGGTGTTGGATTTGCTCCAGTCCGCAAAAAAGGCAAGCTGCCTCGTAAGACGATTGAAGTGTCTTATGATCTTGAATATGGTACGGATACACTGACTCTTCATGAAGATGCCATTCTGCCAGGGCAACGGGTATTGATTTGTGATGATTTGTTGGCGACCGGCGGAACAATCAAAGCAACAATTGATTTAGTAGAAAAATTAGGCGGCGTTGTTGTTGGCTGTGCCTTTTTGATCGAATTGATGGAGCTTCACGGACGAGATAAAATCACTGGGTACGATATGTTGACCTTAATGGAATATTAAAAAAGACGAGAATCTTTGCGGATTCTCGCCTTTTTTTGAAATCAGCACACCTAATCGAGTGTGCTGAAACAGATTTATTCATAATGATAAAATTCAGAATTATTGTGTGTAGAATAGTGGTAGTGGCGTTGACGTTCAGATTGACGGAATTTTTTATCATCCCAGAAGGTGAACCATAATAAGAACAAAGGGGCAAAAACTAACAGTGTCATTTCAATCCCAAAATTGTTAGCAACAAATCCCATCAGTAAACCTAAGATAATCAAAGCAATATTTCGAATACCTTTCATTTTCTCTCACCTCGTTTAATAATACGAACAAATGTTTGTGTCTTTATTATACGAATGTTTGTTCGGTTTGTAAAGAAAAAAATAGAAATCTTCATAATTACCTTGAAGATTTCTTCAGTGATTATATTAGAGAACGGTACAAGCCGACGACTAAGCCTAAAATTGTTACATTTGGTAAAATGATTGGTTCCATAAAATCATTTTCCGGTTGAAGACGAATGTGGTCTTTTTCTTTGAAAAATCGTTTACAGGTCGCTTCATTTTCATCTGTCATAGCGATTACGACGTCTCCATTGTTTGCAATGGCTTGTTTGCGTACAATTACCTGGTCACCATCAAGTATGCCGATATTCATCATACTTTCACCGCGAATCGTCAGCATGAACAAGCTGCCGGAATCATTGGCAAGATTAGGTGGCAGTGGAAAAAAGTCTGAAGCTTCTTCTACTGCTAAAATTGGTTCACCGGCGGTAACAACGCCTAAAAGGGGAATAGTATCAGGCTGAACGCCGATTTTTTCTAAACCTAAGGGAGTAAGCTCAATTGCGCGAGGTTTTGTTGGATCTCGCAGAATCAACCCTTTTTTTTCTAATCTAGATAAATGTCCGTGCACTGTTGAGGTCGAGGACAGGTTGACAGCTTCGCCAATTTCGCGAACGGTTGGGGGATAGCCTTTTTCAGTTACACGGGCATGAATGAATTTTAACACTTCAATTTGTCGACTTTCTGTGCGTTTCGCCACATCATGCACCCTCTTTCATTTTCTAAATTTAGTGTACCATAGCCATACCAATAAATCAAACAAACGTTCGCTTTTATTGTGGTTGTGTTTTTGACTGATTTTTTATAAGATAAGAGAGTAAAAAAGGAGGTAATCCAGTGCTGTCTAAAGAAAAATTAGCGCGTATCAATGTGTTGGCACGAAAAAAGAAAACAGGTGTGCTGACAGCTGAAGAAGAGAAGGAACAAATTCTTTTAAGAGAAGAATATTTAGAGTCATTTCGTTCGGGTATGCGGCATCATATTGAGGGGATGAAAGTAATCGATCCCGAAGGTAATGATGTTACACCGGAAAAATTAAAAGAAATTCAAAAAAAGAATGGTCTGCATGATCGTTCATAAAGGAATTGCAATTTGATGTGTAATCCTTTACAATGAGAGTATCAATAAAGGTAAAAAAAACCTAAATGGGAGGAAATAAAATTGTTTGATAAAGTTGATGAGTTAGGAGTCAATACCCTGCGGACGTTGAGTATTGAAGCCGTCCAAAAAGCGAATTCTGGACATCCGGGGTTACCGATGGGAGCAGCACCAATGGCGTACGCTCTTTGGACCAAACATTTAAAAATTAATCCAAAAACATCTAGAAATTGGGTAGACCGGGATCGTTTTGTATTGTCAGCAGGGCATGGTTCTGCATTGCTCTATAGCTTACTCCATTGTGCAGGCTACAACGTAACGATTGATGATTTGAAGGGATTCCGTCAATGGGACAGTAAAACACCCGGACATCCAGAAGTCAACCATACAGACGGTGTGGAAGCAACAACAGGGCCTTTAGGTCAAGGAATTGCTATGTCAGTTGGTATGGCAATGGCGGAATCTCATTTAGCTGCGACCTATAATCGTGATAAATTTGCTATCATGGACCATTACACTTTTGCTCTTTGTGGAGATGGAGACTTGATGGAAGGCGTTTCTCAAGAAGCAAGTTCCATGGCTGGACACATGAAATTAGGGAAATTAATCGTTTTATACGATTCGAATGATATTTCTCTTGATGGTCCTACGTCAAAAGCATTCACTGAAAATGTTGGTCAACGATTTGAAGCCTATGGTTGGCAACATCTTTTAGTGAAAGACGGCAATGATTTAGAAGCAATTTCTAAAGCTATCGAAGAAGCGAAAGCAGAAACAGATAAACCAACATTGATTGAAGTTAAAACGGTGATTGGTTATGGTGCACCAAAAGAAGGAACTTCTTCTGTACATGGCGCACCAATCGGTGAAGATGGCATCAAGGCTGCTAAGGCGGTTTATGGTTGGGAATACCCAGATTTCACTGTTCCTGAAGAAGCAGCTGATCGCTTCAAAGAAACAATTGAAGTGCGTGGTGCAAAAGCAGAAGCAGAGTGGAACCAACAATTTGCTGCATATGAAAAAGCGTATCCAGAATTAGCTGCACAATTTAAACAAGCCTTTGCTGGTGAGCTTCCTGAAAACTGGGCAGAAGGATTGCCTGTTTATGAAGAAGGAACAAGTCAAGCGAGTCGTGTATCAAGCAAAGAAATGATTCAAGCCCTTTCCCAAGCTGTACCAAGTTTATGGGGCGGTTCCGCAGATCTATCTGCTTCCAACAATACAATGGTTGCAGCGGAAAAAGATTTTGAACCAGGACAATATGAAGGCCGCAATATTTGGTTTGGCGTTCGTGAATTTGCAATGGCGTCAGCCATGAATGGGATTCAATTACATGGGGGCACGCGGGTTTATGGAGGAACTTTCTTCGTATTTACAGATTATCTGCGTCCTGCAATCCGTTTAGCAGCTTTGCAAAAAGTACCGGTAACTTACGTTCTGACACATGATTCAGTTGCAGTAGGAGAAGATGGACCAACTCACGAACCAATCGAACAATTAGCCAGCGTTCGTTGCATGCCTAATGTGCAAGTTATTCGTCCAGCAGATGGGAACGAAACCCGTGCAGCATGGAAAATTGCGATGACCTCAACTGACGTACCAACGATTCTTGTTTTAAGCCGACAAAATCTGCCAGTCTTACCAGGAACAGCAAAAACAGCAGATGAGAATGTCGCAAAAGGCGGTTACGTGTTGTCTCCTCAAAAGGGTGAAAAGCCTGAAGGAATTCTAATCGCAACTGGTTCTGAAGTTGCTTTAGCAGTTGCGGCACAAGAAGAATTGGCAAAACAAGGAAAAGATGTTTCTGTTGTTTCTTTGCCAAGTTTTGAATTGTTTGACGCACAAACAGACAGCTACAAAGAATCTGTCTTACCAAAAGCAGTAACGAATCGGGTAGCGATTGAAGCAGCTGCACCATTTGGCTGGGAAAAATATGTTGGCTTTGATGGGAAAATCATCGCTATTGATCATTTTGGTGCATCCGCTCCAGGGAACAAGATTTTGACTGAATTTGGTTTCACTACGGAAAATGTGGTTGCTACCTACAATTCATTATAGAGCCAAAATATCTACGAAAAACTCCGGTTTCCCGGAGTTTTTTTATCGTGTTTTTAAAAGTTTTTTCTTTCGTTTCTTAAAATTATTTCGATGAGGTTAGTTTTATTAAATAAATATTACAGCAATTATTTTGTTTGTCGTTTTATCGAAAAAGTCGTATAATGAAAAAGTTAAGAAATGGGAAAGTTTTTTTAAAGACTTACGGAGGTTGTTCTATGAATCAGTATCAAACAAGAAGTCAACGACACCAGGCGAAAACCGCCATAACATTCAAAATAAATAAAAAATCGATTGCGACAGTTGTTGGAACGGGTTTGTTGGTAACCCCCAGCGTCCTAGCTTTGAATCCTGCAACCGCTAGTGCTGCCGAATATCAAACAACAAATGATGTGAATACATTTATTGAGCAAATCGGCTGGTCAGCAGCAGAAGTAGCAAGTGCCAATGATCTTTATGCTTCAGTGATGATTGCACAGGCTTTATTAGAAAGCGGTAATGGAACCTCCATGTTAGGAAGTGCTCCTTACTATAATTTATTTGGGGTCAAAGGTTCTTACAATGGACAGTCGGTTTATCTGCCCACGCAAGAATATCTAAATGGACAATGGGTAACGATGAACGAGCCTTTCCGTCAATACAACTCATATTGGGAATCTTTCCAAGACCATGCGAATGTATTGCGCAGCACGAGCTTTTCAACCGGTACTGCCCATTATTCAGGAACATGGAAAAGTAATACTTCCAGCTATATGGATGCGACTGCGTATCTTACTGGTCGTTATGCAACAGATCCCGGCTACAATCAAAAATTAAATTGGTTGATTCAAGCCTATAATTTGACGCGATTTGATACGCCATCTAATGGAGCACCATCGGCGACGACGGAAACACAAACGACAGAGACCGCACAAACAACAACGGCTTCAGCTTCTACAAGTACTGGAACCTATACGGTGGCTTCTGGGGATACATTGTGGGATATTGCTTCATCTTACGGGTTAACGGTCGATCAATTGATGTCGATGAATGGATTAACCAGTGATGTTATTATGGTTGGACAACAATTATCTGTTTAAAGAGGGAAAGCCGAGTTTTGAACTTGGCTTTTTTTAATGCAAAATATTCGCAAGAACGCAAGACATTGGTTATGATTAAATTAGTTAAATAAGGAGGAATTTCTATGTTGAAAGTACATCAATCTATTACCGAGTTGATTGGACACACACCTATCGTGAAGTTGAATAATTTGGTTCCAGAAGGTGCAGCAGATGTTTATGTAAAACTGGAATTTTTTAATCCTGGTAGTAGTGTGAAGGATCGGATTGCATTAAGCATGATTGAAAAGGCAGAATCAGAAGGCAAACTTCATCCTGGAGACACAATTATTGAACCAACTTCAGGGAATACGGGCATCGGTTTATCGATGGTTGGCGCGGCAAAAGGGTATCGTGTGGTTATTGTTATGCCGGATACAATGAGTATTGAACGTCGTAAATTAATGCAGGCGTATGGAGCAGAATTGGTCTTAACACCTGGTGCAGAGGGGATAAAGAAATCGATTGAAACGGCTAAAGAATTAGCAAAAGAACATGGCTATTTCCTCCCTTTGCAGTTTGAAAATCCCGCAAATCCGGATATCCACGAAAAAACAACTGGGAAAGAAATCCAAGAAGCTTTTGGTGTACAAGGATTAGACGCTTTTGTTGCGGGAATTGGAACTGGGGGCACGATTACTGGGGCTGGACGTGAATTGAAACGTGTCTATCCGCAAATCCATATCTACGGTGTTGAACCGGCAGAATCTGCGATTTTAGAAGGAGGTAGTCCTGGTCCTCATAAAATCCAAGGAATCGGAACTGGATTTGTACCGGACACATTGGATACCAGCGTATATGATAAAGTTCTTGCAGTCACTAGTGATGATGCAATGGCAACTGCACGAGAAATGGGAACCAAGGAAGGAATCCTGGTTGGAATTTCTTCTGGCGTAGCAATCAATGCAGCATTGATGGTTGCCAAAGAATTAGGTGCAGGCAAACGCGTGTTAGCAATCGTTCCGGACAATGGAGAACGTTATTTGTCTACCGCTCTTTATCAATTTGATGAGAAATAAGAAAAGGTGAACAACAAATTTATTGAAGACAGCAAAAAGCAAAGATAAATTTTGTTTTTCCGGCTGTCTTTTTTTGTGTAGAAGCTAGAAATTTTAGCTTGAAAATAGTATGATGAGAATACTAAATGGAAGGAATAGGAGGAGCACAGATGGAAAGTTCAGTGCTTGAACAAGCTGTTGAACAATTAAAAAAAGATAATGTGCGGATCACTCCTCAACGGTATGCCGTTTTACACTATCTGGTAAAACATCATTCCCATCCTACAGCCGATGAAATTTATCAAGCAATTGCTGCCGATTTTCCTAATATGAGTGTCGCAACAGTCTATAATAATTTACGCTTGTTTACCGATATCGGTTTTGTTCAGGAAATGAAATATGGGGATGCCTCTAGCCGTTTTGATTTTTCATCAAAGCCGCATTATCATGCGATTTGTCAAAATTGCGGCAAGATCGTTGATTTTTATTATCCGGGACTTGAGGATGTTGAAATGGCGGCTAGTCAGTTGACAGGTTTTGAAATCAATGAGCATCGGTTGGAAGTTTATGGACTATGTCCAGAATGTAAGGAGAAACGTGATGAAAATAATTCAAACATCTAATGCCCCCGCTGCGATCGGACCCTACGTTCAAGGGAAAATCGTCAATGGTTTTTTATTTGCTTCTGGTCAAATTCCTTTAGATCCACAAACGGGAGAAATTGTTGGAACGACGATTCAAGAGCAGGCTGCACAGGTTTTTAAAAACATTCATGGAATCTTAGAAGCAGCTGGGATAGCAGAAAAAGATGTGGTCAAGACCACGTGTTTTTTGAAAAACATGGAGGATTTCGTCTCTTTTAATGAAGTCTATGGAAAAGCCTTTTCTGCAGGTGATTTTCCGGCCCGTTCAGCAATCGAAGTTGCACGATTACCAAAAGATGCTTTAGTTGAGGTAGAAGTTATCGCGGCTGTTCCTCAACGATAAATCTGAAAATAGGGATGCTTTAAAAAGCAGGATTGCTGCCCATTACCGGTAGCAATCCTTTTTTGATAAGGCTTTGAGTAGTGAATTTTTTTGCTATGAAGTATACTAGGGAAAGAAAGAGGAGAAGTGCATGATATCTTTAAAAGACTACTTGGAAAGCGGACAAACGACTCTTGCTAACCTTATTTTAGCCAATTACCGTCGAATCGGTATGACGAATGAAGAATTTTTGTTTTGGCTACAGCTCTATCGCCATCATCAAATGGGAAATGATTTTCCCGACTTGTCCATCGTGGCAGATGATTTACAGATGAAACAGCCAGAAATTTTGCTGTTGCTGAATCAACTAGTAAAAAAACAATTTCTTACGATTGAAACGATTACAGATGTTTATGGAAAAAAAAATGATCGCTATAACTTTGAACTTATATTTGATAAGCTAGAACAATTAATGACCCAACAGCAACAACAAACAGTGAATCAGGAAAAAGAAGATAAGGTAACTACACTGTATCGAACTTTTGAAGAGGAATTTGGGCGTACTTTATCACCGATTCAATATCAACGAATCGGGCAATGGCTAGAAGAAGACCATTACAGTCCAGAGTTGATTTTATTAGCATTAAAGGAAGCTGTTTTGAATCAAAAATATAACTTTAATTATATCGACTCTATTTTATTGAGCTGGGAAAAAAACCAGATAAACACGAAAGAGCAAGTCGATGCGGAACGAAAGAGAAGAAAACGGCAGCAAATGCAAAAAGAACCTACTGCAACAAAACAATTACCCAAAGTTTCATTACATAATTGGTTAGATGGTGATGACTAATGTTAAGTAAAGAAAAAACCCAAGAAGCCATTCATTTGATGGCTGAAATGTTTCCCGATGCCCATGGCGAGTTACAGCATGAAAATGCGTTTCAGCTATTGATTGCAGTAATTTTGAGTGCACAAGCGACAGATGTATCTGTCAATAAAGCGACGCCTGCTTTATTTCAAGCTTTTCCTACACCGGAAGCATTGGCAGAAGCACCATTAGAAGAAATCATTGAAAAAATTCGTACTATCGGATTGTATCGCAATAAAGCTAAAAACATTAAAGCTTGTGCGAAGATGCTTTTGACGGATTTTGAGGGTAAAATTCCTAAAACCCGCGAAGCATTAATGCAGTTGCCCGGTGTCGGTCGAAAAACGGCAAATGTGGTATTGGGGGATGCGTTTGGGGTGCCTGGAATTGCAGTGGATACCCATGTAGAACGAGTATCTAAACGATTGCGTATTTGTAAACTGAATGCCACGGTTCTCGAGGTAGAGGAGACCTTAATGCGCAAACTTCCTAAAGAAACATGGGTTGATGCCCATCATACGATGATTTTCTTTGGCCGCTACCATTGTACTGCGCGCGCCCCAAAATGTGCCAGTTGTCCACTGTTGTTCATGTGTCAAGAGGGAAAAGAACGGATGAAGGGGAAAATAAATTAAAAAAATCACTGACCGCTTTTTCTGGGTCAGTGATTTTTTGGCTCTTATGAATCGTTATCACCATTATTGCCACCATTTTCGTTATTACCAGGGTCGCCTCCAGGGTTGTTTTCTTCCGAAGAGCTGCTACTTGGTTCAGTGACACTGCTGGAAGGAGGCGTTGTTTCTGGCTGTGAACTTGATTCACTGGATGATGACGATGGTTGCGTTTCTGAAGAGCTTTCTGTGGAACTCTCGCTGGTCGTACTGCTTTCGGTACTTGAACTGCTTGATTCCGTTGTTGTCGTCGAAGTAGAGGATGGCACAACTTGCGGTTGATAGTTGTCTTCCCAATACAATTCGCCGCCTACACGAATCAAATCATCAGGCAATTTCCAGTCTTTATTGTCCGCACTTGCAGAAACGTACTGCATCAATTCACGATAGACATCAGTGGCAACATGGGTAGATGAATCGGTAATTGGTGTCAGCTTTTCATCCTGATCATAACCGGTCCAAACGGATAATGAATATTGTGGTGTGTAACCTACGAAAGTAATATCGGGATAGACACCTTGCGTTTGACCGATTTTTTCTAATTGATCATCTGTATAGTTAGAAGTTCCGGTTTTTCCTGCTTGAATTAAGCCATCGATCAACGCATTCGTACCGGTTCCTTTAGTAATAACATCTTTTAAGACGTCCGTCACCATATAAGCAGTTCCTTCATCCATGGCTTTTTTACCACTTGGTTTAAATTCATCCACAGAGCCGTCTTGGTAAACAATTTTGCTGACATATTGCGGTTCATAATACATACCGCCGTTGGCAAATGCTGCATAAGCCGCAGCCATTTTTAAGGACGAAGCTCCGTACTTTGTACCATCCTGCGTATCCGTATTACTAGAAATCGCATTGGATTGAACGATGGATTTATAGCTGATTCCTAAACCACTGAGGAAATCAGCAACTTTATCGCCGCCAATCTCATCAAAAAGTTTCGCCGCCGGAACGTTTCGAGATTCATACAATGCGGTTCGTAGGCTGATGGAGCCCATATATTGATTATCCCAGTTTTTTACATCGATATCGGTGCCTTCGTATTGATAAGGACCATCCACAATCGTTTTACCAGTAGAGTATTTTAATTCTTGGAAGGCAGGACCGTAATCAGTGACTGGTTTCATCGTTGAACCAAAGTCCCGACTGGTGTTCGTCGCGCGGTTGTATCCAAACACCACATCATCAGAAATATTCCGTCCGCCGATTTGTGCTAAAACCTTCCCTGAATTTGTATCCACCAATGTGCTGGCAACCTGCATTTCTTCATCAGGGTAATCGATATAGTCCTCACTATTAACGATATCATACAACCGATTTTGCGCATTCATATCAATGTTCAAATGAACTTCTAAGCCATCAGTGTACACATCTTTCCCAGTTTTTTCTGAAATTTCAGCAATTGCTTCTTTGATATAGTTGTCAGCAACTTTTGAATTAACTGCTTTTTTCTTCAAGGATTCAAAATCAACCAAACCATCATCGATTTTTGTAGCTTTTGCTTTTTTGTATTCTGCTTCGGTAATTTTATCGTTGTCCAACATGGTATACAAAACAGTATCTCGGCGTTCCTTGGCCTGTTCCGGATTTTGATAAGGATCATAATAACTTGGTGCTTGAGGAATACCGGCAATCAATGCGGTCTGAGCAAGAGAAAGATCTTTTAATTCCTTGTTGTAATACGTTTTTGCTGCGGTTTCCATTCCATACACGCCGTTTGAAAGATACACTTTGTTGATATAGTAGGTCAAAATTTCCTGCTTGGATTTTTTCTGTTCCAATTGCAAAGCCAGCCATGCTTCTTGTGCTTTTCTTTTCAGCGTTTGATCAGAAGCCTTCGTTGAAAAGAAAGAAAGCTTAATCAACTGCTGAGTCAGAGTGCTGGCACCTTGCAACCCGCCAGTGGTGACGTTTGACAGGGCAGAACCGGCAATCCGAATGGGATCCACACCGATATGTTTATAAAATCGGCGATCTTCCACTGAAACAATCGCATCCTCCAATAGTTGAGGAACATCTTGCGGCGCGATTTTATCACGACTTTCTGAACCTAAATCCATTAGAAGGTCACCATTTGTAGCGTAGAATTTTGAAGAAGCGGCAGCATCCAGCTCACTTTCAACAAGTTTTGGTGAATCTTTTGCGTAGAACCAAAATAATCCCAAACCGGATAGAAAGGCGATACAGCCTAAAATAATCAATCCACCGAAAATTTTTAGAATCACGGAACCTACCGAACGTTTTTTCTTCGGTTGTGGTTTTTTGTTTCCTGTTGTATTTCCTGTAGAACGTCTTGCCATACGAGATTGACTGTCATTCGGCATAATTTACAAAACTCCTTTGTTGTCTAAATGGTATTGAACAGCATCGAGATAGGGAATTCTTGGTGCAATGCCCGGTTGAATCTCAATACCGATTTCTTCAATCAATGAAAGGGAAAGTGATTTTTTTCCCGTACTTTTTTGCAGATCCCAATGTGTGATCAAATGTGTGCTATCCAAAAAGAAGCAGCGATTTAATGCTGAAAACCACAGCAGGACAAAACACACGCCAGATTGCTGCAAACAATTTTTCATGTGGCGAATTTGATGGTCATGAAAATTTTTAAAAGGAAATGAGGTTTTATTCTGCGTTTCTTTTGCTTCAAAATCCAAGTAATGTCCTTGGAAAACACCATTGTAGTCGGTGGTTGAGGCTTCTTTGAAATAGGCTTCTTTGATAACTGCAGCACTGCGTCGAGGATAATCGACCTTTACGATTTGGATGGGGGTCGGTTTCTTATGAACCACTGCTAATTGGTGATTAAGATAATACTCGTTACTGAGGTTGATGGCTTCTTCAAATCGCATGCCACGATTACTAAAGTCCACTGCCCGTTGTTTTTCTTTAACGGTTTGTGTATGCTTAGTTTGTGAAGGATTTTTGGAATAGATTTGCCCATTAGGATATCTTAAAACCATATTTTTCACGCTCCTACCGAGTCATTATACCAAAAAGAGAATTAGAAAGAAAAGGTATCGGCCATGGAAACCATTAAAACAATGCTATTAACCGGTTATCGCAGCTATGAATTAGGGATTTTTCAAGAAAAAGACCCGAAAATCGCAATCATTAAGAAAAGTATAAAAAATGTTTTGTTGCGTTATTTGGATGAGGGATTAGAGTGGATCTTGATTGGTGGCAATTTAGGAACTGAATTTTGGGGAGCAGAGGTTGTTTTTTCCCTTAAGAAAGAGTATCCTTCTTTAAAGTTGGGTCTGATTTTTCCGTTCGAGGGATTTGGAGAACAATGGAACGAAAAAAATCGGGAAAAACTGTTTGAACTTCGCAGCAAAGCCGACTATGTGAACGCAACAAGTCATGAAGGATATAAAAATCCGAGCCAATTACGCAACCATACACGTTTTTTTCTAGAGCATTCTGGCGGCGTGATTATGGTTTATGATGAAGAATTTCCTGGAAAAACACAGTATTTTCTTAAAGAAGCAATGGAATTTTCACAGAATAATCCTTATCTTATTGATAAAATTACAATGGATGATTTACAAAATGTAATAAATGAGTGATTCTGTTTGATTTCTCGCTATTTTTTGATAAAATAATTTAGAAAGCTAGTTGAATGAATCGATGAAAACTAATGAGGTGTAAAAGATGGCAAATTTAATTTACAGTCCCAAAGACATTTTACAACAAGAATTCAAAACAAAGATGCGGGGATATGATCCTGTTGAGGTTGATGAATTTTTAGACAACATCATCAAGGATTATGAAGGCTACAACAAAGAAATCCTTGCTTTACAAGAAGAAAATGACCGGTTGAATGCCAAAGTTGCTCAATTATCCAAGAGCCAAGCAGTAACTGCTCGTGTTCAAACAGAAGCGCCTAAGAGTCAAACGGTCACCAATTTTGACATTTTGAAACGTTTGTCAAATCTTGAAAAAGAAGTTTTTGGCAAAAAATTGGATCAAGATGCGTATAGCAATGAAACGACACGTTCTTCACAAAATTTCAGCCGAAACTATTCTCAGGCAGATGATAGTGATGACAATGAAAAAACGCGTCAATTTTAATTAAGAATACATTCTGTGATTTTCGGGTAATCGCGGCTTGAGTATTCAAGCTGAGGAAAGTCCATGCTCGCACAGACTGAGATGTCTGTAGTGTTCGTGCTTGGCGAAAAAATAAGCCAAGGTACATGTTTATGTAACGGCAGGAAAAACAAGCTAAGGTTTCGGCTATGCTGGAGTATCCTTGAAAGTGCCACAGTGACGAAGCAACTGGAGGAAACTCCGTTGGTGGAACGCGGTAAACCCCTCGAGCGAGCAACCCAAACGATGGTAGGGGCGCTTCTTGGACGGAAATGAACGGACCAAGAGGGCAATTTTTTGCAGATAGATGATTACCCCGATTGCTTACTCCCTGAGAAGTAGTCGGACAAAACATGGCTTACAGAAAATCACAGGTATTCAGGGAATCCTTCCAAAATGGAAGGTTTTTTTTGTAACTAAGGCTTTTTTATTGGAAAATCTGGAAATAAAAAAAGTGAAACAAACAAAAGTTAGTATATCAGAACGAACAAGGATGCCCGTTCCACTAATTTCAGGATGTCAGTTCCACTTATTCTAAGAAGTCTAGTGGAATGATATACGGTGTGAGAATAAAATTAAATTTTCTATAAGAAAATTTAATACATTAAAACGAACAAGGATGTCAGTTCCACTTATTCTAAGAAGTCTAGTGGAATGATATACGGTGTGAGAATAAAACGAAATTTTCTATAAGAAAATTTAATACATTAAAACGAACAAGGAGTGCTCATGGAAAATAATCAGGAATTTCACTTGCTTGCGACAGCTGCAAGTGGTTTAGAAGCCTTAGTAGGGAAAGAATTACGTGATTTAGGAATCGATTGTCAGGTGGAAAATGGTCGGGCGCGGTTCAAGGGAACAATGGAAACAATTGCCAAAGCAAATTTATGGTTGCGAACAGCGGATCGGGTTAAAATCGTTGTTGGTGAATTTGACGCCTTCAGTTTCGATGAATTATTTGAAAGTGTCAAAGCATTGCCGTGGGAAGATTTTCTCCCATTGGATGCCGCTTTTCCTGTTGCAGGAAGATCCATCAAATCCAAGCTTTACAGTGTACCGGATTGTCAGGCAATCACAAAAAAAGCAATCGTAAACCGGCTACGGGAATTTTATCATCGTCCAGCGACCGTTCCCTTAGCAGAAACTGGGGCTTTGTTTCAATTGGAAGTTGCGCTATTAAAAGACCACGTGTTAGTGACACTAGACACCACTGGACCAAGCTTGTTTAAACGTGGTTACCGGTTAGAAAAAGGTGGAGCACCGTTAAAAGAAAATATGGCAGCAGCTTTAGTTATGTTGACGAATTGGCGTAGAGACCGTCCTTTCGTTGATCCAGTTTGCGGATCAGGAACACTTTGTATTGAAGCCGCTTTGATCGGTCATAATATCGCTCCTGGATTTAACCGCGCCTTTGCTTGCGAATCATGGGATTGGTTTTCTAAAGAAATTTTTACAAAAGTTCGGGAAGATGCTGAAGCTCAAGCAGATTACGATTATGTATTGGATATCATGGGTACCGATATCAATGGCAAAATGATCGAAATTGCCCAAGCCAATGCGGAAGAAATTGGATTAGGTGATTCGATTGTTTTTAAGCAACAAGCTGTCAAGGATTTTAAAACAGAGAAAGAATACGGTGTGATCGTTGCTAATCCCCCTTATGGAGAACGTTTAGGGGAAGAAGAAAGTGTCCGCCGATTGTATCAGGAGATGGGCGAGGTGTTTCGCCCTTTGAAAACATGGAGTAAGTACATTTTGACAAGTGATTTGCTCTTTGAGGAATTTTATGGGGAAAAAGCCACCAAAAAACGTAAATTATATAACGGGGCTTTGCGAACGGATTTCTTCCAATATTGGGGGCAACGTCCGCCTAAAAAAATACAGGATGAAAGAGTAGGGAGCTGAAAGAAATGAAGGAACAAGAATTTTTACAAGAATTAAAAGAAATGAATTTACTGATGCAGGCCTTCGCTATTTTGGATTGGGATTCTCAAACAGGAATGCCGGAAGCGGCAAGTGAAGAACGCAGCGAGGTGGACAGTTATCTTTATGGACTTTATTTTGATAAAATGATCGGACCTAAGATGAAAGAAGCCTTGACTTATTTTTCTGATCATCAAGAAGAACTTTCTGAAGTTGGAAAAGCTGCCTACATGGTTGCAAAAGAAGACTATGATTTGAACCAAGCTGTTCCATCAGAAAAAATGGTGGAACATTCAGCGGCCACATCAAAAGCGCATGCTGCATGGCAAAAAGCCCGTAAAACAAAGGATTTTGCTGATTTTCGAGAAGAATTATCTGAAAATATCCGTTTGACAAAAGAATTGATTCCTTACTGGAAAAAAGACGAAGCGACCAATTACGATGTTTTATTGAATCAGTATGAACCGAAAATGACGGTGGAAATCTTAGATCAAGTCTTTGCTCAACTGCGTGATGGGATTATGGCTATTCGTAAAACATTGGCAGAAAAGGGAACCGAACCAGATACTTCTTTTCTTTCACGGAAGATGACCAAAGAGCAACAACGAAAATTCATTACAAAAGTGGTGACAGAACTCGGTTACGATTTTTCCCGTGGACGCTTGGATGATACAATCCATCCCTTTGCCACTGGCATCAATCATAATGATGTCCGTTTAACAACTCGGTGGAATGAACACGATTTTTCAATGGGAATTTTTGGTGTAATTCACGAAGCGGGTCACGGTATGTATGAACAAGATATTGATAAAAAGTATGAATATACACCTGTTCACCAAGGGGCTTCAATGGGGATTCATGAATCACAATCTTTGTTTAATGAAATTATCGTCGGCAGCAATCGTGCATTTTGGAAAAAACAATACCCATTTTTCCAAGAATGTGCGGAAGGAACCTTTGATGATGTGTCCTTTGATGCTTTTTATGATTCATTGAAACGGACAAGAGCAAGCCTAATCCGAATCGAAGCAGATAGTCTGACTTATCCGCTGCATATCATTATTCGTTATGAATTAGAAAAACTGATTTTTAATGGTGATGCAACTGTTGATCAATTGCCAGAACTGTGGAATCAAAAATACGAAGAATATTTGGGAATTCGACCAGAAAATGATTTGGAAGGCATTTTGCAAGATGTACATTGGTCTGGGGCAAGTTTTGGTTACTTCCCATCCTATGCGTTAGGCTATATGTATGCGGCGCAATTACACCATGCAATGAAAAAAGACCTCGATGTTGATGCGGTGCTTGCTTCTGAGGACTATCAACCAATCAAAAACTGGTTGTGTCAAAACATTCATCAATATGGGGCTTCTCGCAAACCAAATCAATTGATATTGGATGCAACTGGTGAAGCTTTGAATCCGCAATATCTGATTGATTACCTTAAAAAAATCTACTATTCTGTCTACAAGGTACAAGATTAAGAAATAGCCGATAGAAATCATAGGGGCGTTAGCATGGACAAACAAATCGAAAAAATCACAGAATTTGCAAAAATGCGTTTAGGGCAGGATCATACCGGACATGGATTTGATCATGCCCAACGTGTTGCAAGATTGGCTAGGAAAATCACAGAGGAGCAGTCTGGTGACCCGCTGATTATTCAAGGCGCTGCACTTTTACATGACACCATCGATGATAAAGTGGTGGCTGATTCGGCAAAAGCGTTGCAGGAGGTTGAGGCTTTTCTGCACTCTCTTACGCTGACGCAAGAACAAGTCACTGAAATCTTGTATATCATCACCCACTTATCTTTTTCTCGAGAGTTGGAAAAAGGAAAAGCCGTTTTATCGATAGAAGGACAAATCGTTCAAGATGCGGATCGGTTGGATGCATTGGGGGCACTGGGGATTATGCGCACTGCCTATTTTGGCGGTTCTCACGGTCATCCTATTTATGATCCTGAGATTAAACCGGAAAATTATCAAGATAAAGCGACCTATCGCAAAGGATCGACTGTTATCAATCATTTCTATGAAAAACTATTTCTTTTGGCTGATTCAATGAATACAAGATTAGGTAAAGAAGAAGCCATGCGACGAAAGAAATTCATGACAGATTTTTTGGCAGAATTTTATCAAGAATGGGCGGATTAATTGAAGAAAAAAGAGAATTTTTTTCCTCTTTGCTGTTTGTTTAATTATTTCTTAATGAAGAACCTCAATTATTTTATTTTTCTTGAAACTTCCCCTATAATCAAGCTATAGGAGAGGATTTAGGATGTTTTATCAGCAGGCGTTGAAGCCAAAAGAATTATTGAGTGTTTTGCCCCATGTCGGAGAGTGCTTTTTTGTGATCGAAGGTCAGCTCTCAGATCGTTTTTACAAAGCAGCGGTCTATAAGTATGAAAAAGAATTTTTTTTGCTGACGGATGATCGTCTATACTCACGAGCGGCTGTTATGAAGTCAGCCCATCAAGGGGACGAAAATCAAATTTTGCCTTACATTGAAGAAGCGATGGAAGACAATTTTTATTTTGTCGTAGATGAAGGGTTCGTTCTGCTGGATTTAGCAACACTGTCCAAATTGGCAGAAACTTCTGCTACTTTGGAGATACAATATTATGAATTTGTTGATTAGGAAGTGATAAAATGAAACGAACGGAATATATAAGCTTTAGCGATCGGAATTTTATTGATCTTTTACAAAATGTCGGTGATGAGTATGCTGCACTGGAATTGATTGATGAAAACAATGACGTGGATGCCATGGTAATTTCGCTTGCGGATTTTGATTATTTAATCAGTAAACTCGATGAGGAAGAAAAAGAGCAGTTTGTTTCAGAAACAACGGAAGCAGAGTAGTTCAAAAAGGCCGGAACAGCGCTTGTTCCAGCCTTTTTTCGACCCATTCATTTAGAGGATGACCCTTACTTGTGTTGTGTACCCTTTACTCGAAGATAGCCGCGATAAATATTAAGAACTACTAAAATAATGCCAAGAACAAGGGGAAATCCTAGTAAAACGATTGGATAACCAATTTGTGCTTCAAGATTTAGTTTTGAAATCGTTCGTAACTGATGGAACGCAAATTGGATTACTTGAAAGCTGAAAGCCGTTAGAAATCCGGCAATAATAAAAAGAGCAAATCCTAAATAGGGAATCCTTTTTTTTCTGCGAAAAAGGGCGATACCTAAATAGAGAAGGAGTAAAAAAACAGGGACACCTAAAGCAAAATATACATTTAACATCAAACCACCTCCTATTTCTATCATACTTCAAAGGAAAGATTTTGGGAAATAGAGGCGTTTGAGGAGTGAAAAAATCAGCAAAAAAATCCTATTAATTTTATCAAAGGAGGGAACCAATGTCTGCCTATATCGTACCAATTAAATGGGCAATCGTAATTTTTCCATTTTTAGCGTTATTCCTTTCTGCTTTTTTTCTTATTCATGAATACCGTAAATATGGAACTTTCGTATTATCCCGCGCAATTATCTTATATTCGTTTATTTTTTATCTCTTGTGTGCTTTTTTCCTGGTTATTCTGCCACTACCGCCGATCAGTGAGGTGGCACAGTATACCACTCCTACGGTAGAGTGGCATCTTGGTGCAAGCTTTGAACATTTTTTGCAGCAGACCGTTTTATCTCTCGGTGATCCCTCTACTTACTTGCCGGCGATGAAGCAAAATGTGTTTTTAGAACCAGTATTTAATATTTTACTGGTGGTGCCCTTTGGGGTTTATTTGCGGTATTACTTCAAATTTTCTTTGATCAAAACAATTCTACTAAGTTTCTTGTTATCTCTCTTCTTTGAGGTGACGCAATATACCGGATTATATTTTATTTATCCGCGGCCGTATCGATTGGCAGATGTGAACGATCTGCTTCACAATACGTTAGGTGGACTGATAGGTTTTGTCATTGAACCTTTGCTGACTTTTGTGCTGCCGAGTCGAAAAGAAATCGATCAGCTTGCGTATGCAAAGGGCAAAGAAGTAACCTTGTTCCGTCGATTGGTAGCATTTGCGCTGGATTGGGGATTTCTACGGATTCTTTCTTTAATAATTCTGATTATGTATCGTTGGTTTTCCAAGGACTATTCCATCAATTTCACCAATTCTTTAGGCTGGTATTTTGCTGAAGTCTTTCTTTATTTCGTCTGCTTTGCTTATCTTTGCAATGGACAAACTATCGGGAAAAAAATTGTTCGTATCCAAGTGGTGGAGGGAGACAAACGAATCCGTTTCAGTTCCTTGGTAAAACGTTACGGCATTTTGTACTTCTTTTACGGAGGAATCGGTCGTTTCACTGCCTTACTTGCTCCTTTTGTTCAAAGCAAAAATCATTTTTTGATGGTGATTTCTATTCTTATAACGCTGACCGGTGTCGCTTTACAGCTTGTCTTTCTGATTACGATTCTATGGTCATTTTTGAAAAAACGACGTCAATTATTTTATGAACGAAGCAGCCATACCTATACGATCAGTACGATTTCTACTAAAGAAAAATAGGTGAACGCTAAAAATTGTGCTATAATGCCCAAGGAATATCTAATGAAAGAAGGTGCTCAGATGAGTTTTGAAGAATTTAATTTCCAACCATTTATTATGACTGCATTAGCAGATAAAGGCTTTAGCGAGCCGACCGAAGTACAGAAAAAATTGATTCCCGTTATTCAAAAAGGACGGAGTGTCGTAGGACAGTCTCAAACAGGTAGTGGAAAGACCCATACCTTTTTGCTTCCACTTTTTGATTTGATTGATTCACGGGAGGAAGTTCAGGTGGTGATCACGGCACCAAGTCGTGAACTAGCCAGCCAGATTTATCAAGCAGCCAAACAGATTGCACAATTTTCTGATCCTGAAATTCGGGTCACAAATTTTGTTGGCGGTACAGATAAACAGCGACAATTAGATCGCTTGAAGCACCAACAACCACAAGTAGTGATTGGAACACCAGGAAGAATTTTAGACATGATGAATGAACAGGCGCTTTCTGTTCATACAGCAAAAGCATTTGTTGTCGATGAAGCAGACATGACATTAGACATGGGCTTTTTAGCTGAGGTAGATCAAATCGCCGGACGTTTGCCTGAAAAATTGCAAATGCTAGTATTTTCCGCAACAATTCCAGAAAAATTGCGTCCTTTTTTGAAAAAATACATGCAAAATCCGTTAATTGAAGAAATCAAGCCCAAAGCAGTCATTTCCGAAACGATTGATAATTGGTTGATTTCGACTAAAGGAAAAAATAAAAATCGATTGATCTATCAATTATTAACAGTGGGTCATCCATATATGGCGATTGTTTTTGCAAATACAAAACAGCGAGTAGATGAAATCACCGATTACTTAAAAGAAAAGGGACTGCGGGTAGCCAAAATTCACGGAGATGTTCCTCCAAGAGAACGGAAACGGGTTATGCGGCAAGTCCAAAATTTGGAATATCAATATGTAGTTGCGACTGATTTAGCCGCAAGAGGAATCGACATTGAAGGTGTTTCTCATGTAATTAATGCAGAAATTCCGGCTGATTTGGATTTCTTCATCCATCGAGTTGGAAGAACAGGACGAAACAATCTGCCTGGAACAGCTATTACGTTATACGACCCGGCTGATGAAAAAGCTATCAGCGATATTGAAGGAACCGGAGTCGTTTTTAAACCAAAAGAAATCAAGAATGATGAAATCGTTGACGGTTATGATCGAAATCGGCGACAAAAGCGGGAAAAATCTCGAGATGAGTTGGACCCAACGTTGATTGGTTTGGTGAAAAAGAAGAAGAAAAAAATCAAGCCCGGCTACAAGAAAAAAATTCAATGGGCAGTTGATAAAAGCAATAAACAGAAACGAAAAGTCGAACGCCGGCAGCAAGGTCGCGCCATTCGCAAAAATAAAAAAGATTCCAGTAAATAATTGAGTCGGAGTTTGCTCTTAAAAAGGAAGGTTCTCTTTAAGCTTTCCTTCTTGAGCGAACTCCGTTTTTTTGTTTAAAGCTTTTTTTCCATTGTCACACAAAGGATACCATCTTCAAAAAAAGGCGATGACACTCGCTGATACCCCAATTTTTTATAAAAAGATTCTGCACTTGTTTCTGCAGACAAGCGAGAAATGCTGCACCCTTCACTTTTTCCTCTGTTTTCACAAGCTCTAATCAGTTGGGTACCAATTCCTTGGTGACGAAACTCGTTGAGAATACAGAAACGATCCGGTTGCAGCTGTTTTCCTTTTCTTTGATAGCGAATCGTACCGGAAGGTTTTCCTTTTGTCATTGCGATGAAATAATTTCGATCGGATTGATCCAACTAATCGAACTCATCTATTGGTAAAATATTTTGCTCCAATACAAATACTGAATAGCGTAAATAAAAGGCTGTTGCTTGTAGCCAAGGGGTGTTACCGAAATGAATTTGGGTCATTGTTTTTCTCCTTTTCATGCTATACTTATTCTAACAAGAGATAGTAAGTTGGAAAAGAGGAGTCGTCATGGATTTTTTTGAATCGTTAGAATGGAGCAACTGGAAAAACCTGAGTGATGAAGTGAAGAATCAGATGTTTCGCCAAGTCTTGATGTATTTTGTCAGTCCTTTACGAAAAATCAACGAAGTAAAACTGGTTGATTTTGAATTGGCGGGAATCAAGTGCCGTACCTTTGAAATTTTAATTGATAATGAACATTTTGTTTTTGTACCGGGAAATCAAGAAGCAATCTTGGGTTGGGATTTAGGCATCCAAGGCTTACCAACGCCCGCATGGAATCACCCCCGTCCAGAGAAGCAATCTGAGAAAATGAATGCGCTTATTAAACGTTATCAGCTGGAAACCAGTGAGGATTGGCAAGCCTTCGTCAATCATTCAACCTCTGACCTTCGCAAAGCGGTGATTCCTCCCATGCTGGTTCAAAAGTTTCCTTTACCGGCTGGAACAACCTATTTAGGAAACCTAAATACAATCACGGGAGAATTTACCGGTGAGGTGGATCGATTTGAAAAAATGGAAGAAGCGATACGAGCCACATTTATTCCACCACAGTCATTTGAAGAAAGTTTGACCTGGTCTTTGCCAAAAACAGATTTAAAAAAAGATCACTATTATCTTGAACTTGGGGAAAATAGTGACGATTACTATGTATTTGAACATACCAGTTGTACCCAAGAACAATTACGCAAGCGGGTTCGCCGTAACGGCTTCGATTTATTGACAGAAGAGCAGTGGGAATATGCGGTAGGTGGCGGCACACGCCGACTATTTCGCTGGGGCAATGATCTGGATGCAGATGATTCTTATTGGGGCAATCAGGTGAAAAAACATATCAAGGGAGAAAATATGTTTGGCTTAGTTTTTTCTCCTCATCTGAATCGTTACGAGGTGACAGACGGGAACAAATTAAAAATGGAACAGTGGGAAAATTCCGGTATTCCTTTACTGGATTTGTTGCCTTTTGCCACGTATTACCGTTCTTCCCGTGAACTCACTGTTGAAGAAGAGATTTCTCCGACAGAATTTTTATATCGCAAAACGATTCTGATTAAAAAATAGGAAAGGAATCTTTGGCAAGCCGTTGACAATCATTTGGTGATGCCCTATACTTTTAAAAGAATAAGGACATGGTAACAAGTGTCACTCTTTACAGAAAGTTCTTCATTGCTGAGAGAAGAATAAGAAACGCTTTTATTGCTCCCTTATGCTTCTTGATAGAAATATCAACGCGTCTCTGCGTTAACGAGCTGAAGAGGTAATGATTCGACATCATTGCAATCAAGGTGGTACCGCGTGTTCACGTCCTTGGGTTGCAAGGATGTCTTTTTTTGTTTATATCTTCAATTAGAAAAAGAAAGAAGGAAATAAAATGAAAGAATTAACCAGTGTACAAGTTCGGCAGTTGTTTTTGGATTTCTTTAAATCAAAGGGACATACGATTGAACCAAGTGCTTCGCTTGTTCCTGTCAACGATCCTACTTTGCTATGGATCAACTCAGGTGTTGCAACCTTAAAAAAATATTTTGACGGTTCTGTCGTTCCGGAAAACCCTCGAATCACTAACGCACAAAAATCCATTCGAACCAATGATATTGAGAATGTTGGTAAAACTGCTCGCCATCATACGATGTTTGAAATGTTGGGGAATTTTTCAATTGGTGATTATTTTAAAGAAGAAGCTATTCATTGGGCATGGGAATTTTTAACAGATGACAAATGGATGGCATTTGATCCGGAGAAACTTTATGTGACGGTTTATCCTAAAGATACCGAAGCAAAACGGATTTGGCACGAAGAAGTTGGCCTGCCTTTAGCGCATATTGTTGAAATCGAAGACAATTTCTGGGATATCGGTGCTGGTCCAAGTGGTCCCGATACCGAAATCTTTTACGATCGTGGACCAGAATACAACGATGTCGCAGAAGATGATCCTGAAAACTATCCTGGTGGCGAAAACGAACGCTATTTAGAAATCTGGAACTTGGTCTTTTCTGAGTTTAATCATAAAGCGGACGATACTTATGAACCACTGCCACATAAAAACATTGATACGGGCATGGGACTTGAACGGATGGTTTCCATCGTTCAAAATGCACCAACGAATTTTGAAACTGATCTGTTTTTACCAATTATTCACGAAACTGAACGCTTAAGCGGAAAATTTAAGTACGGTGAAACGGCTCAAACCGATATTTCCTTTAAAGTGATCGCCGACCACATCCGAGCTTTATCTTTTGCCATCGGTGATGGAGCGTTGCCATCTAACGAAGGGCGTGGTTATGTTCTTCGCCGATTGTTACGTCGGGCGGTTATGCATGGAAAAAAACTGGGTATCGATGAGGCTTTCTTGTATAAATTAGTGCCGGTTGTCGGAAAAATTATGGAAAGCTACTACCCAGAAGTAGTGGCTCAACAAGCTTTTATTGAAAAAGTTGTTCGTAATGAAGAAGAACGTTTCCACGAAACCATCAATGAAGGACTGGAAATTTTGACTCAGCTTATTTCACAAGTCAAAAAACAAAAAGCAGATACTTTAGACGGTGCCGATATTTTTAAACTCTACGATACCTATGGCTTCCCAGTTGAATTAACGGAAGAAGTTGCTGAAGATGAAGGACTGAAAGTCGATCACGCCGGTTTTGAAAAAGAAATGCAGGCGCAGCGTGATCGAGCAAGAGCTGCCCGCAGTACCGAACATTCGATGGGTGTTCAGTCAGCACTATTGACAGATATCAAAGTAACCAGTCGCTTTGTCGGCTATGAACACCATGAAGCAGAAAGCGAACTGCTGGTGATTATTCAAGAAGAAAATCTGATTGACTCAATCTCTTCCGGTGAAGCACAACTTATTTTTGCGGAAACACCGTTTTATGCTGAAATGGGTGGACAGGTTGCAGACGAAGGAATCATTGCGGATGAAAACGGCAATTTAGTTGCCACGGTACATGACGTACAAAAGGCACCAAATGGTCAATTTTTACACAAAGTGACCGTTAACAGCCCACTTGCAGAAGGCCAACGCTATTTCTTGCAAGTCAATGTTGCCCGTCGCAATCGAATCATCAAAAATCATACAGCGACTCATTTACTGCACAAAGCGTTAAAAGAAGTATTGGGCAATCACGCCAATCAAGCAGGTTCCTTGGTAGCACCGGGTCATTTACGTTTTGATTTTACTCATTTTGGACAAGTTACTGCCGAAGAATTGCAAGAAATGGAAGCAATTGTCAACCAAAAAATCTGGGAAGCACTGCCAGTTGTAACGATTGAAACTGATATCGATACAGCTAAAGGCATGGGCGCTATGGCTCTTTTTGGTGAAAAATACGGTCATGACGTTCGGGTAGTTAACGTTGCGGACTGGTCTATTGAACTTTGCGGTGGTACTCACGTGGCAAACACGGAAGATATCGGCATTTTCAAAATCGTTTCTGAGTCAGGAATCGGTGCTGGTGTCCGTCGGATCGAAGCTGTGACCAGCAAAGAAGCCTTTGAATTGTTGCATAGTGAAGAACAACAGCTAAAAGAAATCGCTGCTATTGTGAAATCACCGCAAATCAAAGAAGTTGTTTCGAAAACAGAACAACTGCAACAACAATTGCGGGAACTGCAAAAAGAAAACGAAGCACTGGCAAGCAAATTAGCCAATCAGCAAGCCGCAGATATTTTCCAAGACGTAAAAGAAAGCAATGGTATCACATATATAGCTGCACAGGTCAAGGTTAAAGACATGAACCAATTGCGGCAATTAGCAGATCAATGGAAACAAAAGGCAACTTCAGAGGTACTTGTTTTAGCAACAGCCAATGAAGGAAAAGTCAGTCTTTTGGCGGCAATGAGTGCAAGTGCCAATCAAAAAGGATTGAAGGCTGGCGACTTGATCAAAGCCATTGCACCGAAAGTTGGCGGTGGCGGCGGCGGTCGTCCGGATATGGCCCAAGCTGGCGGGAAAAATCCAGAGGGTATTGCGGAGGCATTAGCTGAAGTTCAACACTGGCTGGCAAATTAATTGATTATTTGGGACAGTAAATCCAGCAGAAGCGACACGTCTTTCGAAGACAGCGACTGTTAGGATTGCTGTCCTAATTTTTGTCAATAAAACGGATCTTTATATAATTTTTAGAGCTGCGACTTGTCGGTTCACCAGCCAAAAGTGTACAATAAGAAGAAGTCTTTAAATCAGTTAGAAGGAACAGCTATGTTAAATTTACTCTTACACCTCATTGAAAAAAAATCATCTGACAAAAAGTTACGGAAAAATTATGGTGTTTTATCCGGCAGTCTTGGCTTGGCTTCAAATCTGCTTTTATTTTTGATGAAATTTTTTATCGGGCTTTCTGCTCGTAGTGTTTCAATTATGGCAGATGCCATCAACAATTTGTCCGATGCAGCTTCCTCTGTTGTAACTTTATTCGGTTTTCAAGTGGCTGCTAAACCAGCGGACAGTGAACATCCCTATGGTCATGAACGGTTTGAATATATCAGCGGCTTTGTGATCTCGATCATCATTACAGTTGTTGGATTTCAATTTTTAACAAGTGCGATCAAAAAAATCATCCAACCGGTCCATCTTAATCTCTCTCCATGGCTTTTTTTGGTGTTGCTGATTTCGATCTTAATCAAGTTTTGGCAAAGTCGAATGTACCTTAAAATCAGTGACAAAATTCAATCGACAACCTTGAAGGCGACTTCTCAAGACAGTTTAAATGATGTAATTACCACGGTAGCGGTTTTAGTTTCGGCGGGGGTTGAAGGGCTGACTGGTTGGCGTGTAGATGGATATGTGGGTCTGTTGATTGCGCTGTATATTTTGTACAGCGGGTTGTCGATGGTTAGGGAATTTGTCAATGAACTAATGGGCAATCGTCCCACAGATAATGAAATCAAAGAAATGGAGCGGCGATTGGATAATTATCAGACGATTTTAGGCTATCATGATCTGTTGGTTCACAGCTACGGTCCTGAGAAACGCTTTGCCTCTGTCCATATCGAAGTAGATGAAACTTGGAGTTTAAACCATGCCCATGATATTATCGACGCAATTGAAAAAGACTTTTGGACGCATTTACATGTAGCATTGGTGTGTCATTTAGATCCAGTGGCGATTCATGATGAAGAATACCAAAGTAATTTACTGATCTTAAAAGAATTGCTGTTTCGCATTGATCCTGATTTGCGGGTCCATGATTTTCGCATTGAAGCCGGTACACTGTCCTTTGATGTTGTTGTTCCTCAAAAAATCAGTCTTTCTGATGACGAGATTCGTGAAACGTTGGAGAAAACAATCAATCATTCCATTGGGAAATTCAAATTAGATATCACGTTTGATCACAATTATCTTTTATAAATGAAAAGTAGGAGAAAAAAATGACTATTGAAATGGATATGTCCATCATTAATTGGGTGATTGCCGGGCTGTTGCTTGTCAATACGTTAGGGGCTATTGTTACGGTTTTTCGCAAACCGAGATCGATTACCAGTGTCTTAGCATGGTTGCTGACGTTGGTCTTTTTTCCAGTCATCGGCTTTTTGGTCTATTTATTTTGCGGACGAGGAATTGACGGAGAAACGGTGTATCGATTTAATCAAGAACATCGGAGCCGAATCAAGGAAATCAATCAATTGATTCATCAAAACAATAAAAAATACCATCGTACCGTTAAAACTTCGGGTTCTGAATTATTGGAACGGTATTTACGCAACGTGGAGGAGTCCCCTCTGGCGAAGGGGAACGATTTGTCGTTTTACACCGATGGGAAAGAAAAATTTGCAGCATTATTTGCGGATATTAAGCAGGCGAAAGACAATGTGCATGTTGAATATTATGCTTTTTTTGATGACCAGATTGGAAATGACTTTTTAAATTTATTAGTGGAAAAAGCGAAAGAAGGGGTAGAAGTTCGGGTAATCTTCGATCCGTGGGGAGCAAAAGGTTCAAGTCCAAAATTCTTTGATCCTTTAGTAGCCGCCGGAGGAAAAGTGACACCTTTTATTACCTCCCGGGATTTAATTCGAAAGACCCGCTTAAATTATCACCTGCATCGAAAAATTGTGGTAATTGATGGTAGGATTGCTTGGACAGGAGGTTTTAATGTTGGTGACCAATATTTAAGTCGCAGTGAAAAATTCGGTTACTGGCGGGATACTCATGGCAGAATCGTGGGAACAGCCAGTTTTAGCTTACAGGAAATTTTTATTAAGGACTGGAATGCCTCGGTTCAAGAGGATGACGATCAATTAGAATATGAAGATCGTTATTTCGTATTGCCGGAAACAGAAGGTAATGTCAGCATGCAAATCGTGTCGGATGGCCCGGAAACGGAAGAGGAAATTCTAAAAAGCGGCTTTGTAAAAATGATCCTTGCAGCAGAAGAAAAAATTTGGATTCAAACACCTTATCTGATTCCCGATGATACGATGATCAACGCGCTTTTAGTGGCGGTTCGTTCAGGAGTAGATGTTCGTATTATGATTCCTGATATGCCAGACCATGCCTTTATCTTCCGAGCAACACAGCACTATGCCAACTATCTCCACAAGCGAGGGGTAAAAATTTATTCCTACAATAATGGCTTTTTACATGCAAAAACGATTCTCATGGATGATTTGATTTCTTCTTTTGGCTCCACCAATCAAGATATTCGCAGCTATTCGCTTAATTTTGAAGTCAGCGCCTTTGTGTATGACGAAGAAATAACCAAGCAAATGCAGGAAATCTTTGAAAAAGATCGGATGAACTGTACCCTTTTGACAGATGAAATCATTGAAAATCAGTCCTGGTGGCTGCGATTTAAACAAAATTTTTCCCGATTATTGTCGCCGATTTTGTAATTTTACAGCCTTTTGCAATCCTTGCCGGGCAAGACGGTCGGCACCTTTGTTTTGATTTTCCGGAATCCATTGTAAAATCAGCAAAGAAAATTTCGGCAATTGTTGCTGAATCTGTTCAAAAATCGGCTGAAAAGCAGGATTTCCGGTATAATTTTTATCTACAGTCTGAACAAGAACCTTACTGTCGGAGTAGACCATAATCGTTTGATCCTGCCATTGCTTTTCAAGCAGCAACTGCAACAATTCCAGAAAAATCGTGAATTCTGCCTGATGATTGGTTAAAATTGGTAATGGTAGGGCATGTTGCTGATGCAATTCTGTACCCACCAATAAGATTCCGCCGCCGCTCAATCCAGGATCACCTTTTGTTGCGGCATCGATATACGCTTTGATCATTTGACCACCTTTTCTTGTTTTGTGTTAGAATAAATAGTGTAAGTTGATTGAAAGGAATTGTAAATGAAAGCAAAAAAATACCATTGGCAACCAGAATTATCCATTTCAATTATTTATTGGTCAGTTACACTGATGATTCTTTTTTATAGTTTAACACTTTCGCTAGAAAATACACGTCCTTATTGGAAAAGCAATCTGGTGTTGCTATTTTTCTTTTTTATGGCGATTATCGGTTTTTTGCGCTGGTTCTTTGTTAAAGAGACCTATCTGTTAGTTTATTATTCCCGTTTTTGGAAGCGAGACAGATTTTATTACCAAGGTATTCAGAAAATTTGTTCACTGCCAAACGGAATAGAACTGACCTATAAGAATAAAACTCATCATTTTTTGATGAGAAAAAAAACGCGAGACAATCTGCTGAAAGAACTTGAAAAACATGTCTCAGCGGATCTTTTTTCACAGCAGTCTGCTCCATCCGAGGATTAATTCCTTCTTTGACCCGCTTGTCATCAGTGACGAGCGGGATTTTTTGATAAAATACATAAATTTCTGCTGTATTTTTATTTATTTTTCGTTATAATGGTAAATAACTGAACAAATAGTAGTGATAAAATGAAAATAGTTCGTAAAAAAGGGGTTCCTTCATGAAAATAGATATTGAGATCGCACAAGCAGCAGCCTTACAGCCAATCAGAAAAATCGCTGAAAAAATTGGCTTGACAGAAGATGATTTGGAGTTATACGGCAAATACAAAGCAAAAATCGATTGGCCGGCTATTCAACGCTTAGAACAACAACCGGAAGGAAAACTGATTCTAGTCACTTCCATCAATCCAACCGCAGCCGGTGAAGGGAAATCTACCGTAACAATCGGTTTAGCAGATGCCTTAAATAAATTGAATAAAAAAACCGTGATTGCCTTGCGGGAACCTTCTCTTGGCCCTGTAATGGGAATTAAAGGCGGAGCGACCGGTGGCGGACAGGCGCAAGTATTACCGATGGAAGACATCAATCTTCATTTTACCGGCGATATGCACGCTATCACGACTGCAAACAATGCATTAGCGGCGTTGATCGACAATCATATCCAACAGGGAAATGAATTGGGGCTCGATGCCCGGCGAGTGATCTGGAAACGGGTAGTAGATTTGAATGACCGTGCCTTGCGCCAGGTCATTGTAGGTCTGGGTGGTCCAATTCAAGGGGTTCCTCGAGAAGATGGTTTTGATATCACCGTTGCCAGTGAGATCATGGCGATTTTATGCTTAGCAACTGATTTGCAAAACTTAAAACACCGATTAAGTAAAATCGTGATTGGTTATACTTTTGAAAAAAAACCGGTTTTTGTATCCGACTTAAATGTTGAGGGAGCTTTAACTTTATTACTGAAGGATGCACTAAAACCTAATCTGGTTCAAACCATCGAGGGAACCCCGGCATTTGTCCATGGCGGTCCTTTTGCAAATATCGCTCACGGGTGTAACAGCGTGATGGCGACAAAACTTGCGTTGCGGTTGGGGGAATACACCGTTACTGAAGCAGGCTTTGGGGCAGATTTAGGGGCAGAGAAATTTTTAGACATCAAAGTTCCTAATTTAAAAAAGGCACCTGATGCGATTGTCGTCGTTGCCACTATTCGTGCATTGAAGCTTCATGGTGGTATTGCGAAGGATGAGTTACAACAAGAAAATGTCGAAGCGGTTGACCGTGGATTTGTTAATTTAGAGCGACATATTAAAAATATGCAACGCTATGGTATTCCAGTTGTTGTTGCGATCAATGAGTTCCTTACGGATACCGATGCCGAAATGACATTGATCGAAGAAGCTTGTGAAAAATTAGGTGTTACAGTTAAGCGAACCGCAGTTTGGGAAAAAGGCGGTGCGGGTGGCACAGAACTTGCAGAGGCAGTGATTGCCGGGATTGCTGTACAACCAACCGATTTTCAGCCTTTGTATGGTAATCAACTATCCCTTGAGGAAAAAGCCCGCAAGATTGTTACTGAGATTTATGGTGGGTCAGATGTTCAATTCACACCTAAAGCAAGGAAACAGCTGCTTGAATTCACAAAGGAAGGATGGGACAAACTACCACTTTGTATGGCGAAAACGCAGTACTCATTTTCTGATGATCCTACGAAATTGGGTGCACCAGTGGACTTCACCTTGACGATTCGGGAATTCATTCCTAAACTAGGTGCAGGTTTCATTGTTGCTCTGACGGGCAACGTTATGACCATGCCGGGCTTGCCGAAAAAACCAGCCGCCTTGAATATGGACGTTGATGAAGACGGACACGCAATTGGATTGTTCTAAAGAATAAATGGATAGTAAAGATAAAAAATCTGGACTTAATTGACCAGATTTTTTTCTGTTGTTTTGGGACTTTCGCAGACTTTTTGCTTTTTTTGCTTGTCTCTACTAAACTAAGAGTAGTAGTAATAAAATGAACAAAATGCAGGCATTTAGAGAACAAGGATTGATTTTTCTATTGTAATTTTTCCGTATGTACCGGATAATAAGGAGGTTCAGCATGAAAGTTCGTGTCACTCGAAAAACTGGATTTTATGGAATGGGCAGTCCGTTGAAAGTTCTTTTGAATAAAAATGCTTTTTTTATCAATCATGATCAAACCAAAGAACAAGATATTCCGACAGCCAGCTGTTCAATCCAAGTTTCTTTTTATCTCCTGAAAAGCAAAGTGTATCATTTTCATTCTCAAAAAGAGGTATTGGACCTAATTATCGAAATGAATCCTCAGATGGTGCAGATTTATCTTGCGTTTTTTATTCTGATGCTGTTTTTACCGTTGATGTTTAGAAGTCTGATCCTAAGTTTGATTTTAATCCTTTTCTTTTTTCTCTTTTTATGGCGTTTTCTGCAAAAAGCCTACGTGATAAAAGAAGTTCGTAACAATAGTATAGGTGAGGAGAATAAAAATGGCCAAACAAGCTGATGCGTTTTTAATAAGTTTTAATCGAATTGAAAAGTGGTTGCGAGATATTTTAGGCAATCCCCGAAATATGGGATTTAGCGAAATGGTGCGCCGTTTATCCAAGCAGCGAAATTTGCCAGTGGGCAATCATGCAGAAGATCTTTTGCAGATGGCTCAGCTTAGAAACGCCATCGTTCATGATCGAATTGACGAAGATTTTATCATTGCTGAACCGAATCAATGGGCAGTTGATAAAATCAAACAAATCGAACAGGAACTGTTGCAACCGGAAAAAGTTTTGCCTCGTTTCAGGAAAAATGTGACTGGATTTGAGATTTCAATGCCCATTACAGATATTTTAGCGACTATTGCGGAGGAGAAATATTCCCAGTTTCCTTTATATACGAAGGGGCGTTTTGAAGGCTTGATTACTTTACGGGCGTTGGGTTACTGGTTTGCCCGAGAAAGCTTGAAGGGGGAAATCAAATTAAATGGGAGAACTGCTCGTGATTTGATTATTTCTGACGGCAAAAAAACGAACTACCGGTTTGTTTCCGCCGAAACAACGGTT
This sequence comes from Enterococcus songbeiensis, assembly GCF_005405265.1. GTDB lineage: Bacteria > Bacillota > Bacilli > Lactobacillales > Enterococcaceae > Enterococcus_C > Enterococcus_C songbeiensis. Next base: position 137,189 of record NZ_BJDS01000007.1, read on the forward strand.
GCTGAAATCGAGACATTGTTTCATGGTGACGGACTAATTGAAGCTATTTTAATTACCAAAGATGGGGATCCGAATGGCAACCTTTTAGGTATCATTCGACCTCGTGATTTATAGACCCCTTTAGAAAAGAGTTGAATTTTTTGTTAATCATTTATTTACTTACCTGTTTGTTGATTCTGATTCTGGATCAAATTGTCAAGTGGTGGACGGTGGCGAATTTTGCGCTGGGTGAAAGTCAAACCGTCATTCCAAATATTTTTTCTTTAACTCATATTCGTAATACTGGTGCGGCTTGGAGCATGATGGAAGGGCAAATTGTTTTTTTTGCTGTCGTAACCATCATTGCTGTCAGCGTATGTGGCTATCTGTTAGTTAAAAATCGTCACGGCAACAAATTTTTTACCTTTGGGCTGACCTTGATTATTGCTGGTGCATTAGGCAATTTTATTGATCGGGTTCGTTTAGGTTACGTTGTCGATATGTTCCAAACCGATTTTATCAATTTCCCGATTTTCAATGTTGCGGATATGTCGCTAGTTATCGGAGTAATCATGATTTTCATCTATAGCATTTGGGATGAAAAAACGAAGGAGAAATCCCATGCCTAAACAAATTAGCGTCACGATTCAAGAGGAAAAAGGGCGTTTGGACAAGATTTTGGCTGAACGCTTGCCAGATTATAGTCGTTCCCAAATCCAACAATGGCTGAAAAGTCAGGCAGTTTCATTAGAGGGTGTACCAGTCAAAGCCAATGCAAAAGTCAAAGCGGGTGAAAAATACCTCATTACGATTCCCGATCCAGAGACCTTGGATCTGATTCCTGAAAATTTGCATCTTGACATCGTTTATCAGGACGAGGATGTTGCAGTAGTAAATAAGCCTCAAGGAATGGTGGTGCATCCAGCAGCAGGGCATTCCCATGGCACGTTGGTAAATGGACTGCTTTATCAGTTAAAAGATCTTTCAACCATCAATGACGTTGTTCGTCCAGGAATCGTCCATCGAATCGATAAAGATACTTCCGGTTTGTTGATGATTGCAAAAAATGATTTTGCACATGAAGCGCTTGCTAAACAATTAAAAGAAAAAACTTCTTTGCGCAAGTATGTCGCATTAGTTCATGGTGTGATTTCACATGAAAAAGGCACGATTGAAGCACCTATTGGCCGTTCAAAAGTTGATCGTAAAACACAGGCGGTCACGGAAGAGGGAAAACCGGCAACTACTCACTTCACTGTTTTGGAACGATTTGAAGGCTTCACTTTGGTGGAATTACAATTGGAGACGGGGAGAACTCATCAAATTCGAGTTCATATGCAATATATTGGCTATCCAGTTGCTGGGGACCCTATCTATGGCCCTCGTAAAACATTGAAGGGCAATGGACAATTTCTCCATGCAAAATTGTTAGGCTTTACTCACCCTAGAACCGGTGAAAAAATGGTTTTTGAAGCACCTCTACCAGAGATTTTTGAAAAAACTTTAAAAAAATTACGAGAAGGCATTGCTTTTTCATAACAAAAAGTGTATCGTTGTCTTAACAAAAAATTTAATAGTTATCCTTTAATGTAGTCCTGTGAGGCTAGGAAGGAGATGAGTGAGACGTGTGAGTAGTGCGCTACTGTCACACCTTGCTGGATGACATCCGTATACCCTTGGAGACAGAATAATCTGCCTAAGGACATACAGTGGTTGCTCTGAAAACATACCTCCTACCTGATAAACGGGTAGGAGTTTTTTTGTGTCAAAAATTAGGAGGGAATAAATATGTCAAGAAAAGAAGTCGTGGATGCAGTTACTATGAAACGGGCGTTGACTCGAATCACCTACGAAATTATCGAAAGAAACCATGGAATCGAGGATTTGGTGCTAGTAGGAATCAAAACGCGGGGCATTTATCTTGCACAACGAATTGCAGAACGTTTGAAACAATTAGAAGAAATCGAGGTACCGGTTGGAGAATTAGATATTACCCTTTACCGGGATGATCATAAAATAACAAATGAAGATCCAGAAGTCCATTCTTCATCGATTCCCATTGCATTAGAAGGCAAGGAAGTCATTGTTATCGACGATGTATTATTTACCGGTCGAACAATTCGTGCAGCACTGGACGCAATCATGGATTTTGGCCGTCCACGAAAAATTTCATTGGCGGTGCTGGTTGACCGAGGACACCGGGAACTGCCGATCCGTGCTGATTATGTCGGAAAAAACATTCCTACGTCATTGACTGAGGAAATCATCGTTGAAATGGAAGAAGTAGATGGACAAGACCGAATTTTAATTAATAAAGAAAACGACTAGGAGATGATTTGATTGGCAAAAGAATTTCGCAATGAAGATGCTGTACTGGATATTCATGATAAACCAAAGCCGCTTCACTGGGTGGGGCTCAGCCTGCAACATTTATTCACGATGTTTGGCGCAACAGTTTTAGTACCTATTCTAGTGGGTATCGATCCGGGAATTGCACTTGTCAGCTCTGGACTTGGAACCTTGGTCTATCTCACAACAACAAAAGGAAAAATTCCCGCTTACTTAGGAAGCAGTTTCGCTTTTATCGCTGCAATGCAGCTTTTAATGAAATCAGATGGCTATCCGGCAATCGCGCAAGGAGCCATCACCACGGGGCTGGTTTATCTCCTTGTTTCTCTGATTGTTAGAAAAATCGGTTCTGCTTGGTTGGATAGAATCCTACCGCCAATCGTCGTTGGACCGGTAGTCATGGTAATTGGGTTGGGACTAGCAGCAAATGCCGCCAACAATGCCATGTACAATGGCGATCACTATGATTTCAAATATGTTTTAGTCGCTTTAATGACACTGGGATTAACAATATTCTTCAACATGTGGCTAAAAGGATTCTTGGGATTGATTCCGATTCTTCTGGGCATCGTCAGCGGCTATTTGATCGCATTGCTGGTTGGAATCGTTGATACACAACCAATTATTGACGCTCCTTGGTTTGCCATGCCAAACTTCGAAGTTCCTTTTCTACAGTACACACCAAAGCTTCATATCAATGCAATCACGACGATGGCACCCATTGCCTTCGTTACTATGACGGAACACATTGGTCATTTAATGGTTTTAAATAAATTGACTAAGCGAAACTTTTTCGAAGAACCGGGCTTGCATAAGACCTTGATGGGGGACGGCTTGGCTCAAATCGTAGCCGGTTTCGTCGGTGGACCTCCGGTAACCAGTTACGGCGAAAATATCGGTGTGCTGGCAATTACACGGGTACACAGCGTTTTCGTTATCGGGGGAGCCGCGGCTTTTGCGGTTGTCTTGGGATTTGTCGGTAAACTTAGTGCCTTGATCCTGAGCGTTCCTGGTCCAGTTATTGCAGGTATCAGCTTTATCCTCTTCGGGGTTATTGCAGCAAGCGGATTGAAAATACTGATTGAAAATAAAATCAACTTTGATAAAAAGAAAAATCTTTTAATTGCTTCGGTGATCTTGGTCATCGGTATCGGCGGATTGATCTTCGAATTTGGAACCTTCACACTTTCAGCAATGGCTTTAGCAACTGTCTTAGGCATCATCTTAAATCTGATCTTACCGGAAACATCCAGAAGCGAACAGGAGGAAGTAGAACATGATCATTCAGTCAGAGAGAATCAGTTTGAAACATCTATTAACCGTTGAGGCATTGACCGATCAGGAAGTTATGGGATTGATCCGACGCGGGCAAGAATTTAAAGCCGGTGCAAAATGGACACCAGAAAAGCAGCAGTATTTTGCGACAAACCTATTTTTTGAAAATAGCACTCGGACTCATAAAAGTTTTGATGTAGCAGAAAAAAAATTAGGGCTGGAAGTCATTGAATTTGAAGCATCTACCAGTTCAGTTCAAAAGGGCGAAACGCTTTATGACACCGTTTTGACGATGTCGGCTTTGGGAGTAGATGTGGCTGTCATTCGTCATGGAGATGAGAATTACTACGATGAATTGATCCAAAGTAAAACCATCCAATGTTCGATTATCAACGGTGGAGATGGCAGTGGCCAACATCCAACGCAATGCTTACTAGATTTGATGACAATTTACGAAGAGTTCGGTCATTTTGATGGACTAAAAGTAGCCATCGTAGGAGACATCACCCATTCTCGTGTAGCAAAATCAAATATGCAGATGTTGAAACGTTTAGGCGCGAAAGTCTTTTTCTCCGGACCAGAGGAATGGTACGACCCTGAATTTGAAGTTTACGGTCATTTTCTCCCTCTTGACGAACTTGTTTCTGAAGTGGACGTTATGATGATGCTACGGGTACAGCATGAACGCCACGGAGAAGAAGAAAGTTTTTCAAAAGAAGAGTATCACGAAGCTTATGGTTTAACCATAGAACGGGCGAAAAAAATGCGTCCAAAAGCAATCATCATGCACCCGGCACCAGTGAATCGAGATGTCGAGTTAGCAGATTCCTTAGTGGAAGGACTGCAATCACGAATTATTGAACAAATGACAAACGGTGTTTTTGTCCGAATGGCGATATTAGAAGCTGTTCTAGCAGGAAAAGCCTAAAAATTGGAGGAAGTTGCAGATGAAAACACTCATTAAAAATGGGAAGATCATTTCCCACGACAATCAGTTGATCCCTGTAGAAATTTGGATCGAAGAGGGAAAAATCAAGGCAATCGGAACGGCGTTTGATACCGTTTTTGATGAGGAATTCGATGCCCAAGGACAATTGATCACCCAAGGATTAGTCGACGTTCACGTCCATTTAAGAGAACCCGGCTACACTTATAAGGAAACGATTAAAACCGGCAGTAAGGCTGCGGCTCGAGGAGGATTTACCACGGTTTGTGCGATGCCAAATCTTGATCCGGTTCCAGATACAGCAGAAAAATTGACTGCCGTATATGAAATTATCAAAAAAGATGCCGTTGTCAATATTTTACAATATGCACCCATCACTGAAAAACTTCGTAGTGAAGTTTTGACGGATCAAAAAGCTCTAAAAAAAGCGGGAGCCTTTGCTTTTACCAATGACGGTGTCGGCGTTCAAACTGCTGGAACGATGTATCTGGCAATGAAAGCCGCTGCCGCAAACAATATGGCTCTGGTTGCCCATACGGAAGATGAGTCCTTACTCTTCGGTGGTGTGATGCACGCAGGAAATAAAGCGAAAGAATTAGATTTACCGGGTATTCTCAGCGCCACGGAATCATCTCAGATTGCTCGTGATTTACTACTGGCGGAAGAAACTGGATGCCATTACCATGTCTGCCACGTTTCAACAAAAGAAAGTGTACGAGTGATCCGAGATGCGAAAAAAGCCGGAATTCACGTTACCGCAGAAGTTTCCCCTCATCATTTAATTCTTAACGAAAACGATATTCCGAATGATTTTGGTTATTGGAAAATGAACCCACCATTACGAGGAAAAGAAGATCAAGAAGCGCTGATTGAAGGTCTTTTAGATGGAACAATTGATTGCATCGCCACGGATCACGCCCCCCATGGATTTGAAGAAAAAAATCAAAGTTTTTTAAAAGCACCATTTGGTATTGTGGGTTCGGAATACGCATTTCAGTTGATTTATACCCATTTTGTAAAAACCGGCCGCTTTACATTGGCGCAGGTCATTGAATGGATGGCCGTTAAACCGGCAGAAATATTCGGTTTGGGGACTGGTCGATTGACGATTGGCGGAAAAGCTGATTTGGCAGTTTTTGATCTTCAACATGCGCATCGCATCGCAGCAGATCAGTTTGAATCAAAGGCAGTCAACACGCCTTTTGATCAATGGGAGGTATATGGTGATACCCTTTATACTTTCGTAAATGGACAACTTGTTTGGAAAAAAGGTGAAGAAAAATGAAGCGTTGGTTGATTTTAGAAGATGGCACTTATTTTGAAGGTGAAGGGTTCGGCGCAGAAACGAATGTATTCGGTGAAATTGTGTTTACAACAAGTATGACCGGTTATCAAGAAACGATCACGGATCAAAGTTTTAATGGACAGATCATTGCTTTTACCTATCCGATGATTGGAAATTATGGAATCAATCGAGATGATTATGAATCAATTGCCCCAACCTGCAAGGCGGTTGTAGTCAAGGAACACGCCCGTTTAGCCAGTAATTGGCGGAATCAATGGACTTTAGCAGAATTTTTGAAACAAAAAGGCATCCCTGGAATTTCTGGTATCGACACCCGGGCATTAACAAAAAAATTGCGTAAGTACGGAACCATGAAGGCCAGTATCGTTACAGAGGAAAATTTCACTCATGCTTACGACCAATTGAAGGCAGCTGTACTGCCAACAAATCAAGTGGCACAGGTTTCTACTTCAAAACCTTATCCTAGTCCTGGAATCGGCCATAATGTCGTGGTGATCGATTTTGGGCTGAAACACAGTATTTTACGCGAACTTTCTAATCGTCAATGTAATCTTACGGTTTTACCTTACAATACTCCTGCAAAAACGATTTTAGAATTATCACCGGATGGCGTAATGCTGACCAATGGACCGGGAGATCCCAAAGATGTACCGGAAGCCATTGAAATGATTCGAAACATTCAAGGAAAGGTGCCGATTTTTGGGATTTGTTTAGGACATCAGCTTTTTGCCTTAGCCAATGGTGCAGATACTTATAAAATGCCCTTTGGACACCGGGGATTAAATCATCCGGTTCGAGAAATTGCTACCGGCAGAATTGATTTTACTTCACAGAATCATGGCTATGCTGTTACCGAAGCATCTATTAATCCAGAGGTCCTAATGGTTACCCATACCGAGGTCAATGATGGAACGATCGAAGGGATTCGTCACAAAAATTATCCGGCATTCAGTGTGCAATTTCACCCGGATGCGGCTCCGGGACCACATGATGCCTTGCATTTATTTGATGAATTTATAGAAATGATGGATACATGGAAGGGGCAGCATCAATGGCAAAACGGACAGATATAAAAAAAATCATGGTGATTGGCTCTGGACCTATCGTGATTGGTCAAGCAGCTGAATTTGATTATGCCGGGACACAAGCCTGCCTTGCATTGAAAGAAGAAGGCTATGAAGTTGTGCTGGTCAATTCTAATCCGGCGACAATTATGACAGATAAAGATATTGCTGATCAAGTCTACATTGAACCAATTACGTTTGAATTCGTTTCTCGAATTTTGCGAAAGGAACATCCAGATGCTTTGCTGCCAACATTAGGTGGACAAACTGGATTAAATATGGCGATTGAATTAGCCAATTCAGGAATCCTTGATGAATTAGGTATTGAATTATTAGGCACTAAATTAGCTGCCATCGATCAAGCGGAAGATCGGGATTTATTTAAAAAATTGATGGAAGAATTAGAACAGCCGATTCCTGAATCAGCAATCATTACTACGGTAGAAGAAGCGGTCGTGTTTGCCAAAACCATCGGCTATCCAGTCATTGTTCGTCCGGCCTTCACCCTTGGGGGTACCGGCGGCGGAATGTGTGACGACGAAGAAGAACTGCGGCAGATTGCTGAAAACGGATTGAAGTTATCACCGGCAACCCAATGTTTGATTGAACGCAGTATCGCTGGTTTTAAAGAAATTGAATATGAAGTGATGCGGGATTCAGCAGATAATGCAATTGTCGTCTGCAACATGGAAAATTTTGATCCTGTTGGAATTCATACTGGCGACTCAATTGTTTTTGCTCCAAGTCAAACTTTAGCCGATCATGAATATCAGTTGCTGCGGGATGCATCCCTTAAAATCATCCGCGCCTTGAAAATCGAAGGAGGCTGTAACGTTCAATTGGCGCTTGATCCCCACAGCTTCAATTATTATGTTATCGAGGTCAATCCGAGGGTTTCTCGTTCTTCCGCTTTAGCAAGTAAAGCAACCGGTTATCCGATTGCAAAATTAGCAGCAAAAATCGCAGTAGGCTTAACGCTGGATGAAATGAAAAATCCGGTAACCGGAACGACCTATGCTGAGTTTGAACCAACTTTAGATTATGTCGTAACCAAAATCCCTCGCTGGCCTTTTGATAAATTTGAACATGGGGAAAGAACTCTAGGAACCCAGATGAAAGCCACTGGGGAAGTGATGGCGATTGGGCGAAATATTGAGGAGTCTTTGTTAAAAGCCGTTCGTTCTCTGGAAATAGGTACCTATCACGTGGAGTTGCCCATCTTAAAAACTCTTTCAGATAATGATGTGACCACAAAAATGGTCAAAGCGCAAGATGATCGATTGTTCTACGTTGCTGAAGCTATTCGTCGGGGGTATACAATCCAGGATATTGCCGAAATGACGAAAATTGATTTATTCTTTTTGGATAAACTTTTGCACATCACAGAGATCGAAGACCAATTAAGGGAACAACCATTTGCTCTCCCTCTTTTGAAAAAGGCGAAACAACATGGCTTTGCAGATCGTAAAATCGCTGAGCTTTGGGGGAGTGAAACAGAAATCATTCGGCAAACACGTAAAGATGCACAAATTTTACCGGTATATAAAATGGTGGATACCTGTGCGGCAGAGTTTGAGTCCACAACACCTTATTTTTACAGCACCTATGAATTTGAAAATGAAAGTATGAAATCCGACAAAGATTCTGTCTTGGTCTTGGGATCAGGTCCCATTCGAATCGGACAAGGAGTGGAGTTTGATTACGCCACCGTCCATTCGGTCCAAGCCATTCAAGCCGCTGGTTATGAAGCTATTATTATTAATAGTAATCCCGAAACAGTTTCAACTGATTTTTCAATCTCGGACAAACTTTATTTTGAACCATTGACACTGGAAGATGTTCAAAATGTGATCGACTTGGAAAAGCCAATGGGCGTGATCGTTCAATTTGGTGGACAAACAGCAATCAACTTAGCAGAGCCGCTGGAAAAAGCCGGTGTGAAAATTCTTGGAACCAGCATTGAAGATTTGGATCGGGCGGAAAGCCGTGATTTATTTGAACAGGCATTAAAAGAATTGGATATTCCGCAACCGCCAGGGGATACCGCAACGAATAAACAAGAAGCAGTCGCAATTGCTCAACGAATCGGTTATCCGGTTCTAGTTCGTCCCAGCTATGTATTAGGCGGACGAGCAATGGAAATCGTTGAAAATCAAGCAGATTTAGAAGATTACATGGAACACGCAGTCAAAGCATCTCCGGAACATCCAGTTTTAGTAGATAGCTATCTCATTGGTAGCGAGTGCGAGGTAGATGCAATTTGTGACGGAGAAACAGTTCTGATACCGGGGATCATGGAACATATCGAACGAGCCGGTGTTCATTCCGGTGATTCAATGGCGGTCTATCCACCACAAAAATTATCAGAAGAAATCAAACAAACCATTACCGACTACACCATCAAATTAGCTTTGGGTCTGAATTGTATCGGAATGATGAATATCCAATTTGTGATTCATGAAAATCAGGTCTATGTGATCGAAGTTAATCCACGGGCAAGTCGAACGGTTCCTTTCTTAAGCAAAGTAACTGGCATTCCGATGGCACAGCTGGCGACTAAAGCAATTTTAGGAACAAAATTAACCACATTGGGTTATCAAAATGGTCTTTATCCAGAAAGCACCACGGTTCACGTAAAAGCACCAGTCTTTTCCTTTACAAAACTGCAAAAGGTGGAAACCCATCTGGGACCAGAAATGAAATCTACTGGCGAAGTGATGGGATCGGACAAGACTTTGGAAAAAGCACTTTATAAAGCATTTGAAGCAGCTGGGCTGCATATTCCTGAATTTGGTACAGTCTTGTTTACCATCGCTGATGATACGAAGGAAGAGGCGGCAGAATTAGCGCAGCGTTTTTCAGAAATCGGCTTTAGCATCGTTGCAACAGAAGGAACTGCGGCCTATTTTGAAAATCTTGGTATTCGTGTCAAGGCAGTAGGCAAACTTTCTGATAGTGACAAAGAGCCAAACGCTCTCGCTTATCTAAGAGGAAAAGCGCAGTTGGTAGTCAATACGATGGATAAAAATCGCCAAGGCAGCTCACAAAACGGCTTTTTAATTCGGCGGGAGGCTGTCGAACATGGTGTACCATTATGTACATCATTAGATACTGCGGGAGCAATTTTGAAGGTGATGGAAGCTCGTGCCTTTACTACCTCGGCAATCTAACACGGCTGTTTTTACTGAACAAAATCATTACGGACAAGCAAGAAATCTACATGCTTTTTTTGAAAGCAAAGGATGCAGGAGGAACTCATGAAACAGGAATTAATGACTATTGTCTCTCAGAAAAATTTGGCTCCGAAAATTTATGAAATGACGCTTTCGGGAAAACTAGTTCAAGAAATGAAGACTCCGGGACAATTCTTGCATATTCGCGTTCCAAGACAAGATTTGCTTTTACGCAGACCCATCAGTCTAAATCAAATCGATCTTTCTCAAAATACCTGTCGCATCATTTATCGAGTCGAAGGAGATGGAACCAGAGTCTTTTCTGAATTAAAAGCTGGTGATTTTCTAGATGTTTTGGGACCGTTGGGAAATGGTTTTGATTTAAGTCAGTTGGCAGCAGGAGATCAGGCATACATCATCGGGGGAGGAATCGGTATTCCCCCTTTATATGAACTTTCCCGCCAATTGGTGAAACGAGGCGTCACCCCCGTTCATTTTTTGGGATTTGCGTCAAAAGAAGTTTTATATTACGAAAAAGAATTTTGTGCATTGGGTGAGACCCGAATTGCCACAGATGATGGCAGCTACGGTGTTCACGGCAACGTCGGCAATCTTTTGTTAGCCGATTCCTCAGCTCCGCCGGCTGCTGTTTTTGCCTGTGGAAGCAATGGCTTATTGAAAACAGTCGAACAACTCTACCAGCAACATCCCAACACGCAGCTTTCTTTAGAATCACGAATGGCTTGTGGCATCGGTGCTTGTTATGCCTGTGTTTGTCATTTGCAAGAGGATGAAACAGGAGAAAAAAGCATGAAGGTTTGTGATGAGGGGCCCATTTTCTCCGTTGGAAAGGTGGTTTTATAATGGATCTTTCAGTAAAACTTCCCGGTTTAACCTTGAAGAACCCGATCATGCCGGCAAGCGGCTGTTTCGGTTTTGGCAAAGAATACGGGGAATATTATGATTTGAATCAATTAGGAAGTATTATGATCAAAGCAACGACTCCTCAACCTCGATTTGGCAACGAAACTCCTCGTGTGGCTGAGACCCCTAGTGGAATGTTGAACGCCATCGGATTGCAAAATCCTGGAATGAATGTCGTGATGGAAGACTATTTGCCGGAATTGCAACAAAAATATCCGGAACTACCAATCATTGCAAATGTTGCCGGTGCTTGTGAAGAAGATTACGTTGCTGTTTGTGAACGAATTGGAGATGCACCAAATGTTCGTGCTATTGAGTTAAATATTTCCTGTCCGAATGTGAAACATGGGGGTATTGCTTTTGGTACAGATCCCAAAGTTGCTTACGAACTGACGAAGGCTGTTAAAAAAGTGGCAACGGTTCCGGTCTACGTTAAATTATCTCCTAATGTCACCGACATCGTTCCTATTGCACAAGCAATTGAAAAGGGCGGAGCAGATGGCTTCACCATGATTAATACTCTATTAGGGATGCGAATCGATTTAAAAACCCGCAAACCGATTTTAGCCAATCAAACAGGGGGATTATCCGGACCGGCAATCAAGCCTGTCGCAATCCAATTGATTCACCAAGTCGCAGCTGTGTCGGATTTGCCAATCATCGGTATGGGCGGCGTCATGACGGTGGATGATATACTGGAAATGATTATGGCCGGTGCCAGTGCGGTAGCTGTCGGAACTGCAAATTTTACTGATCCCTATATTTGTCCCAAACTTATCGAGGGATTGCCACTACGGATGGCAGAGCTGGGGATTGAATCAATCCAACAACTTATTCAAGAAGTGGAGGAACGCAAATGAATCAACGACCAATTATCGCCTTGGATTTTTCCAGTCGCGGCGAAGTCGAACTTTTCTTTAAAAAATTCCCAAAAAATGAACCGCTGTTTGTCAAAATTGGTATGGAGCTGTTTTATCAAGAAGGACCGGAAACCGTTCGCTGGTTAAAGCGCAATGGTCATGATGTTTTCTTGGATTTAAAATTGCATGATATCCCAAATACCGTCGAAAAAGCTATGCGGGGATTGGCCGACTTAGGCGTCGACATCACATGTGTCCATGCGGCAGGCGGCGTCAAAATGATGGAAGCTGCTTTACGGGGACTGGAAGAAGGAACGCCCATGGGAAAACAACGTCCTAAGTTATTGGCAATTACTCAGTTGACCTCCACGACAGAAAAACAAATGCAAGAAGATCAATGGATTAATGTATCTCTGGAAGAAAGTGTCATTCATTACGCCCAATGTGCCCAACAGGCTGGTTTGGACGGTGTTGTTTCGTCGGCATTGGAAGTTGAAAAAATCAAACAGTCAACTGCTTCTGATTTTGTTTGTCTCACGCCCGGTATTCGTCCGACAGGCAGTGAAATTGGAGATCAAAAACGAGTGGTTACTCCCGGAGATGCCCGCAAAAATGGGGCAAGTTACATCGTTGTCGGTCGTCCTATTACCCAAGCAGCCGACCCATATGAGGCGTATTTGAAAATCAAAAATGAATGGAACGGAGAAAATCAATGACCTTAGAAATGACCATTGCAAAAGATTTATTGGAGATTGAAGCGGTTTTTTTGAGTCCTAGTGCACCTTTTACTTGGGCGAGTGGCATCAAAAGTCCGATTTATTGTGACAATCGAATCACGATGAGTTATCCTGCTGTTCGCAAGCAAATCGCCAGAGGTTTGGCAGAAAAAATCAAAGACTTTTACCCAGAAGTAGAAGTCATTGCCGGAACGGCAACTGCTGGTATTCCTCATGCCGCTTGGGTGGCAGAAATTCTTGAGTTGCCAATGGTTTATATCCGCAGTAAGGCGAAAGATCATGGAAAAGGCAACCAGATTGAAGGTCGGATCACTAAAAATCAAAAAATGGTAGTTATTGAAGATTTGATTTCCACCGGCGGCAGTGTACTGGAAGCCTGCGAAGCAGCAAAAAAAGAAGGTGCGGATGTCTTAGGCGTAGCCGCAATTTTTACTTATGAACTACCAAAAGGAAAAGAAAATTTTGAAAAAGCAGCAATGCCTTTGGTAACTCTGACAAATTATAGTGCCTTGGTCGCAACTGCTCTGGAAACCAACTATATCGACCAAAAAGATCTTGTATTATTGGAAAAATGGAAAGAAAATCCAGAGAATTGGTTGCAGTGATGGATTTTTTGAGACTAAACAATTTTTAGTCTCTTTTTGTTTATTTTCAGAAATTTTTTTGGTAGGATGGAAACAACTCAATAGGAAAGCGGGGAACGTTATGGGATTGAATGAATATTTGCTAGGATTGAACAATCTGGAAAAAATTTACCGAGCACCAGGTTTTTTTAAATTTACCGAACACAGTGTTGCAGCACACTCCTATCGCGTCGCTTCTATTGCACAAGTTTTAGGGGATATTGAGGAGATGAACGGTATCGCAATCGACTGGAAATCCCTTTATGAAAAAGCGTTGAATCATGATTATACAGAGCGTTTTATCGGTGATATCAAAACACCCGTCAAATACGCCAGTCCTGAATTGCGGGCAATGTTGCAACATGTGGAAGAAAAAATGACGGATGAATTTATTCACCAAGAAATTCCCTCTGAGTTTCAAGCAATCTACCGACGCCGCTTGTCGGAAGGAAAAGATGAAACGGTGGAAGGGGAAATTTTGGCGATCGCCGATAAGGTAGATCTTTTGTATGAATCCTTTGAAGAAATCAATAAAAATAATCCGGAAAAGGTATTCGAAGAAATGTTTTTAGAATCGGTACAGACGATTAAGCAGTTTCAACATCGTCCAAGTGTCGAATATTTCTTTAAAAACATTTTTCCAGAATTACTGGATGAGCGCTTTTACGGTGATCAGAAATTTTTAGAAGAAATCAATGAAATCCTTATTTCTTAAACTTAGGAGGTAACAGGTTGAAGCGAAACATGGATGTTCCTTGGAGTTATCAAGGAGAAAATGGACCAGAATATTGGCACACCCTATGTGATTGGTATCAGGAAGGAGCAGAATTTCCTTTTCAATCACCAATTTCATTGGTTCGATCAGAGACGCAACAAAAAGGAATTAAGCCAATCAGTTTTCACTATCAAAAAGAACGTTTTACGGAAAAAGAATTTAAAAATACGATTCATTTCGTTCCCTATGATTGCACCAGCTATGTCCTTTTTGAAGAAAAAAAATATCTGCTGACAGATATTCATTACCACATGCCTAGTGAACATTGGCTTGATGGAGAACAAAAGGAAATCGAATTTCATTTGGTCCATATGGATAAAGCAGGAAACAACCTGGTCGTTGGCGTTTTATTTCAATTGTGTGAACAAGAAATGCCTTTTAAAGCAGGCGATTCGTGGGATTTTGACAATCATCTGGAGATTTTTGATCCAACGATTTTTTTACCACGTCGAAGAAGTCACTTTCATTATGTCGGTTCATTGACCACACCACCTACGAAGGGACCAATCAATTGGTTCGTTTTTGATGAAGTGGGGAAAATGTCCCGACGTTTTATTGAAGAATTTAGAGAAGAAGTTTTAGAAAATAACAATCGTCCACTACAAGAAAAATTGGATCGGGGAATTTTCTATTTTGAGGAGTAGGAACAAATGAATCTTCAACAGTTGCGTTATGTGGTAGCAGTCGCGAATAATGGCAGTTTTCGCGAAGCTGCTCGGAAAATGTTTATCACTCAGCCGAGCCTGTCAAACGGCATCAAAGAATTAGAAAAAGAACTAGGATTGAGCCTTTTTGTCCGTACCAACCAAGGTGCTGTCTTGACAGCCGACGGAAAGGATTTTTTGGCGCGGGCAGAAAAAATTCTGGTACAAATGGATCGTTTGGAGACGCGTTATCAAAAAAAAGAACCCACCGAACGTTTTTCTATTGCTTCCCAGCATTATGATTTTTTGGGCTCGATTATCGGCGGTCTGATCCAGCGTTTTCCTCAGTACGAAGAGTACCGGATCATGGAGACAACGACTGCTAAGGTAATTGAAGAAGTAGCTGAAGGCCATAGCGAAATCGGCTTGTTGTATATGAATGAAAAAAATCAAAATGGGCTGGAACGTTATTTAGAACAGGCAGGCTTGGCAAAAGTTGATCTCGGTACTTTTCGCACGCATATTTTTGTCGGTAAACAGCATCCGTTAGCCGAGCAAAAAGAAATCGCAACGACACAGTTGAAAGACTATTCTCAAGTTCGTTTTAATCAAGAGGGGGGTAATTTTGATTATTTTGAGGAAGATCCTCTGAAAAATCAAACAAAAAGCTGTATCGTTACCAATGATCGGGGAACCTTAACCAATATTTTACGAACCAGTGATGCGTATGCATCCGGCTCTGGCATCGTCGATCGGGGAACGAAAGAACAAATCCGCTTGATCCCATTAGCAGAAGAACCCCTGAATCATCTTTATGGTATTTATCCAAAACAAACAAAACTTTCGGAGATCGCAGAAGAATTTTTTTTCGATGTGCGGACCTTCATCATCAACAGCAAAAAACCAACCGCTTAGGCAGTTGGTTTTTTTGTACGTTCCTGAATGGCTTCTTCTTCTGGCGTGATAAAATAGGTTTTTTGATTCTCGTAAATCACGTAGCCAGGTTTTGCCCCATTTGGCTTGTGGATGTATTTGACCTGTACCAAATCCACCGGAACTTGGGCAGAATAACGGTATTTTGAAAAATAAGCAGCCAGCTCGGCAGCCTCCAAAATGGTTTCTTCTGAAGGCGTATTGGAGCGGATAATGACATGAGAACCGGGAATGTTTTTGGCATGAAGCCAAAAATCCGTTTTGCGGGCAGTACGCAAGGTTAGTTGGTCATTTTGCAAATTGTTTTTACCAACCAGAATCTCTGTCCCATCAGTTGCGTAAAAAATTTCTGGTTGTGATTTTTTATTTTTTTTCTGACGCTTTGCCGGTTTCTTCAAATAGCCTTGATCTTGGAGTTCCTCCCGAATAATCTCTACATCCATCGGTCCGGCGATTTCCAATTGCGCCAGCACAGATTCAAGATAAGCGATTTCTTCTTTGGTTTCTCGAATTTGTTCACCAATCAGTTTGACCGCATTCCGTAATTTTTGATACCGTTGAAAATATTTTTGAGCATTTTGATTGGGTGACCATGCCGGATTCAAGGCGATTGTCATCAGACGGTCCTCTTCATAATAATTGGGCAACTCGACGGAGGTTGCGCCTCTTGGTACCTGAGTCATGAAGGTAGTCAACAATTCGCCTTTTTGTCGAAATTCTTCTGCGTTTTCTGAATCAGCCAGTGTTTTTTCACGCTTCATCAATTTCTTCTTATTCCGAGTCAGCTCGTTTTCCATTTTTCGTAACAATTCACTGCCTTGCTGCTTAACTCGATCCCGTTCCGCTTTGTCATGATAGTAAAGATCTAAAAGCTGACTGAGGGTTTCGGTGGTTTGTATTTCTGCATCTTCAATCAGCGTTTGATAGGGAACAGGTGTGAAGAAATCTTTTTTTTCTTGTAAGACGAGCGTGGGGGAAAGCTTTTCCTCTAGGGTTTGGAAGAAATCATGCCAGACACGCAATTTTTCATTTGGTGCTTGGTTCAAGCGAAAAGCAAGTTCTGTTGCAGTATCGGCCCCCAATCCCTGAAATTGTTGTTGCAAATAGTTTTTTGTCAGTTCTGGGGCTTTTGAAAGCCGGTCGAAAATCACAGGATCACTTGTGGTAAAAGGATTCAAAAGGTCCTGTTTTGGCGGTTCAACATAATCGACTCCCGGTAAAAGGGAACGATACGTATTTTGCGATGCACCGATATGTTTGATGGCATCTAAAATTTTTCCAGTCTCTTGATTCATCAATAAAATCGTGCTGTGACGTCCCATCAATTCGACGATCAATACAATATTTTGCAAGTCTCCCAATTCATCTCGACGACTAAAAGTGAAATGAATTACCCGGTCATTGTTAATCTGATGGATTCGTTCCAAAATTGCGCCATCCAGATACTTTCGCAGCATCATAATAAAATTCGGCGGTGTATCTGGATTGGCATATGCGATGTTGGTCAGTTGCACCCGGGCATAACTGGGGTGGGCGGACAAGAGCAGTTTTTTATTCTTTCCTTGGTTACGAATCACCAATATGATTTCGTTTGTATAAGGCTGATGGATTTTTGAAATGCGTCCCCGCACTAATTCTTTCGAAAGTTCTTCAATCATTAAATGAGTAAATACGCCGTCAAATGACATCTTTTTTTCCTCTTTTCATAAATTACCTGTTAAATGCTTATTATAACACTAGCGTTTGATTTTTTTGATTTTATTTTCTTCCTCATCATCCAATGCATCCTGCAATTCTCGATGCAAGAAGAAGGAGATCACCGTGCGAATGACGACGACAGCAGCCAAACGCAAAATATCCTCGGTCGTAGGATTGATGATTGATTCGATGATATCTGCAGCAATCAAAATTTCCAGACTGAGCAGGATGTAACTGCCTAAAAAGTTTTTGATGAAATTGTTGTTGCGGGCGGCACGAACGTGATCGATATGGGTCGATTCTGATCGGATGAAATCATATCCGGAGATAATGACACCCCAAACTAAAACGATAATGGAGAGAAAATTTAAACAAAGGATCATAATTTCAAAAATCGGGGTTAAAATCTCCATAATATTGTCACTTAAATGAATCATCGGGTTCCTCCTGTGTCCTTTTTTTGCTGATTCTGACTCAAGTCCATCCACTATGTAAAAGAAAAAAATAGGGAAAGCTTTTTATTAAAAGTCGTTTCCTCTATCATACAAAAGATTTGAAAAGATGGAAAGATTCTTGACGTTAATAGTGATTAATTGCTAGTATGGGATAATAGATATAAACCATGTAGAAGTGACGGAAAGGGGGGAAAAGCGTTGGAGGTAAAAAAATGGCTTGAAACTATAAAAACACAGGTTCTTGATCATTGGGATCAGCTGGCTGACTGGGTAGACAGAGAACCAAAACGAGCAATGCTCACGGGAGCCAGTCTGCTTGCCTGTTCGTTACTCTTTGCCGGCGGCATGCTTTGGTCGCAACGGCATATTCGCCAATCAGAATACGAAAATCTGGTTTTTTCCGCGCTTCCGTCAAAAAAAATCCAGCCTTTGAGCTATCAAAGTGGAGATCATCAAATCAGCAAGTCACAGGCGATTTCTGTTATGTTCAGCAAACCCCAGGGAAAAACCTATCAACAGGTCCTTGATCTTTTGGATAGTGAAAAAGCGCAAGAATTTAATCGGCAAGTTTTCTATTATCCGATTGTCTATAATACAGCGGGGATTCAAGAAAAGTACGGCGTCAATCCCGATCAGGTGACAATTGTCTTTTTTGAAAAAGGAAAAGAAAAAAATCGGTTTGTCGTAGAGCAATTGACTGATTTTGGAGAAGAATTTATTCCTGAGTTGAATCGGCTACCAATGTGGAGCATCAAAGAAATTGAGGAAAAATAGAAAAAATTCAGAAAACAGTCATTTTTCTATTGACGAATAAAAAACAATCAGGTATTCTATTTTCAACACAAACGAAGGGGTGACCATCATGAAACTATTTACATTACAAACTCAAGGACAATTGAAGAGTTGGCAAAACTGGCGTAGATAGTTGTATTGATGGAAAAAAATCCATAGATACAACTTTTTAGAGAACATTCTAATGTTGTGTCTATGCCAAATAATTTTGAAATTATTGCCGCATAGAAACGTTCTATGCGGTTTTTTAGTTGCGACTAGCAATTTCCGCAGGGAGATGGCTAGTCTTTTTACTTATTAGGAGGATGAAGAAAATGATAAAAAACAAAGGGTTAATCGCAACAGTTATTGGATTAGTAATTATTTTGGCAGGTTTTGCTATTTTTGAAGGAATGAACAAAGAACCGGAAAAAAAGACCGCAGAAACCGTTAAATCTGTAGGTATTTTACAGTTCGTCAGTCATCCGGCATTGGATCAAATCACTGAAGGAATCAAAGAAGGATTGAAAAAAGAAGGCTTTGAAGAAGGAAAAAACCTAAAAATCAACTTCCAAAACGGGCAAGCCGATCAAAGTAAATTAGATACAATGAGTCAACAGTTAGTGCAGGACAAATCCGATGTTCTGATTGGGGTAGCAACACCTGCGGCCCAAGCATTGGCCAACACAACAGATAAACTACCGATTCTGCTTGGTGCAGTTACCGATCCCTTAGGTGCCGGTTTAGTAAAGAGCAATGAAAAACCTGGTGGAAATATCACCGGTGTTTCGGATCAACCACCCGTTGCTGCTCAAATCAAATTGGCCCATGAATTATTACCAGAAGCAAAAAAAGTCGGCATCTTGTATTCTTCGTTGGAAGCTAATTCAAAATTCCAAGTAGCACAGGCAGAAGAAGCAGTCACCGGTCTGGGTTTGACGGCAGAAAAAAAAGCTGTTTCTTCTACAAATGAAATTGCTCAAGCAGTTCAAGTTTTGGCTCAATCCGTTGATTTCATTTATATTCCATTAGATAATACGGTTGCAAGTGCAATGGAGACAGTGGTTTCCGAAGCAGATAAAAATAATGTACCGATCATTCCCTCTGTTGACACTATGGTTCAGCAAGGAGGATTAGCAACTGTCGGTATCAATCAAAAAGAATTAGGTATCCAAACCGGAAAAATGGCTGCGGCAATCCTAAAAGGCGAAGCAGAACCAGCGACCACCCCCGTTTACACTTTTACCGATGGGGATACTATCATCAATACGGATCAAGCAAAACGGTTTAATATCGATCTTGGCGATAAAGCAGACACAGCAACCCTTGTCACGACGGGAGGAGAAGAATAAATGATTGTTTCAACAATTGGGCAGGGACTACTTTGGTCGTTGCTGGGACTGGGAATTTTTATGACCTATCGTATTTTAAATTTTCCTGATATGACCACAGAAGGTTCTTTCCCATTGGGAGGGGCGGTCTGTGTGACTGCAATCACCAGTGGAATTCATCCAATTTTGGCAACATTGTTGGGTGTTTTGGCGGGAATGGCAGCTGGTTTAGTGACCGGTCTGCTTTTCACTAAGGGCAAAATTCCAGTGATTTTAGCCGGTATTCTTGTTATGTCTGGTTTAAATTCCGTGATTTTATTCGTTATGCAAAGCCCCAATAAAGGCTTGATGAAATTTCCCCGTATTCAAGATATTTTTCAAGGGCTACATTTACCAAACTATTTTGATATCGTGCTGCTGGGAGTTGTTGCGGTATTGGTGACAATTGGTTTATTGCTATTGTTTTTTTACACAGAACTTGGACAAGCGTATATTGCCACCGGTGATAATGAAGAAATGGCTCGTTCATTAGGAATCAAGACCGATCGCATGAAGATTCTTGGATTGACCTTGTCAAACGGTGTGATTGCTTTATCCGGTGCCTTGATTTCTCAAAATGACGGCTATGCGGATGTTTCAAAAGGAATCGGGGTCATCGTCATCGGTTTGGCTTCAATTATTATTGGTGAAGTATTGTTTGGAGAACTAAGTTTTGCTGAACGATTGGCAGCAGTGGTGATTGGCAGTATCATTTATCAATTATTGATTTTTGTCATCATCTGGGCTGGCTTTGATACAACTTATCTAAAAATTATTTCTTCTGGAATTCTAGCTATTTGTCTGATGGTTCCTCGTTTCAGACAAGCCCTGAATTTGAAAACCGGGTTGGAAAAGGAGGCGTCCAAATGAGTGTTTTAGAAATCAAAAACGTTTCAAAAGTAATCAAAAATGGCGTCAATGAACAAAAAATACTTTTGGATCAGATTGATCTAACCTTACAAGCGGGAGATTTTGTTACGGTTCTAGGGGGAAATGGTGCCGGAAAAAGTACCTTGTTTAATATAGTTTCTGGAACATTGCCTGTAACCACCGGCAGCATCACCATTGACGGTGTCGATGTGACCAAAGCTTCCGAAGAAAAACGGGCAGCGTATATTTCACGAGTTTTTCAAGATCCGAAAATGGGGACGGCTCCTCGGATGACGGTGGCGGAAAATCTTTTGCTGGCAGAGAAACGCGGTGTTCAACGACGCTTGGTTTCACGAAAAATCAATGAGAAAAAAGCTGGTTATTTTGATCTCTGTCAACAAGTCGGTAATGGATTGGAAAATCATCTGGATGTTCCGACCGGTAATCTTTCTGGGGGACAACGGCAGGCATTGAGCTTACTAATGGCAACCATTCGCCCGCCACAGTTGCTTTTGTTGGATGAACATACAGCAGCCCTTGATCCCAAAACTTCCAAACAATTGATGGCCCTCACAGCACAACGAGTAGCCGAGCAGCAATTGACCTGCATGATGATTACTCACCGAATGGAAGATGCTTTGCATTATGGAAATCGTCTGATTCTTTTGCAAAAAGGAAAAATCGTCAAAGACCTGAATGCTGCAGAAAAAGCGAAACTGACCTTACACGATCTGCTTTTATTTTTTGAAGAAGAGTTGTAAGCTCTCAGAAAAATTGAAAAAATTTTCAAAAAATAATTGACAGCTACTTTTTTTATGTCTATACTAAGAACAATCTTACATCAGCTTGGAGCGATTCTAATGAAATTAGTACAACACGCACAACTGAATAATTATTACTTTAGCTATTTTAGATAGGTTTGTATTCATGATTTCATGGGTGCAAACAGACCAAGTTTGTATCTATGATGGCTAGAGATTTTTGACACGACTTACAGCCACGTAGATAAGAAATCTATAGTGGCTATTTTAATTTTACCGAGCTTTTCAGGCTCCTTAGAAGATGTTCACTGTAGAGGGATGATTTACTACAGTCAACATCTTTTTTTGTTGGTTTTGCTGTAAAAAATAGGAGGAATAAAAATGGAAATCACAGGACACACCCATTTGGCCGGGTTATATGCCAAGCCTGCTCGCCACAGTATCTCACCAATGATGCACAACGCAGCCTTTATTGAAAAAGGAATCGATGCCAGATATCTTGCATTTGATGTAGAACCTGAGGATCTTAAAACCAGCGTTGAAGCGATTCGGACATTGCAGTTATTGGGTGTCAATTTATCAATGCCTCATAAAATGGCGGCTGTTCCTTTGATGGACGAATTAAGCGAAGCCGCACAATTGATTGGTGCCATCAACACAATCGTCCACCATGAAGGAAAATTGATTGGTCACAATACAGACGGAATTGGCTTTATGGCCAGTTTAACCGATGCTGGTATCTCGATTATCGGCAAAGAAATTACCCTGATGGGGGCAGGCGGCGCAGCGACAGCGATTATTTCTCAAGCGGCTTTAGACGGAGTCAAAAAAATTCACGTCTTTAATCGAAAAGATGCCTTTTATGATCAAATTGCCGTAAAATTAGCAGAAATCAGTCGTCACACCAACTGTGAGATTCATTTAGCAGACCTTGAAGATCATTCAGCATTACAGCAGGCTATCGCAACCAGTGTTCTCTTGGTTAATGCAACACGGGTAGGAATGAAACCAAATGATGGTGCAATGGCATTAACGGATGTTTCCTTTTTACACGATGAATTAGCAGTCTATGATGTCATCTACGAACCCCGGGAAACAAAATTGCTTCGACTTGCAAGAGAAAAAGGATTAAAAACCGCAAACGGTTTGGGCATGCTGTTGTATCAAGGTGCTGCTTCATTTGAATTATGGACCGGACAAAAGATGCCGGTAGAAAAAATTAAACCAATCGTTGAAAATAATTAAAAGAGAGTAGGAAAAAAGAATGATCGTGATTATGAAGAAAGATGCCACCAAAGAACAGGTTGAGTCCGTGGTGAACCGTATCAAAAAAGAAGGCTTAGAAGTGAATATTGATCAAGGAACAGAACACATCGTCATTGGATTAAAAGGCGATACTCGCGGCATGCAGGACGTGGCATTCAATAGTTTTGAAGGTGTAGAGAATACCGTTAAAATTTCTAAAACTTACAAATTAACTTCTCGCGAATTTCATCCCGGCGATACCGTCGTTGATGTTGACGGAGTAAAAATCGGTGACGGCAGTTTTGTTACAATGGCTGGACCTTGCTCGATTGAAGGACTGGATCAAATCAGAGAATGTGCCCGAATGGCAAAAGCCGGCGGAGCAAAAATTTTACGTGGGGGGGCATTTAAACCTCGCACCTCTCCTTACGCGTTTCAAGGATTAGAAGAAGAAGGTTTGAAATACATTCGTCAAGCTGCCGATGAGTTTGGCATGAAAGTAATTACGGAAGTTATGGATGAAGGGCATATCGATATGATTGCCGAATACAGTGACATTTTACAAATTGGTGCCCGCAACATGCAAAACTTTAAATTATTATCTGCTGTGGGGAAAACAGGTAAACCAATCGGCTTAAAACGAGGAATTTCAGGAACAATTGATGAATGGTTGAATGCAGCAGAATACGTTGCAGTAGAGGACAAATCGCCGGTGATTTTCATCGAGCGTGGGATTCGTACTTACGAAACAGCTACCCGAAATACGTTTGATTTAAGTGCTGTTCCGTTGATCAAAAAACTTAGTCACTTTCCGATTATCGTCGATCCAAGTCATGGAACAGGCATTTGGGATTTAGTACCACCTATGGCTCGTGCAGGAGTTGCCAGCGGAGCAGATGGTATGATCGTTGAAATCCACCCTGATCCTGCTAATGCTTGGTCAGACGGTCCCCAATCCTTAAATGAAAAAACTTACCTGCGCATGATGAAAGAAGTGGGAATCATGGAAAAAGCCATGCAGGAAATCAAGGCTTTATCAAAATAATTTCTAATTTAGGAAAGAAGTGGAAGCTATGCTTACGGTTCATTTAGCAAATCATCAATACGATATTCTTATCAATCAAGGAGCACTACAACAAACAGGAAAATGGCTGAAAACAATCTGGAAACCTCAGAAAGTTGCGGTTATTACCGATAGCAATGTCGCTCCTCTTTATGCAGAAATAGTTATGCAACAAGTAGAGAAAAGTGGATTTCACCCAGTTTTGACCGTGGTTCCTGCCGGTGAAAAAAGCAAATCCCTTGATCAAGCAGCGTTGCTTTACGATTTTTTAGCAGAGAATGGTTTTACCCGCAGTGATGGTGTTTTAGCTTTAGGAGGAGGTGTTGTTGGTGATTTGGCAGCATTTGTTGCTTCAACTTTTATGCGGGGCATTCATTTTGTACAAATTCCCACGACTCTTTTGGCACAGGTGGATTCTAGCATTGGTGGAAAAACAGCCGTCAACACAGCGAACGCAAAAAATCTGGTGGGAACTTTCAGTCAGCCGGATGCTGTTTTGATTGATCCATTGGTGTTAAAAACCTTAGAACCTCGCCGTGTTCGGGAAGGCATCGCAGAAATCATCAAATCCGCCGCAATCGCCGATATCGATTTATGGCAACTGCTTTCTTCCTTGAAAGACGAAGCAGATTTATTGGCTCACGCTGAAGCCATTATTACCGCAACCTTGAAAATCAAGCGTAAAGTGGTGGAAGAAGATGAATTTGATCAAGGCAATCGCTTGATTCTAAATTTTGGGCACACAATCGGTCACGCCATCGAAAAAACCGCCGGCTATGGTATCGTGAGTCATGGAGAAGGGGTAGCTATTGGAATGGTTGCTATCAATCGTCATGCCGAAGCAATCGGTTTATCTCCTAGCGGAAGTACACAACAACTAATAACAATGATTCAAAAATTTCATTTGCCAATTCATTATGATAACTGGCAGACAGATCAACTGTATCATGCGATCACTCATGATAAAAAAGCTCGTGGGAACCAATTAAAAATTATTTTATTAGAAAAAATCGGGGAAGCTAAGATTCACCCGATTCCCATCGCCGACATCAAGGAATATTTAGGAGGAAATTAATATGCGTTATATAACAGCTGGTGAATCACACGGTCCTGAGTTAACTGCAATTATTGAAGGTTTACCTGCCGGACTACCTTTGACAGAAGAAGATATTAATCTTGAACTTGCTAGAAGACAAACCGGTTATGGTCGCGGTGGACGAATGAAAATTGAAAAAGATCAAGTACGGATCACCTCTGGCATTCGTCACGGAAAAACGCTGGGCTCGCCAGTTACTCTGGTTGTTGAAAACAACGATTGGAAAAACTGGACAACGGTAATGTCCGTGGCAGAAGTCCCTGAAAAAGATAAAAAATTACGAAGAGTTGCCCGCCCACGTCCCGGTCATGCCGATCTTGTCGGTGGCATGAAATACCATCACGACGATTTACGGAATGTTTTGGAACGCTCCTCTGCACGAGAAACCACAATGCGGGTAGCAATCGGTGCTGTCGCCAAAAAGATTCTTTCAGAACTTGGAATCATCGTTGCGGGTCATGTTACTTGCCTTGGCGGTATCCATGCGAAATTACCGGAAAACTTGAGTATTCAAGAAATACAAAAAATCTCCAATACTTCTGATGTTCGAGTAATCGATCCCGATGTAGAGCAAGAAATGAAGGATCTCATTGATGAAACGAAGAAAAAAGGGGATACAATTGGCGGCATCGTCGAAGTCCTTGTCGGCGGTGTTCCCGCTGGATTGGGCAGTTATGTGCAATGGGATACTAAATTAGATGCTAAAATCGCACAAGCCGTAGTAAGTATCAACGCGTTTAAAGGTGTGGAATTTGGTGTTGGTTTTGAAGCCGGTTCATTGCCCGGATCACAAGTCATGGATGAAATTCTTTGGGATGAGCAAGATGGCTACACTCGCCGGAGTAATAACCTTGGTGGATTTGAAGGGGGCATGACAAACGGAGAACCGATCGTTGTTCGAGGAGTGATGAAACCAATCCCAACTTTGTATAAACCCTTGCAAAGTGTCGATATCGATACAAAAGAACCCTATAAAGCAAGTGTTGAACGATCTGATAGTACGGCTGTTCCGGCTGCCAGCGTCGTTGCTGAAAGCGTCGTCGCTACTGTCGTGGCAAATGAACTCTTACAAAAATTTCCAAGCGATTCCTTCGCCGAACTAAAAACCAGTGTTACAGAATATCGGGAGTACTTGAAAAATTACTAGGAGGCGCTGAGAATGAAACAACGAATATTGATCGTTGGTCTGGGATTGATTGGCGCTTCGATGGCATTATGTATCAAGAAGCAACATCCGCAAACGGTACTGATAGGGTGGGACAAACTTGAAACCACCCGCAACATTGCAAAAGAAAAAAAAATCGTGGATTTGATTCCAGCCGATTTCGCTGAGGGAGCCACGCAGGCAGATCTTATTTTGCTTGCGGTACCCGTCAATGCAGCTAGAAATTTTCTCGATCAATTGGAGCAATTACCGGTAAAAGAAAATTTGCTGGTAACCGATGTCAGCAGTACCAAGCAACAAATCGTTCATGCTGCCCAAACGAAAAAATTTCGGTTTGTCGGAGGACATCCGATGGCAGGCTCCCACAAATCCGGTGTGCAGGCGGCAGACAGTGATCTTTTTGAAAATGCCTATTATATTTTTACCCCGGTCAAAGAACAAAGCTCAGATGTCGCTTTGTTGCAGGAACTTTTTCAAGGAACAAGGGCAAAATATGTAGTGCTTTCAGCAGAAGAACACGACCGCATTACAGGAATGTTGAGTCACCTGCCCCATATCATTGCCGCCGGTTTAGTGAATCAAGCAGATCTTTTTAATCAGGAACATCCACGGGCAAAACAATTGGCTGCCGGCGGTTTTCGGGATATTACCCGAATTGCTTCTTCTGATCCAGTCATGTGGACAGATATTCTTCTAAGCAACAAGAAATTTTTGCTGGAAGGCCTGACACAATGGCAGCAGGAGATGGAACAAATTGCGGGATGGCTCAAAGAAGATAATCAACAAGAAATTTTTGCTTTTTTTAATCGGGCAAAGGATACTCGGGATCAATTACCCGTTCATCAGCATGGAGCAATCCCGGCATTTTATGACTTGTTGATTGATGTACCGGATGTGCCGGGAGTCATCGCAGAGGTTACCGGACTTTTGGGAGCTGCGAAGTTGTCCTTGATTAATCTGAAAATTCAGGAAACAAGAGAAGATATTATCGGTGTATTGCAAATCAGTTTTAAAAATCAAAAAGATTTGCTTGCTGCACAAAAGTGTATCGAAACCAACACGGATTATCATTGTTGGACCAAATAATCGGGGAGGAAAAAAATGAAATTAGTGGAAAATAATCACGGTCTAAAAGGAACGTTGACGATTCCGGCGGATAAGTCAATCTCTCACCGCAGTATTATGTTTGGTGCTTTAGCAAACGGAACAACAACGATCAGAAATTTTTTGCGGGGGGAGGACTGTTTAAGCACCCTCCATGCCTTTCGACAACTAGGTGTAGAAATCGAAGATGATGGTGAAATCATCACCGTTCATGGACAAGGTTTTTCTGGATTAAAAGCTGCAGATGCGCCAATTAATATCGGAAATTCCGGCACAACGATCCGATTGATGATGGGGATTTTAGCCGGTCAACCTTTCAAGACCCAGCTTTATGGGGATAGTTCTTTAAACAAACGGCCAATGAATCGGGTGATGCTTCCTTTGCGCGAAATGGGTGGGCGCCTTCATGGGGATGAAGAAACAGAATTTCCTCCCATTACGATTGATGGTGTGGTAGATTTGACTCCGATTCATTACGAAATGCCGGTTGCCAGCGCTCAGGTCAAATCAGCGATTCTTTTTGCAGCAATGCAGACAAAAGGAACCTCAACGATTCTCGAAAAAGAACTTTCCCGCAACCATACAGAAGAAATGATTCGTCAATTTGGCGGTTCCATCTCCGTTAGAGGAAAAGAAATTATGATTACCGGACCACAACAGTTTACCGGTCAAGCGCTCACTGTCCCAGGTGACATTTCTTCCGCCGCTTTCTTTTTGGCTGCTGGTGTTTTGGTACCAAACAGTCAGCTGCTTTTGAAAAATGTTGGCATCAATCCCACGCGAACAGGAATTTTGGATGTTTTACAGGCAATGGGTGCGGTGATCGAACAAACCAACGAAGATTCCCACAATCAAGCAGCAGATTTAACAGTTCGTTTCAGCTCTTTAACTGCCACAACGATTGAAGGAGAGATTATTCCTAGATTGATTGACGAATTACCAATTATTGCATTACTAGCTACTCAGGCAAAAGGAACCACAATCATTAAGGATGCGGAAGAATTGAAGGTCAAAGAAACCAACCGAATCGATGCAACTGCCGAGGAATTGAAAAAAATGGGTGCTGATATCCAGCCAACAGAAGACGGCTTGATTATCCATGGACCCACGCCTTTACACGCTGCCAGTGTTTCCAGTCGCGGAGATCATCGAATCGGGATGATGTTGCAGATTGCGGCGTTATTAGTAGATGAACCTTGTGAATTGGAAGACGCAGAAGCGGTAGCCATTTCTTATCCACAATTTTTCCAAGATGTAGCCGACTTGGTGACAGGAGGGAAATAAATTGTCTAGTATTATTTTAATTGGCTTCATGGGTGCGGGAAAATCAACAATTGGTCGGCAGTTGGCTCGGCGTCTATCAAAGGAATTGATTGATCTTGATGCGCAAATCGTGGAAGCCATCCACATGCCCATCGCAGATTATTTCGATCAATTTGGCGAAGCAGCCTTTCGAGAACAGGAAACTGCTATTTTAGCAGAGCTAGCCACAAAAGATGGAATTTTAGCAACCGGCGGCGGAATTGTTTTACGTCCAGAAAATCGCACACTCCTAAAACAGCAGCCCGCTGTCATTTACTTGACCGCCGACACGCAGGTCTTGATTGAAAGAATCCAACAAGATACAGAAAATATTCGACCGTTAGCAGAAAATAAACAACCTGCAGAAATCGCGGCAATTTTAGACCAGCGGATTGCTTTTTACGAAGAAAGTGCCAGGCATATTCTAGATACGACAAATAAGACACCAGAGGAAATCGTTTCAGAAATTATTGAAAGGCTGGGTGACCTATGAAAGTCGGTTATTTAGGACCAGAAAGCTCCTTTACACATCAAGCCGCAAGAAAACAATTTTCAACGAATTTATTTGCCTATGCCTCAATTCCTGCTTGTTTGAAGGCCTTGTTGAAGGATGAAGTAGATTTAGCCATTGTTCCTATCGAAAATTCTTTGGAAGGTTCGGTCCATCATACGATTGATCTGCTTTCCCATGAACCAGAGCTGCAAGTGAAAAATGAAGTCGTTTTGCCAATCAAGCAGCAATTTCTGATTCATCCTTTTCTTGATGGCAAAGAAATCAAAAAAATCTTGTCTCATCCTCAAGCGTTAGCTCAGTCACAACTTTTTTTAGAAGAGAACTATCCGGAGGTTGAGTTGGTTCCCATGCCTTCCACTACGGCTGCAGCAGAATATGTAGCAAATCATCCCAAAGAAAGCGTTGCGGCAATCGCCTCGGAAGAAACGGCCGCTTATTTTAACTTGAAGATTCTTTATGGAAATATCCAAGACAACGATCTCAATCAAACGCGATTTTGGCTGTTGGGAAAACCAACCACTCACTTTTTAGAAGAAACACCTTCAAAAATGAGTTTAATCTTAACCTTGCCTGCGAATCAGCCGGGAATGCTCCATAAAATGTTGGCGGCTTTCGGCTGGCGGGAAATCAATTTAAGTAAAATCGAATCCCGACCATTAAAAACCAGTTTGGGAGAATATTTCTTCGTGATTGATTTACTGTTGGATCGCCCCTATGAACTGATCGACAACGCCATCACCGAAATCGAATTGTTAGGGGGCAAAGTCCAAAATCTGGGCGGCTATCCCGTAAAATATTTTGATTAGGCTAAAAAGGCTAAGAACTTCTTAAATTTTTTAGGAAGTTCTTTCTTTATTTTTATGCTAAGGTATCCTTAAAACGAGAGTGAAGAAATTTGGAGGATCGTTTATGAGTCGAATGGACCGCTACAAGCATATTCATGAAGAATCAGAAGAAAAGAAAAATATTTTTGCCCGAAAAGAGATTCATCATCAGGAAACGGAGCAGGCATTCCCCCCTGAACAAGAGGAATGGGAGGAGCCGGTTTACCAAGAAAGACCTCAAACCCAGCCTTCCTTTGCTAAAGACAAAAACAAAAAGAAAACCAAATTACCCAAAGCACCAAAACAGGGTAAAAAACCAAAACGCAAGCGCAAGCACCCCATTCTTAGTTTTTTATTGAAACTTATTTTAATTCTAGCCATTTATTCAGGGGTTGCTTTTGCTGCGGGGAAGATGGTTGCCAGCAATGACGATTCTGTTACACAAGAAACCGAGACCTTTAACGGTTTTGCTTCTTCTGACGGATCAAATAATATTTTACTGCTAGGTAGTGATAGCCGAGAGGGGGAAAACGCTCGTTCGGACTCCATCATGGTACTGCAATTGGATGGTCCCAGCAAAAAACCAAAACTCCTTTCCTTTATGCGGGATACCTATGTCGATATTCCCGGCGTTGGGCAGAATAAATTGAATGCCGCCTATGCCTATGGCGGGGCAGAGCTCGTGCGTAAAACACTTTCTCAAAATTTTGGAATTGACTGTAAATATTACACGATGGTCGATTTCAAAACCTTTGAAAAAGTAATCGATACGTTATTTCCTAGCGGTGTTCAAATCGATGCAGAAAAAGATATGAGCAAAAATATCGAAGTTGCCATCAAAAAAGGACCTCAAAAAATGGATGGTCTGACCTTGCTGCAATACGCACGTTTCCGAATGGATGAAGAAGGAGATTTCGGTCGTGTTCGCAGACAACAACAGGTGATGAACGGCATCTTTAGTGAATTGAAAAATCCTTTGGCGATTGCAAAACTGCCTTACGCCGCAGGAAAAGTTATGGGGTATGCGGCAACTGATCTGCCGATGAGCTTTTTACTAAAAAATACGTTATCCATGGCAAAAGGAGCCGGAGGGATCGATCGTTTGACCGTTCCTGTTGATGATTCTTGGAGTTATGGTAATACTTGGGAAGCCGGCAGTGTCTTAGTTATCGACCAAGACATGAATAAAAAAGCAATCACAGAATTTTTAGCGAAATAAGTACCGATTTCTAGTTTGAATGAACTTTCATTTATGCTATATTTATTATGTCGCTTGAAAATTCTTGAAACGAGGAAGTTAGATGAAGTTAGCAATTGTAACTGACAGCTCAGCCTATCTGCCTGAGCCGGTCCGTAGTCACCAAGACCTGTACATCATTCCGATTCCCGTAATCATCGATGGTAAGATTTATAACGAAGGAATCGATATTGAAGCAGATGCTTATTATGATTTATTGAAAAACAGCAAAGAATTTCCCACTACCTCTCAGCCAGCTTTAGGTGAGGTGATGGGTTTGTATGAATCCCTGAAAAACAAGGGCTATGATACGATTTTAAGTATTCATTTGTCCGGTGGAATCTCAGGTTTTGTTTCTACTCTTCATGGAATCAAAGAAGACATTGAAGGGGTCACGATCCTTCCTTATGATTCAAAAATTACCAGTATGCCGATGGGTCACATGGTAGAATCTGCCTTGCAGATGAATGAGGAAGAAAAATCATTAGAAGAAATCGTCGCGCATTTGGATTTGATTCGTGACAATACCTATGCCTACATGATCGTTGATGATTTAAATAATCTCGTTCGCGGGGGACGTTTAACCAACGGAGCGGCATTAATCGGTGGACTCTTAAAAATCAAACCAGTCCTGACCTTTGATCAAGGAAAAATCGTCTTGTTTGAAAAAATCCGTTCTAGTAAAAAAGCTTTTAATCGGGCAGAAGAAATTATTGGACAACGAGATCAGGAAATCACTGCCACCACTAAATTTTACGTGATTCATGCCAACAATTTAACGGTTGCCGAAGAAGAGAAAAAACGGCTACAGGAAAAATATCCAGAAGCTACGATTGAAATCGGTCATTTTGGTCCGGTCATCGGCACCCATCTAGGTGAAAAAGCGATTGGAATCGCAATTTCTGCGCAATAATTTTTTTAATTTATGAAGTGAAAGTAACCGGCAGCACCGCCTCGTAATGAGGGGTGCTGTTTTTTTGAACAGATTAGTTGTAAGGTGGACAGGCTTCTTTTATACTCTAGTAAAGCAGTAATTTAGTAAATTACTAAAAACTGTCCTTTCTTCGTTTTCAAAAAAATTAGTGGAAGGATAGAAGGAGTGAAAAAAATGAAAATACCAACAAATTTAAAACATAAACCCGTGATCGTGGTGGAAGACTACGATAAGGTAGATGGAAAAAATGCCCTAAATACCGATGCAAAAGGTCTTTCTCTTGGCTTGGCACAATGGAATGATAGAGGAAAGGTCGAAATTTCTGGAAAAGTTTGGCGTCATACCGGTGAAAAATGGTCGCGACAATCCGAAGAATTGCCTATCACGCGAATTCTGGATTTAGCGATTTTAGTCAGTCAAGCAAGTCTTTATTTTCAAGATGCGTATCGTCATGAAAAATTTTACGATCCCGAAAATCCACTGATTGATATCATCGGTCTGCAAGGCAACCGAATGACAGTCGAGGTGGATACTGACAATCCAATGATTGATGAAGATATTCTTTTATATTATGATACTTTACAAAAAGACGGCGAATTAATCGGTGAGCGTTTCAAAATTTTAAAACGGTTATTAGATGATTTAGGTTATTAAGGGGTGAAAAAAATGAATAGTCCCTACGAAGTAACAGCGGACCGGCTCTTTTCAAAGTTAGAAAAACAAATGATTTGGCAGAAACCTGAAAGTCATCAGGATAGCGAAGAGGAATTACGGATTGCTTCTGAAATCAAAGAAAATTGGCACGATCCCGAAATGAAAATTTTCAACGTATTGTTGGAAGGCGATGCCGGTTCTGGAAAAACCCAACTAGCAAAGGCTCTGTCTTTTGATTTACAACTTCCCTATACCAAGGTCACTTGTTTTGCGGATATGGATAAATCCGATGTTTTTGGGGCTTTACTGCCGATTGTGGCGACAGATGATGCGTTAGATGGTGAACTGTTGGAAGCAATTTATCAAACGGAACGTCTGGAAGATTTATTGCAGCTGATTCAAACCTATTATCAATTAACTCCCAGCGCTGCACGAGAAAAGTTGGCTGCATTGATTGAACGAATAGATAAGCAAGACAGCCAAGAAGTGGTTCACTATAAATTCTATCCTTCAGAAATTGTGCGTGCCCTAGAAAAAGGCTATTTGCTGGAAATTCAAGAACCGACTGTGATTCGTGATGCTTCGGTTTTGGTCGCTTTAAATTCCGCATTGGAACACCACGGTATGCTGAATCTGCCAACAGGTATGGTTCGTCGCCATGGGGATTGTGTTATCGTGATTACTACAAATCGCAATTATCAGGGAAATCGACCTTTGAATGAATCTTTGCGAGATCGGATGCAGCACGCTGAAAAAATGGATTTACCAGCAATCGAGGTTATGGTTCAACGCGGCAAAGCAAAAACCGGATATGGAGATGAAGCGATATTAACTAAAATGGCAGAAATCATCCGATTATTAGATACGACAGCAAAAGCGAATGCCATCAAAGGGGTGGCCGGAATGCGTTCTTATTTTTACTGGGTGCATACCCTTGTTCAAGACCAAGATCCCTTACAAACCATTTATCCGAAAGTACTGTATAAAGTAACGACAGACCCAAATGAGTTGACTCTTTTGCAAAATGCATTAGCAGAAAGCGAATTATTGGATCAGCTAAGACAATTACTCACGAGTCAACCGTTAATAAAGTATAAAAAAGAAGCCGTTCGGGGACGGAAAATTTCTCAAGAAGAAGCCGATCAACGAAATATTCCAGAATCTGAAGAAACTGAAGCAGCGTCTCAACTTACTTCAACACCTTTGACAGAAACAGAAGACGAAAAAATTTTGTCGACTCCGGAAAAACAACCGAATCTTTCTGATGATACGAAGCGAACAGATACCGATGGAAAAAGTGAGTCAGGAAGCGAAAGTAGCGAAGAATCATTTTCCGAAAGTACCAGTTCCGTGGATAAAATTGATGAAAAGCAATTTCAAAAAACACTGAACAAGGAAGCTCGGAGTCTTTTAAAAGAAACGAGCCACGGAAAAGAAGGGTTAATCATCCATCGTCCTAAAAGTTCAATCCACAATCAAGAAAAAGCCCGCCAATTAACCGGCAGCGTGTTGTCGATTGTAGAGCCCCTTGTAAAACAAATTCAAGAAATACTGGAAAATGAAGAAACTACAACTTACCAAAAGGGGAAATATATGGGTACCCGGTTTGATGCAAGCCGTGTTGCTTATGGTGATTATCGGACATTCGACAAAAAGCAACCCCCTCATGAGGTTCCCTCATTAGCTTTAGCTCTGCGTATTGACGAGTCCGGTTCTATGATTCGCGAAGATCGAATAACCACTGCACTGACCGCTGCAATTGCAGTAACAGAATTCGCACGGCAGTTGAACCTTCCATTAATGATTTATGGTGATACGGCGGATCTTTCTGCACGAGAAAAAACGTCCATATATTCTTATAAAGAATTTGAGGATTCCTTTGATGGCGTTGCAGGAAAATTAGTTAGCATGAAGGCTCGCCAGAACAATCGCGATGGTGTACCACTAAAATTGTTGAGCGACAAGCTGGTCCAACAAACAGCGACAACCAAGTTGGTCATTTCCATCAGCGATGGGCAGCCCAAAGCTCTGCCGGATTATACCGGTAAAAAAGCAATTCTTGATATCCAAAACGTCGTCAAAGAGTATGAGCGGCAGGGAATCCGATATCTTGCAGCGGCAATCGGCGAAGACAAAGAAAAAATCAAAGAAATTTATGGTGAACATCGTTTCCTAGATATTTCTGATCTTAAGTCTTTTCCTGAACAGTTGATTCAATTGATTGCTCGATATATTTAACGATATTTATTTTATGTAAACTAAAAACGTGTTTACTAATTAAGAAAGGCTGAATCCTGTGAAAAAGATTCTCGTAGATGTAAAACAACTGCTTTCTTTGGAACAAACTTGGTTTACACGAGATCTAACTCTTGGTTTTTTGTATCTTATGTTGTTTTTGTTCCGTCGCAGTGCCGGCTTTCTCACTACTTGGCAAGGGTTGGAAGAAACGCTGGGTTTATTTAGTCCCAACCAAACTGGGGCAGCATCCTATTTGCTCTTTGTTGATTTGCTGCGGGGAGGGGCATATATTTTATTGTTTGCCTTTTTTCTTGGAATTTTGTTTTTTGAAGGATACCGCGTCCTATTCCGTCAGCAACAACGACTGGAATTCTTCGAGGTTAGTCAAAAATTCCCCTATCTTTCCTTGTTTTTTATTTTTATCCGTTCATTGTTGCTGGGTGGATTGGCAATTTTTCTAGCACAACTTCTGACGCAACGATTCTTAACCAATCTGGGAAATTTGACCAATTTAAAAGATGCGGTGCTGGCTTATCCCCTCAATAATTTTCCAGATTGGCTGCTTTTAGCTGCCGTTGGTTTGGCTGAACTTACCGGAGAAGTAAAAATGCAGTTTTTTCCATCAAAAAAGACGCAGACATTGATTATTAAGTAGAAAATTTTATGGTAGGCTTTTAATAGAGAAGAGGAGTGGATCATTATGAAAAAAATCGGTTTTATTGGCGCCGGAAATATGGCACGAGCAATCATCGAAGGCTTGATTCAGGCGAAGCTTTATTCTGCAAATGAAATTTTAGTCTATAACCATCGCTATGAACCGACTTTAGCCAAGCTAGTAACAGATTTACAAATTACCCCGATAAAACAGCGGGAAGATTTAGCAAAACAGGCAGAAATCATAGTACTAGCAGTTAAGCCACATTTGATTTTGGAACAATTAACTGCCATCAAAAAAGAGGTCGCAGAAAAAATTATTGTTTCGATTGCGGCGGGTGTGACCATTAAACAAATGGAAGATGTACTCGGCAAGGAACAAAAAATCGTACGGGTCATGCCAAATACACCTGCTTTAGTTGGAGCAGGTATGTCCTCCGTTTCAGTCAACGGTTTGGTCACAGAACAAGATGCACAGGCAGTTTTGACACTATTTTCTAGTTTTGGGCGCGCAGAATTACTGGATGAATCTTTGATTCCAGCAGTTATCGGTGTCAGTGGTTCTTCACCAGCCTATACCTACATGTTTATCGAGGCTTTGGCAGACGGCGGTGTGCTAGAAGGCTTGCCTCGATCGGTTGCCTACGAATTAGCAGCACAGGCAGTTTTTGGGGCGGCAAAGATGTTGCTGGATACCCGCAAGCATCCTGGAGAACTTAAAGATATGGTTACTTCTCCCGGTGGAACAACGATTGCTGCGGTCAAGGAATTAGAAGATAAACAACTGCGTTCAGCAGTCATCAATGCGGTTCATATTGCCGCAGCAAAAGATCGTGAGCTAAGCAATCATTAATTAAGACGGAGGTCAAATATGTTATTAATACGTCAGGCAAATGTTTACACCCCAGATTTTATCGGTAAAAAAGATCTTTTGGTCAGCAATCAAAAAATCATCAAAATTGCAGACCAGATCACAACGGATTTATCAGAATTTGCTGTCACGGAAATCGACGGAAGAGGAAAAGCCGCTGTTCCCGGATTTATCGATTGTCATTTCCATATTCTTGGCGGGGGCGGAGAAGGCGGTTTTCAAAACCGAACACCGGAAGTTACCCTCAGTCAATTGACAACAGCCGGCGTGACGACAGTCGTTGGGTGTTTAGGCACCGATGGAGAAGGACGTGACATGGTAGCCTTGATCAGTAAAGCAAGAGGCTTGGAAGCAGAAGGTATCACAACCTTCGTCTATGAAGGCTCCTATCGTTTGCCGGTCAAAACTGTCAGTAATTCTCTCATTCGTGACTTTTTGACTATTGATAAAGTCATCGGGATTGGTGAAATCGCCATTTCTGATCATCGTTCCTCACAACCTTCCTTTGAGGAATTCACCCGTGCTGTGGCGGACGCCCGAGTAGGTGGCATGTTATCAGGAAAAGCCGGAATCATCAATGTTCATCTAGGAGGCGGTAAACGAAAATTGGAATTGATCGAACGCACAATTGCGGAAACAGAAATTCCCATTACTCAATTTTTACCCACCCATGCGAATCGGACGGAGGAACTCTTTGAAGCTTGTCTGCAATTCGCCAAAAAAGGTGGCGTGATTGATTTTACCGCCAGTGAAGATCCTGATTTCTGGGAGAAAACCGATGGTGAGATTCGTTTTAGTAAAGGTCTGAAACGGTTACTGGCAGAAGGAATTTCTTTAGACAACTTTACAATGACCTCTGACGGTCAAGGAAGCTTGCCATATTTCAATGAAAAAAATGAATTGATTGGCTTGGGAATTGGCAGTTCGAAGGCGCTTATGGTAGGAATAAAAGAAGCGGTGCAAGTGGAAAATATTCCGTTGGAAACCGCACTGAGAGCAATTACCATCAATCCGGCAAAACTATTGAAATTGACTGATAAAGGACAGCTTCAAGAAGGATTTGACGGAGATATTTGTCTGTTGGACGAAGAAACATTAGTCGTTGAAACGGTTATCGCTAAAGGACAAGTAATGGTAGAAAACCAAACGGTCAAAGTTTGGGGAACCTTTGAACAAACGATTGGATAAACAAAAAGCAAAAAGGTCGCGGGTGAAATAATCCGCGGCTTTTTTTGCTTTTAAGGGCTTCTTAAGGTTGCTGCGTAAAATAAAAGACAATCTAAGAAAAGCGCAGGTGAAGAACCATGAAACCGATTCTATTAATACCAATCTATGAACCGACGAAAAAAACCGTCCTTTTTATCAACGAATTGATTCGAGAAATTTCCAGTGAGCTGGTCATTGTTGACGATGGTAGCGGCGGGGCATATAGGATGGTTTTTGATCAAATGCGTCACCCGCGGATTCATTTTATCAGTTATCCTTACAACAAGGGCAAAGGACACGCCCTTAAAACCGGCTTACGCTATATTTTTGATTCCTTTCCAGAGGCTGTTGGTATCGTTACAGCGGATGGAGACGGACAGCACAGTATTGCCGACATTCAGCGCCTATTGAAAGAAGTACCTCAATTGAGACCCCGCGAAATTTTATTGGGCGTTCGCAATTTTTCATATAAGGAAACACCTTTTCGTAGTTTTTTCAGCAATCGGCTGACCAGCGGCTTTTATTTTCTTGCATCCGGAATTCGTCTGCAGGACACTCAAACTGGTTTACGAGGCTTTTCTTTTGCCAGTATTCCGGATCTCGTAAGAATTTCCGGTGAACGGTTTGAATATGAGATTAACCAACTTTTGGAATTACCTATGGAAAACTACCAAATTAAAACACTGTCCATCGAAACGATTTATGAAGACAAGAACAAGCAATCTCATTTTCGTCCGTTGCAGGATTCGTTTCTCGTTTATCAACCTTTACTGAGGTTTCTTTTTTCATCTGTTACGTCATCTTTTGTTGACCTAAGTCTCTTTTACGGATTAGTGTTACTGTTTGGCAGTGAGAATCCGCAAACGCTGTTAGTTGCAACCTTGATTGCCCGCTTATTATCAGGACTGTATAACTATCGGATTAATCGACAATTCGTTTTCCAAAAACAAAAAGACACGCATTCCTTCTTTAAATATGGAATTTTATTTACCGCACAGCTCTTTTTTAGCTGGTTAGGGGTATCCACCTTGTCGATTTTTATTGGATCAATTTTATTTTGCAAATTAATCGTCGATATCACCCTGTTTTTTGCCAGTTTTGCTATTCAACGCCGCTTAGTTTTTAAAGGAGGGGAGAGAGAATGAAGCATTTTTTCAAAAAACCATTTTTGTGGGCGAGTATCTATGGCTTACTTCTTTCCGGCAGTGCCGCCTATATTTTATTAAAAACTTTCGTCTTACCGGAAGTCATTGCGGTGACCGTCACAACTGAAAGTTCCCGTACTAGCACCAGTAACACAGAAAGCACAACGGACTCCAGTCGTGAAGCAACGATCACTGATACAAGTTATCAAGACGAAAATATTCAAATAACCATTACTTCCGAACGGGTAAATGACACAACCGTCTACTTGGCAGATGTACAAGTCAGTGATTCCAGCTATCTCAAAACTGCTCTGGCCAATAATGCCTATGGCCGCAACATCAAGGAAACAACTTCGGCGATGGCTGAGGAAAATCAAGCGATTTTGGCAATCAATGGGGATTACTATGGTTTTCGAGACACCGGCTATGTTTTACGCAACGGTACGCTTTATCGAGACACTCAAAGTGAGGATGCGGACAAACAAGATCTGGTAATCGATGAAAACGGGAATTTTTCAATCATCAAAGAAGCCGATACGACTGCTCAAGAATTGGTCGATGCAGGAGCGCAACAAGTATTGTCTTTTGGCCCTTCCTTGGTAGAAAACGGGGAAGTTGTTGTGGATGAAAACGATGAAGTTTCTCAATCTATGGGCAGCAATCCCAGAACTGCTATCGCTCAAGTGGGAGAAAATCATTATTTATTGGTAGTTTCAGAAGGACGAACCGATGACAGTGCCGGGCTGAGTTTAAGCCAATTGGCTGAAGTCTTGCAAAAGCATGGTGCACAGACCGCTTATAACCTTGATGGCGGTGGGTCGACCACCATGTATTTCAACGGAGAAGTTGTCAATCAAACCGTTGGTGGCACCGGTAACTCGGAACGTTCTGTCAGCGATATTTTGTATATCGGTTAGGAGGAACAACATGAATCGAAAAAAAACAATTTACACCTATCTTGCAATCACCGGCTTTCTTTTTCTTTTTCAACTTATTTACCATTCCTTTGGTCACGGCATCATCTCATCCTCGTTGCAATGGGTCTGGCTGGTACCTCTTATCGGTGGGAGTGGAGTGATTCTTTTTTCAAAAATTTTAGGAACCTTAAAAAATCGCTTTGCGTTTAATCTGTATAATTCTGGCCTAGCCAGTTACGTTGTTGGGATGATTCTAAAAGGCATTTTGGAAATCTCCGGTGCAACTTCCAACTACCTTTTTCTTTATACTGCAGTAGGAACGGTGCTACTGGGAATCAGCCTTTTTCTTTTTATTGGTAATCGACTAATGAACACAGAATTTTAAGTTTATCCTCCTATTAAGCTAGCTTTAAGTTAGCTTCGTTAAAATTATCCCATCGTAAGAACAAAGCAATCAGCTTTTTGGCTGACGGTGAAAAATCTCAAGAATCAGGAGGAGACAGCTATGAAATTAAAAAAGGTGTTCCAACGTAAAGAAACCAAGTATTTATTAACTCGTGGACAATTTGAACCATTTTTTCAAGAATTGACTAAACAAATGGAAGTGGACGAATTCGGCAAACACACAATTTTATCTTTATATTTTGATACGAAAGATTTTCAATTTATTCAAAAATCAATGGAAAAACCTAAATACAAAGAAAAATTCCGAGTCCGCAGCTATGGCGTACCTCAGGAAGACTGCCTCGTCTTTCTGGAAATCAAGAAAAAGGTCAAAGGCATTGTGTACAAACGGCGCTTGCCCATTCCCTACAGCGAGTATTGCCAGTGGTTGGCTACCGGCAAATTTACTACAAATGGCGCCTCACAAATTGCACAAGAAATTACGTGGCTGTTTTCCCGCCACGCTGATTTACAACCAAAAACCTTGATAGCCTACGATCGACTGTCACTTTTTGGAAAAGAAGAGGAAGATTTTCGGGTAACTTTTGATCAAAACATCCGCTACCGCACACAGGAATTAGTTTTAGAAAAAGGCAGCAACGGTGAATTGGTTGCACCAGAAATCGATGTTTTGATGGAAGTAAAAGCGCTAGGAGCTTACCCAATCTGGTTTGTGGAATTGTTGAACAACTACGGAGTTCGCAAAGGGAGTTTTTCAAAATACGCAGAAACCTTTAAACGTCATTTATTTGTAAGAAACAAGGAGGAAATCACACATGTTGTCTAGTTTATTCGAATCCGGTACCAGTATCCAGTGGAGTGATCTGCTGATTTGTATTCTTGTCTCACTTGCCTTAGGCCAGTTAGTGGCTCGCGTGCATATGGTCCGCAATGTTTATACCAAAAGCTTTGTCGTAACACTGGCAGTTTTGCCGGTTTTAGTACAATCCGTGATTATGCTGGTCAACGGGAATCTAGGAACCGGTCTGGCAGTTGTCGGAGCCTTCAGTCTGATTCGCTTTCGTTCTGTTGCCGGCGGGTCCAGGGAGATCACCAGTATTTTCTGG
Source organism: Enterococcus songbeiensis (assembly GCF_005405265.1). GTDB lineage: Bacteria > Bacillota > Bacilli > Lactobacillales > Enterococcaceae > Enterococcus_C > Enterococcus_C songbeiensis. Next base: position 178,382 of record NZ_BJDS01000007.1, read on the forward strand.
TCAATGGGAATTGGGATTGCCACCGGGATGGGGTATGTCATCTATAGTGTGATTTTTTCTTGTATCGTTGCTGTATTCTTGATTCTTTTGCATCTCTTTCCTTTTGGAGATCGTTCAAAAGTTGCAGAACGAGAATTAAAAGTAACCATTCCGGAAGATTTGGATTATCCTGATTTATTCAATGATATTTTTGAAACCTACACTTACAGCAATAAATTAAATTCAGTTCGGACAACCACCATGGGCAGTCTTTATGAATTACGCTATATCTTACTGTTAAAAGATGAAAAAAAAGAAAAAGAATTAATTGATGCAGTTCGGATTCGCAATGGCAATCTACCAGTAGTACTGGGAAAAGTTGCGACAAATCGCGATGAATTGTAGAAAGGAGCCACTATGAAAAAGAAACTAATTTATTCCTTACTGCTTTCAAGTTTGATTTTGACGGCTTGCTCGCAACAATCTACTTCAGACAGTTCGGCAACAGAAATCACTTCTACCAGCAATAGTTCTTCAACGACAACTGCGGTCAGTACAAAAACAACAGAGTATTACGGCAATTACGAAGAAGAGGATCTCGTTACCGACTATGATGAAGCTTCCGCAACCAAGATCACTTTATCCGACGATTCGACGGTTGATGGAGAAGGCGTAACAGTTGAGGATCAAACCGTAACCATTACCAAAGCCGGTACCTACGTAATCAGCGGCTCTTTAAGCAATGGTCAGTTGGTTGTCAGTGCCGGAAAAGAAGACAAGGTTCGTTTGATTTTCGAGGATGTCTCAATCACCAATAGCGGCGGACCGGCAGTAACTATTCAAAGTGCGGAAAAAGTTGTCACTACATTGGTCAAAGGGACTACAACTACTTTAAAAGATGGATCTGACTATCAATTAGCAGCAGATGAAACAGAACCGGATGCTACTTTTTACAGTAAAGAAGATTTAGTAATCAATGGTGAAGGAACATTAAACGTTGAAGGTAATTACAGCAATGGCATTCGCAGCAAGGATGATCTTGTTTTAATTTCCGGTACCTATACGATTACTGCAAAAAATAATGCGTTGAAAGGAAAAGATGCGGTCTCCATTCGTGACGGGGAATATACTTTAACGACTACAGAAGGAGACGCTATCCAAGCCAACAACACGGAAGATACCTCGAAGGGTTACATTGCCATTGATGGCGGAACCTTTACGATTTCCAGTGGTCGTGATGGCATTCAAGCAGAAACCAATGTCAGCATCCAAAATGCCGAGATGTCCATCAAAACAGCAGACGGTGCAGCAAGCCAATCTCTTTCAACAGAAGAAAGCTATAAAGGCCTCAAAGCCGGCAGTAAGATTCTCGTATCCAGCGGTACGTACACGATTGACAGTGCGGATGATGCCCTTCACAGTAATGATACAGCAGAAATCACAGGGGGCGAATTCACGATTGCAACCGGTGATGACGGTATCCATGCGGACAATGAATTAACCATTAGTGATGGAACCCTCGCAATCAGCGAATCCTACGAAGGAATCGAAGCCAGTGTGATCGCAATCAGCGGCGGAGATATCCAAGTCACTGCCAGTGATGATGGCTTGAACGCAGGTGGTGGTAGTGATACGGATGAAGGAACCGGACAATTCGGTGCGGATTCCTTTGGCGGTGGCGGTGCTGGTGGGGATCAAGCAGATGACAGCAAGAGTCTGACCATCAGTGGTGGAACCTTAGCCGTCAATGCAGAAGGAGATGGTCTTGATAGTAATGGAAATATCACCATGTCTGGAGGAACAGTCACTGTTGACGGACCAACCAACGGCGGAAATGGCGCATTGGATTATGGTGGAACCTTTGATTTGTCAGGAGGTACGTTGATTGCTGCCGGCAGTTCAGGTATGGCACAAAATATCAGTGACAGCTCCACCCAAGCAGCAGTCGGAATTTATTTTGACAGTTCACAAGCTGCTAACACCCTTGTAAGTATTGTTGACAGTGATGGAAATACCGTTGCAACATTTAAACCAAGTAAAACTTATCAATTCGTGGCCATTTCAACACCTGAAATGACGCAAGGAAAAACCTATACCATCGTTAGCGGTGGCTCCACGGATGCACAGGATACAAATGGGCTGTATGAAACAGGAACGGAAACCAACGGAGATGAACTGGGCTCCTTTGAATTATCTGATATCGTAACAAACGTTTCCCAATCAGGTGAAATGGTTTCTGGTAGCCAAATGGGCGGCGGACCAGGCGGACATTAAGACTAAAAAAGCGACTCTCATGTGTGATGAGGGTCGCTTTTAGTCATATTTATAATAATTTTTGATAAAGCGAGTCAATGCTTGCTTATCTCTCAATGTCAATTGACCGGCTTTTTTCACTTTCAGCCGCATTCATCAGCTCAAGATTGATTTTTTCTTCTTTCGTCAAAGCAAGAGAAAAGGGGACTTCACCTTGCGCTTCAACCCGTTTGTAGAGTGCTGTAATCATGGTCGTTTGATTCAAGCCTAACGAGTCCAAAACTGCCTCTACATTGTTCGCAAGATTTCGATCGATATTTACTTGAATTTTCTTTTTCCGATCTTTTGTTTCCATATCAATCACCTCGTAGTGCTATTATCCTACCAGTAGGAGTGAATAACAACTTTCAGGAGTCCAATGTATTTTTTATTTATCCAAAAAAATGAATTTAACAGGAAATTTTATATAATCTGACTGGTACTAACGTTATACTTTAGTTAAAAGGAGGAGAAGGAGCATGTATCAAGAGGATTGGTTTACTGTTACCAAATTAAATGAGGAGACTTTTGCGATTAGTGAGTATGGGCACTGGGAAAAGGTTCACTCATTTTTGCTGATTGGAAAAACAAGCGCTGTACTGATCGATACCGGACTTGGAATCAGCAACATAAAGGAAGTAGTCTCCACACTGACTGATAAAGAAATTCTCGTACTGACAACTCATGTTCATACCGATCATATTGGCTCCCACGGTGAATTCAGTGAAATTGCTGTTCACGAAAAAGATGCTGATTGGATGGTTCACGGCATACAAGGACTAACCATCGAACAAATCAGAAAAGATATTGCCAGAGATATTACAAAACCAACGCCTAAAAACTTTAATCCGAAAAATTACCGCCCGTTTACAGGAAAACCAAGCATTTTGCTTAAAGATAATGATGTCATTTCTCTTGGAGATCGAGAGTTGCGAATTCTGCATACGCCGGGACATTCACCAGGACACATTTCTATTTTGGACGAGAAGCATCGCTTTTTATTCACTGGTGATTTATTGTACGATCAAACACCGATTTATGCATTTTATCCTTCGACAAATCCTGCAGACCTGGTAGATTCACTTGCCAGAATTTCGAAGCTGACTAACATCAGCAAAGTTTTTGGTTCTCACAATACATTGGGATTAAATCCAACGCTATTGATTGAAGCCGAACACGCTGCTAAATATTTGAGAAATCATCACTTGGATCATTTTGGTACAGGAATTCATGTGTTTAATGGATTTTCGATTAGGTTTTGATAAATTGGGGTTTGAGACGGAAGATTATATAGAAAAAGAAAGAGAGCTGCATCAACAACTCTGCCATTTCAAGAGTGACGGTTTGCTAAGTTGATTCTTTATCCTCGTTTCACTTTACCAGATGTTTCAAGGTAATTTGAAACGGACATCTTGAGTTCATCGAAATTCTGATTGCTGGTAGTAATGTTTACTATGAAGTCTACAGCCTCTTTTTGTGTGAAAGAAGTGGAGCAATCATTAATCATCAAAAAAGTGATCATTGCAACAAGGGCTGTTCGTTTATTCCCGTTATGAAAAGGATGCTTTTTTGCCAAGTTTATCGCTAATATTGCCGCCTTATCATAGAGGGTGGGATATAATTCTTCTCCGAATACGACTTGTTGTGGCTGATTTACCGCCATATCTAATGCAGCTGCATCCTTAATTCCTATCATTTCACCTTTTGAAACTTCGGTGATCACTTTTGCATTAATTTTTACAATGTCTTTGACTGTTAAAAATCTCATAGATCAACTAAATCCTTGATTGCTTGGTTGTATTGTTCCATCACGGAATCAACGATGGCGTCAACATTCACTTCCTCAGCGGCTTTTACCATTCTAACGGAACCATCGCTTTCAAAAATATAACTAATTGATCCTCCAGTATTTACTTGTAGCCAGTTTTTAACTTCTGGTGGTACGGTTGTTACATCACTATTTCCAGATTTCCGAACTTTATACTTCTTAGTTTCATTTTTCATAGTATATACACCTCCGATAGTATATACATAATTATAGTAGATACAGAGTGAAATGTAAATACAGACACACTTTTGTCTAGTTTTAAAATCATGAAGTTGACTAATATAGAAGAGATATCTAAGCTTGTATAAATATATTGGTGTGTAGATGATAACGGGATGGAGCGGGTTGTTGTGCCATTTTATAATGATGGAAGATGGGCAGCAGCAACTAAAAAGGAAGAGAAAACGGCGAAAGAAAATATCTAGAATGTTGTTGGCTATCTTTGAGTGATTGATAACCGCAACTAAAATACAATAGCTTCGTAAGTATGCCTAAAAAGAACTCTGGAAAAATTTCTACCATATCCCAAAAAATGAAAAATTTTTCTAGAGATATGTAATGCACTAATTGGCCGATAAGTAAACATCTGATTATAACTTAATAAGTTTTACATTAAATAACGTTGTATAGTTCCAATGTAGAGTTTGGTAGGGGGTAAATCATTACTAAATTTGGTCAAAAAAAAAAGACCTTTCACTATTAAAAAATCCCCCGAGAACTCCTGGATAGCAAAATAAAGCGCAACAAACCTCCACAAACTTATATTGATGCTCGTTATTTAATATGATACGAT
>NZ_BJDS01000008.1 GCF_005405265.1 Enterococcus songbeiensis
TTTCACTCCTCAAATCATTAGTTCTACACAAGAAAATCTTGTGTGCCTAACCTTTTCAGTTAGGAACGTTTCGCACCGTAAAAACTTTTGACATCGATAAACAAAATATCGCGAACGGGTTCTTGTGTGTAATCGATGGTTCTCATGTGTTTCACCTCTTCTTAATTATACGAACGTACGTTTGCTTTTGTAAAGCGAACAAAAGGTAAAGTTTGATTTTTTTGAAAGAAAGATAGTCAGAAAATGGTGTAAATCGTTTTTCTTTATGAATAGTTGTAAGCGTGTTACACTTTTATTGTAGAATTTAAAGCTATCCAAGGAGGGATCGTTACATGACAAAAATTGGGAAGAAATTATTGTCACAATTAACATCAGAAGGCGTAGAGGGACCCTTTGTCACCATTATGCTGAATACTCACGTGGGGCATCAAAACGTAGAAAAGGATCAAATCAAGTTGAAAAACTTTGCGAAAGAAGCAAAAAAACGGTTTGATAAAAAATATCCTGAAAAAGATTGGACGGTGTTCCAAAAAAATGTAGATGCGTTATTGGCGGATCAATCCTTTTGGCGCAGCGGCACGACCAGTGTGGCAATCATTCTTACCGAAAGTGACTGTTATATCCATCGTTTGAGTATTTCAGTTGATGATCAATACTATGTAGGCAATCTTCCTTACATTTTAGCTATCATCAAAAATGCTCAATTTAATTATACTTATTATTTACTGGGATTGAATCGTGATTCCATTAAGCTGTATTTTGTTGACAATAAAATTGTTAAAGAAGTGGAACTGCCAGAAGGGGCACCTGTGGATGTTCCCACGGCACTTGGCGATGAATTGACTGGTGGAAGCTTGAATTACAGCTCTCAAGGCAGTCGGAATGGCTCCAAAGAAGGCGTTGCTTATCATGGCGTAAATGCAAAAGATGAAGAAGTAGAAATTGACTGGGTAAATTATTATCAAGCAGTTGATACTTTCTTTAAAGATGAATTTAACAATGAAGAAAATTCCCCGCTTTATCTTTATGCGTTGCCGGAAAATCAAACGATGTTCAAAAAATATGCGAAAACCCCTTATTATTGCAGTGATGCGGCTGTGTCGGCTTCTCCTGCACAACTTTCTATTCAAGAAATCAAGAATGGCGCAGAGCAGCTGACAGAAGCATTGGCGAAAAAAGAAATGGCTGAATATCAAAAATTGATGGATCGAAAATTTATCGATCAATTAGTCGATATCAAGTTAGCAGCTACAGAAGGGCGTATCTCTCATCTTTTCATCGCAACAGCCAATCTGGTAGATGGATTTGGAGAAGATGTCGATACGGAATATGATCGGCGCCAAGTATTGAATACGATGGCAGATGAAGTGGTGAAAAACGGCGGACAAGTATTTATTCTTGATCAAAAAGATGCACCGGATGAAAAAAGTCTCGTTGCGATCTTGCGCTATTGATTGCTGAATCCTTCATTTTTCAAGAAAGACTGATCTCTTGCCTGCTTTTCTTTGTGGAAAGCAGGTAGTTATTTTTTAATTAGTAGATTTATTAATAAAATTTCATTCGCTGAGACTGAAAAAGTTATTAAATAATTCATAATTTGCTAAAAAGATTAGCCAGAAACAAATTAGTGTGGTACAATACTTTATGTAGTATTTGTTACGGTAATTTATGGTAAGCTTGTTTCATTTTAAAACATCTTCCACATTTTCACCCGATACAAGTAATTGCAAATATGTGTATCAAACACAAGGAGGATTTTTATTATGCAAACAGGTACAGTAAAATGGTTCAACTCAGACAAAGGTTTTGGTTTCATCACTGCTGAAGACGGAAATGACGTATTCGTACATTTCTCAGCTATCCAAGGTGACGGCTTCAAAACTTTAGAAGAAGGCCAAGCAGTAACATTTGATGTTGAAGACGGTCAACGTGGCCCTCAAGCAACAAACGTTAACAAAGCTTAATTCTAATTATTGACTTGGAAAGTCTGGTGCTTTTGCATCAGGCTTTTTTTATACCCAAAAATCGTTTTGCCAGTATTCTTTACCAATTTTTTTAGATGGAGTAAACTAATAAAAAAGGAGGAACAAACATGGATTCATTAACTAAAGATCACCTTTACTCGCAGCAAGCGACGAAAGCGACGCAGATTTTATTCATCCTCACTAGCATTCTTGCACTTGTTTCAATTATTTTTGCCTTTGTACAAAATTTATGGTGGCTACTTTTATTAGTTGGGATCATGATTTTCTGGTTGGTAGTAAGTAGTGCGCGCAAAAGGATTCCTGTTTACGATTTGACAGAAAAAAAGTTACTTGTCGTGGACAATAAAAAATGGTTGCAGTTTAAGAAAGATTTTCCTAAACAAGTAGCAGCCAATGGAAAAAAATAAAAAGATGATGCCAGTCATCAAAAAGTAGAGGAGAAAGGTAAGTTGCTTTTTCCTCTTTTTTTATTCAAAAATGCAGGCATCTACTTGAAAAGCGCTGAAATGTCTTTGGGATTTGTAGTATAATGCAAAGGTATATGCAAGGAGGCTACCAGTCAAAATGAAGACGTACGCAATTGTAGATATAGAAACGACGGGGACAGATCCGAAAGTTGATCGGATCATTCAACTTGGCTGTGTGTTGATTCGAAATGGGCAAGTGATCCAGCGCTTTGCAACAGATGTCAATCCCGATCGTCTTATTCCGAAACAAATCGAAAATTTGACGCATATTAGCAATCAGCGGGTAAAAAAAGCCCCTTATTTTGAAGATATCGCTTTAACGATTTACAATTTATTGGCAGATACGGTTTTTGTCGCCCATAATATTTATTTTGATTACAATTTTTTGAATAAGGAATTGCAACGTTGCGGTGCGCCGGAATTGACGATCCCTGGAATCGATACGGTGGAGCTGGCACAAATATTTTTGCCAACAGAAATCAGTTTTCGTCTGGGAGATTTGGCGGAAAGTCTGGGCTTGAGCCATGAAAATCCTCATCAGGCAGATAGTGATGCGGAAGTTACCGGAGCATTATTTTTATATATTGAAGCGATGATTAAGCAACTGCCGGTCATCACAGTGGAGAAAATCGCCGCTTTGAGCAAACCTTTAGGCATGCAGACCAGCAACTATATTCGCTCATTAGCAAATGAAATGAAACGACACCCGAAACCATTGGACAGTCAACTGGAGGTGGTTAGCGGGATTGCTTTGCGCAAAAAAAGGCTTACTTACTTTGAGAAAAATTATTTTGCAGAGGATTATCCCAAAAAGAAAAAAGGCAAAGAACATCTTTTTGCCGGAAAGCTTGCCTTCAGAAAAGATCAGGCACGATTGATGAATTTGGTCTATCGGCATTTTACCGAGACACCGGACAACAAAAATCTGCTGATTGAAGCTGCTACCGGGATGGGAAAAACGATTGGTTATCTTTTGCCGCTGAATTACGTTGCCACACCGGAACAGCCAGCGATTATCAGTACCGTTTCACTTGTTTTGCAGGATCAATTGTTGAAAAAAGACATCCCACTATTGAATCAATTATTTCACCAACCTATCCAAGCAACGGTGATCAAAGGCAATCAGCATTACATCGATTTACAACGCTTTAAAGCGACATTGCAGCGGCCATTGCCGCAAAAACAATATGCACTGTATCAGTCGGCAGTCTTGGTTTGGTTAACTCAAACAACGACTGGAGATTTTGATGAACTAAATCTTATTAGTTTGAACCATCTGCTGTTTAAAGAAATTCACCATCGGGGAGTATCCCATCTGTCTGTCACAGATGAATTTTATGAACAGGATTTTTTACGTTATCTGCATCAACGGATGAAGGAGAGCAATTTTCTGATCGTAAATCATGCGCTGTTAGCGCAGGAAAGCTTGCGGGAGAACCCATTGTTGCCCCGAAGCCCTTATTTAGTTATTGATGAAGCACATCATCTTCCAGATATTTGTGAACGAGTTGCTAGCCAATCGGTTAATTTTGCGGTATTTCATCGAAAAGCCCAACAACTGTTGGAGCCTACCGGGTTGTTTGCTCGACTTGAAGAATTGTTGGAAGATCAGTCAGAGTGTTTGCGGTTGTTGGCTATTTATCAAGAGGAGATTCGTTTTTTGGTGGAAAGTCAGGAACTTTTTCTTGAAGCTTTGTCGGAACAAGTATCTTCTGAAAAAGAAACGATTATTACTGCAGATACGTTGCAGCAACTGTCTTTATCAGATGCCAAAAATATTCAGAAAATCCAATTGTATTATGAAGAAATCGGCGAATTGCAGGCGCAAATTACCGACTATCTTTTGCCAGATGAAAATAAATGGCTGAAACGGGAGCAGTTTGTTTATACCGAATTGTTGGATTTATTTGAGGAGATGCAACAGCAGGCGATGGTGATGTCACGGTGGCTGGAAAATTGGCAGGAACGCTATATTCATTGGTTTGTTCCGGGAACGAAGGCGCCGGCTGGAATAATAAAAATCACCGATTTTGAAGCTTCCTTGTTACCTCAAACTACGTGGTATCAACGATATGATCGAATCATTTATGTTGGTGGAACGTTGAAAATCGCTGCTGATCGTTTGTATTTTCCTAAAAAAATGGGAATACCGGAAGCACCCTTAAAAATTTTGCCCTCGCCTTTTGATTATAAAGCGCAGGCTCGGATTTTTATTCCTTCAGAAGGAAGCTCGATTCCAGAACTTTCTTCCGAAGAATATGTGGATTATTTAGTTAAGACTTTGGAAAATCTTTTAAAAGATTTCAATAAGCCGGTGCTGGTATTGTTCACTTCCCACGAAATTTTGCAAAAAGTTTACGGTCGAATGCACTTGGCGTTTTTAACCAAAGGAAGGGAAATCTTTGCCCAAGGAATTGGTGGTAGCCGGGAAAAAATCTTGAAACGCTTCAGTCAATCAGATGCGGCAATTTTATTTGGTGCAGATAGTTTTTGGGAAGGAATCGACCTCCCAGGAGATACTTTGCAGCTAGTAATCGTGACCCGCTTGCCTTTTGAAAATCCTAAACGTCCGGAAGTTCAAGCTAAAAACGCCTTTTTACAGGAAAAAGGAATCAATCCTTTTTTTCAAGAAGCTATTCCAAAAGCGGCATTGAAATTGCGTCAGGGGTTGGGGCGATTGATTCGCTCCCAACAAGATCGTGGGGTAATGATTTTATTGGATCGTCGACTGCTAACAACGAAATACGGGAAACGAATCCGGCAAGCACTACCGAAAGAAGCCGTGATCGCAGAGCTGCCGCTTTCAGAAATCACTTCAGAAATGTATAAATTTTTGGATAAATCCTCAGCAATGGATGAAAATTAGCGGTATGGAAACAAAAAAATCTGCTATAATGAATAACAACAATTTGTTGAAGACCTGAGCTGACTTTATGTTGTTACCCGTCAGCTAGGGACATAAAATTCAGCGCCAAAAAAGGAACAAGGAGTAATGTAGTGAGCAAAGACAAAAGCAAACGACAGGAAGTTATTTTAATCATCTTAGCTAGTGTGTTGGCGGCAATTCTTTTGTTTGGCGGTATTTTTTATACTCGGGCAACCCGTCCTTTAAGACAAGCAGAAAAAGAAGCGACGGCCATGGCAAAAAAATATACGGATCTTGAAGAGGTGGACCAATTTTATTGGTTTACCCGGGAGAAAACCTATTTTAGTTTGACTGGCAAAAATAAAAAAGGCCAGCAAATTGCTGTAATCATTCCAAAAGATGGAAAGAAAATCACGCTGTTGGCACAAAAAGATGGAATCACAGAGGATGCGGCAAAGGCGATGGTCGCAAAAACCTATCCAAAAGAATCCGTGGAAAAGGCCAGTCTGGGAATTTTTGAGGACGAACCGGTTTGGGAAATCGTCACACGAACATCTAAGGGAGTTAATTATTATTTAATTGCGTTTGAAAATGGTGAAGAGATTAAAACAATCACGAACGTTTAATTTGAAAGGGTGAAGGGTATGAAACTTTCGCAACGAGCGGAGAAATTAGAGCCATCAGTAACGCTAGCAGCGTCTACTAAAGCAAAGGCGTTGAAAGCACAAGGGAAAGATATTTTAAGTTTGACCGTCGGGGAACCGGATTTTATTACGCCTAAAAATATTCAACAAGCAGCAATCCGTGCCATTGAAAGCGGCAAAGCCAGTTTTTACACGCAATCTGCAGGTATCCCTGAGCTTAGACAAGCTGTCGTTTCGTGGATCAAGAAAAATTATGGCCTTGAATACGAAGTAAAGCAAACTATTGTAACAGATGGGGCCAAATTTGCTCTCTACACGCTGTTTCAAGCAATTCTGGATCCGGAAGATGAGGTTATCATTCCTGTTCCTTATTGGGTAAGCTATGGCGAACAGGTCAAGCTGGCACAAGGCGTTCCGGTGTTTGTTGAAGGTCGTCACGAGAATAACTTTAAAGTGACCGTTGAACAACTGAAAAAGGCGGTTTCTCCAAAAACGAAAGCCATGATTTTAAATTCACCGTCAAATCCAACAGGAATGATTTATACGAAAGAAGAATTGCGGCTGATTGGTGAATGGGCAGTTGCTGAAAATATTTTGATCATTGCTGATGATATTTATGGCAATCTTGTGTATAACGGAAATACCTTTACCCCAATCGCCACAATTTCTGAAGCAATCCGCAAACAAACGATTATCATCAACGGTGTTTCTAAAACGTATGCTATGACTGGTTGGCGGATCGGTTTTGCAGTGGGCAACGAGACTGTTATTCAAGCAATGATTGATATCGCTTCGCAATCCACCAGCAATCCGACCGCAGTGAGTCAATATGCAGCAGCTGAAGCGTTAAATGGTCCGCAAGATTCTGTAGAGATCATGCGCAAAGCGTTTGAAGAACGATTGAACAAATTATATCCCTTGATTACGGCAATTCCAGGAGTCAAGTTGGACAAACCACAGGGCGCTTTTTATTTATTTCCAAATGTCAAAGAGACGATGACTTTATGCGGCTACTCAGATATCAATGCTTTTGTTGAAGCAATCTTGGAAGAAGCGGGGGTCGCTCTTGTAACGGGGGCAGGCTTTGGTGCACCGGAAAATCTGCGGATTAGTTATGCAGCAAATTGGGAAACCTTAGAAAAGGCTGTGGCACGAATCCATTCTTTTGTTGAAAAGAAGCAAGGAAAGTAATAAAATTTCTATGAGTGTATAAATTAGATTGGAGAGACATCAGTGGAGCAAATTCAAATTATTGACGCAAAGAATCATGTAGGTGAAATCGTGAAAATCGGTGCATGGGTAGCAAATAAGCGATCAAGCGGAAAAATCGCTTTTTTACAGTTACGAGACGGAACGGCCTATTTTCAAGGGGTAGTCGTTAAAAGCGAAGTATCCGAAGAAATTTTTCAATTGGCAAAAAATTTAAACCAAGAAACATCTATTTGGGTGGAAGGTGAAATTCGTGAAGATAGCCGTTCAAAATTTGGCTACGAAATTGGCATCTCCGGCATTGAAGTTGTAGGTGAAAGCCAAGATTATCCGATTACGCCAAAAGAACATGGAACAGATTTTTTGATGGATCATCGTCATTTGTGGTTGCGTTCTTCACGGCAACATGCCATCATGCAAATTCGAAATGAAATTATTCGTGCAAGTTACGAATTTTTCAACAAAGAAGGATTTATCAAAATCGATCCACCGATTTTAACTGGTTCAGCACCAGAAGGAACGACCGATTTATTCGAAACCAATTATTTTGATCAAAAGGCGTATCTTTCCCAATCAGGGCAATTATATATGGAAGCTGCAGCAATGGCCTTTGGCAAGGTATTTTCTTTTGGTCCAACATTCCGGGCAGAAAAATCGAAAACACGTCGTCATTTAATTGAATTTTGGATGATCGAACCAGAAATGGCATTTATGCATCAAGAAGAAAGTTTAGAAATTCAAGAAAATTATGTAGCTTATCTGGTTCAAAATGTATTGGATCATTGCGATTATGCGCTTCATGTATTAGGGCGGGATCGGGCAGTGTTGGAAAAATATACGCAATTACCTTATCCACGAATTTCCTATGATGATGCGGTCACTTTATTGAAGAAAAATGGGTTTGAAGATATTGAGTGGGGAGACGACTTCGGTTCACCTCATGAAACCTTTATTGCCAATTCCTTTGATCAACCGGTGTTCATTTTGAACTATCCAAAAGCGATCAAACCATTTTATATGAAGCCACACCCAACCCGAGAAGATCTTGTTATCTGTGCAGATATGATTGCTCCAGAAGGATATGGGGAAATCATCGGCGGTTCTGAACGTGCCACTGATTATGAATATCTGTTGGAGGAAATCAAGGCGCATGGTTTAGATGAACAGGAATATTCTTGGTACCTTGATTTACGCCAATATGGTTCTGTACCTCATGCTGGATTTGGTCTGGGCTTGGAACGAACGGTCACGTGGCTTTCAGGTATCGAGCATGTCCGGGAAGCAATACCGTTTCCACGTTTGTTGAATCGTATTTATCCATAAATAAAATGAAAGCTTTCAAAATCTGTCAGGATTTTGAAAGCTTTTTTCTATATAAGGAATAAAAAGGAATAACTTTTCTCTTATTTAGAAATGGTATACTTGTATATACACGATGAGAATATAGATATTATCATGATGATATTTGATAAATGATAATTGGTATGGTATTGTAAATATAGGCTAACAGTAAAGGAGTTTTAAAATGATTACAAAAACCGCGATTCAAATTGGAAAGAAGTATGAAGTCAAACCTCACGAATTTCACCGTTCATTTGTTGGTGTCGCGAAGGAAATCACTGGAAAAGGAATCGTGTTTGATGTCGAATATTGTGATATCTGTGATCGAGACAAGGCGACAACAACCGTACTTGCTGATTGTGCCGATGTGAAACAACAAGTAGGAGAAAAATATTTTTTCAGTTAAAATCTAGTAAAATTATGCAGCTTGCTGGTATCAAGAATCTTGATAAACGGCAAGCTTTTTTTGTGAAAAAATTGAAAACGATTGAAAGAAATATGACAGTTTCTTTACAATTGTTTTCTTTTCCCGGGCTTTCAGGTAAAATAAGAAGCAGTGTAAAGGGGGATTTTAATGAAGGCCCTATTAGCTAGTATGAAGTCTCTTTATCTTTTCATGGTAGCAAAAAGAAGTAATCAGCAAACACAAAAAAATGACAAAATTATTTTTTTGTTGAGTTTTCCACTGACGAGTCATTGGATGTTAACCGGACTGTACGAAAAATTTGGCAAACGGCTAGTTATTTGCTACACAAAAAATGCACAGGAATTGGCGCAAAGTTATCAAAATCTCGGCTGCGACATCTATTGTTTGGATTCTTTCAGCGAACTTTTATGGAAAGCTATTCCCATAATCAAAGGATCTACTATGATTTTGTGTGACAACTATTTTCCATTTTTGGGAGGTGTCACTTTTGATGAAGACACAAAAGTTGTTCAACTCTGGCATGCAGGTGGTGCCATCAAAACCTTTGGACTTCAAGCAGAATACGCCAAAAATAGTTCAATCCAAGATCGCCAGCGATTTCAACGAGTCTATGATCGGCAAACGCATTATGTTGTTGGTTCAAATCGAATGTCGGAAATTTTTAAAGCGAGTTATCAAGCAAAAAATGCAGAATTTTTGCCTTTCGGATACATACCGACGGATCGTTATTTTGATGAATCTTTGCTTGTACAAGCAAAAAAGCAATTTCGTCACTTGTTTGGCACAAAAAAAAGTTTGCTCTATGTTCCCACTTATAGGGAAAATGACTCCGCCAATCCGATTGACTTTTCAAAATTAGCAGCAACATTAGGGGATGGGTGGCAAGTATTCGCAAAGGCACATCCTCATGATCAATCGTTACAACAAAAATTAGCGGCTGATCCACAGGTAATCACTGACTTTAAAAAAATGAGTCTGCAGGAAATCCTGCCTTCAATAGATTGCCTAATCTCGGATTATTCCTCTGTTCCTTTTGAATATACCTTAGCAAATCCGCAAGGAAAATTACTTTTCTTTTGCTATGATTTGCAGAGCTATCAAACAGAGGTGGGGATTCAAACAGCGTTTTTTGAACAGTTTCCAGAGGCTGTGGCAGAAACCTTGGATGAGTTAATCAAAAAAACGGCAGCAGCCCAGTCAATCGATTTTCAGGTATTTAATCGTACGTGGAATCAATACAATCACGGAACTGCAATGAAACAATTAACGAATTGGATGGAAGAAAATGGCGCATGAATACATTATGGGAATCCCGGTCGATCAATTAACATATGACATGATTCTGGCAGAGGTTCCTCAGTATCTGAGTTCAGGGAAAAAAATGACTGCAATCAGTGTCAATCCGCAAATTGTCACTCAGGCAAGAAATTATCCAGAAGTAATTGACTTTATCAAGACCAGTACGCACCGTATCCCTGATGGAATCGGAATTGTCTTGGTCTCGAAATTAACAGGTGGAAAAATTAATGAGCGCGTGGCGGGTTTTGAATTGATGCAGAAATTTTTAGAATATGCGAATCTCTACGGGCACAGTGCCTTTTTTTATGGTGCAAAACCAGAAATTTTGCAGGATGCCATCGCAAATCTTAAGAAAAGATATCCTAAGATGAGAATTGCCGGAGCGATTGACGGTTATACCACCTTATCAGAAGACCAAGTCGTTGAACAAATCAATCAGGCAGCTCCTGATTTTTTATTTGTTGCACTTGGCTTTCCCCGACAAGAACAGTGGTTGGCACGGAATAGTGAACGCCTCAAAGTTTCGATTTTTCAAGACGTTGGCGGCAGTTTCGACGTATTGAGTGGTCATGTGAAACGCGCACCGCAGTTTTATTTGGATCATCATTTGGAATGGCTGTATCGCTCGTTGAGCAATCCAGCGCGAATCGGTCGAATTTTTCAACTGCCGGTTTTTGTGGTAAAGAGTTTATGGTGGAAGATGAGGAACAATGAATGATAAAAAAAATGATAAGTTATGTTTATCGTCTATTTTTTAATATCAGTGCAACGATTTTTCCGATAAAGAAAAAGACAGTTATTTTTGAGTCTTTTAATGGAAAGAAACCTTCTGACAGTCCATATGCAATTTACCAAGCTTTAAAAAGTGAAAATCCAAATTGGCGGTGTTTCTGGGGCATAAAAAAAAGTTATTTGGTAGAAGCCAAAAGGGAATTTCCTGAGTTGCAATTTGTTACTCGATTTTCTCTTCAATGGCTTACAACGGTCACCCGAGCAAATTATTGGGTGTTCAATGCCCGTATGCCAATCTGGTTGAAAAAAAATAAAGGAACTGTTTATATACAGACATGGCACGGAACACCATTAAAAAAACTGGGGATAGATATCAGTAACGTGGCGATACCTGGGGCAAAAACTGAAGCATACAAAAGAGAATTCTCAGAGGAAGCCAATCGCTGGGATTATTTAATTGCACCAAATCAATTTTCCAAAGAAATTTTTCAGCGAGCGTTCCACTATCACCATACTTTTTTAGAAATGGGATATCCAAGAAATGATGTCCTGGTCACTCAAAAAAATAATAAGGATTTTATTGAGCAACTGAAACAAAAAATTGTTGGAAAAACTTCTGGTAGAGTGATTTTGTATGCACCTACTTGGCGAGATGATTACTTTATCAGTAAGGGAAATTATAAATTTTATATGCCGTTTGATTTGGAGAAAGTAACACAAGATCTTGGGGAAGACATTTTGATTATCCGTCCCCATTATCTTGTAGGAGATTCTATTTCGATTGCAGGATTTGAAAAAAATGTACGTGTCTGCATGGATGAGGATATAAATGATTTATATTTAATTAGTGATTTGTTGATTACCGACTATTCTTCGGTGATGTTTGATTTTGCTAACCTCAAACGGCCAATGCTCTTTTATGCGTATGACTATGAACACTACAAAGAGGATTTACGAGGCTTTTATTTTGATTACAATGACGTGCCGGGACCAATCGTCAAAGATGAAACTTGCTTGTATCAAGAACTAGATTTATTTTTGAAAAACGGAAACTTTACTGGTTATCAAGAAAAGTACGAGATTTTCTATCAACGTTTCTGTCAATGGGAGACCGGTCGATCGGCGGAGAAAATCGTCGAATTAATGAGTGAGTAAATTGAGGAGAGAAAAATGGGAGTAAAGAATTTTTTAACGGCATCAGCAAAAGGAATAGTTAAACCGATAGTATCAAAAGATGCCGATATTCGTAATTATTATGCGAAACACTATCATAAAAAAATAAAAAAGAATACTATTTTGTATGAGGTAAGAGATGGACAGTCGATTGTGGACTCTCCTTATACAATGTTTCGTTATATGGTCGAAAATTCTGCTTTCAACAACTTTCATCATATCTGGGTTGTAGCAAATGAAAATAATCCGATTATTCAGGAAATTAAAAACAGGTATGCAGATCAGGTGGAATTCGTTACTCGAAATTCCAAAAAGTATGTTGATTGGCTTCTATCAGCAGAATATTTGATTAATAATGCCACATTTCAATCATTTTTTTCAAAAAAAGAAGGACAAGTGTACATTAATACCTGGCACGGAACCCCTTTAAAACATATGGGATTTGATATTCCTGGAGACCCGTCTCACTCGCAAAACGTGCTTAGGAATTTTCTGATGACGGACTATTTATTGTCACCTAATCAACATACCACAAAGATACTTTCTAATAGTTATCGATTGGAAGGAATCTATCCCGGTACTATTTTAGAAGGTGGATATCCAAGGATTGATAACACGTTTAAAACTGATCCTAGGGAATTATTTAACAGATTGGTCCAAATTGGGTTAGAAATTGACTTTTCTTTACCAACGATTCTATACACGCCTACATGGAAGGGAACTTCTGTCTCTAATCCGTTGAATGATCAGCAACAAATTGTTCAAGAATCGTTGATTTTAAAGGAAACATTCAAAGGACAATATAATTTTTTGATTAAAGTCCATCCGTATATTTATGAAAGTATGAAAAAAGACCCGCGAATTACTTCTATGTTGATTCCGGATTATTTCGATCCTAACGAAATTTTAGCAGGAATCAATTTATTGGTAACCGATTATTCTAGTATTTTCTTTGATTTCTTGGTGACAGACCGCCCGATCATTTTCTATGCGTGGGATCGTGATCTTTATGATGCAGATCGTGGAATGTATTTTAATGAAGAACAGTTACCAGGTCCCATCACCGAAACGATTACTGAGCTGATTGAAGAAATAAAAAACTTTAGTAAAAATGGAATACAAGAACGACCCGACTATCAGAAAATGAAAGAGTCCGTTTGTTTTTATGATGATGGTGAGACGACAGCACGCTACCTTGCTCGAATCTTTTTTGGAAAAGCTTCGCAAAAAATAAAAGAATATCACTTGGATTCAGAAAAAGTGAAACTATTATTTTATCCTGGAAGAATGAAAAATAACGGCATTACAACCAGCTTTATTAATCTAACGAACAATCTGGATTATCAAAAATATGATGTTTCATTATTACTGGCACGTCCTACTTCAGATGAAGAAATTCAAAATTTAAACAAGGTAAATCCGCATGTTCGTTTTCTTTTCAGACCTGGTGCAGCTATTTATACTCGAATGGAGGCTATACGCAACAGTTGGATTCAAGAATTCACTCAAAAAAAATGGTTGAGGAGTTTTTACCCTGAAAAAGCTTTTCAGAGAGAAACAAAACGAATCGTTGGTGGTGTCCATTTTGACGTAGCAATTGATTTTAGTGGATATAGCTTTTATTGGGGAAAATTGATTAGTGAAATGTCTGCCAATAAGAAAATTGTTTTTCAGCATAATGATTTATTGGCTGATTCGCAGCGAACTGTAAATGGAGTAAAACCCCATGAGAAAAATCTAAATGGTATTTTTTCTATCTATTATCGCTTTGATCGTCTTCTGAGTGTCTCTAAAGAAACGATGCAAGTTAATAAGGAAAAATTGGCAGAATATATTTATCCAGAACAATTAGGGTATACAATAAATACAATTGATATAGAAAAAATATTGCACCAAAAATTAGAAATGTTAGAAACACAAGATTTTGGCTATGAAATCAGTAATGAGCGTTCTTTAGCTTCTATTAGTTCGACTGGAACTTTTAAAATTGCCAAGAATATAACTGCTATTCAGATAGAAAATTTTGAAGAAAGAAGAATTTCAAAGGAAAGTATTATTTATGTATTAGCGACAGTTTCGATAAATAATATTAACTATGCAAAAATTACACTCAATGGAATTTATATTGGTTGGATAGAAAAAGAAATGCTTATAAGTGCCAGAGTAGAGGAAATAAAGGAAAATTCTATTTGTAAAATTGGGACAATCATTGGCTCTAAGAATGGCTATATCTATAATCATATAAAATCATTAGAAGGTATTCGTTCACCCTTGATTTATTTGGAAAAGACCTATGCGTTAATGACAAAAAAAGCTGTAACAAATCAAGGAGATTTTTATCTTATTGAAAATGAGTCTGGCCTATTGGGGTGGGTAGATGCAAGATATATAAATAATATTCATGAGTTAAAAGGATTTACCTTTGCTAAAAAAATCTTCTATCATAGAAATCAAACACAAAAGACGGGAATTACAGAATCATACGAGGTCGTCCATCAAAGGGGAACGCTAATTGGTAAACCTGAATTTTGCTGGAGTGACCCACCAAACACTACTAATAGCACACGTCTTCAAGTTGATCTCAGCAAATTTATTAACTCGGAATTAAGCATTTCAAAAAAAGCTGTGGTTGATAAGATTGAGTATATATTTTTTTCAATCGCAGGGATAAATGGATGGATAGATGCGAAATGCGTGTCTGATATAAAAGACATTTCAAATGATAGTAAAATCAGTATGGAGCGGTATGAACAAAGTAATACTTTGACGGATATTTATGGAGAATCAATCTCTGGAATTAATCAAGAAAATTTTAATATCATTACTATGGGACGACTCTCTCCAGAAAAAAATCAAGAAAATTTGATCAAGGCTTTTTCAGCCATAAATAAAAAATTTTCACAGGCTAAGCTTTATATTTTAGGTGACGGAGATTTACGAAATGAGTTACTTCAAACAATCTTTAAATTGGATCTTCAAGCTGCTGTTTACATGTTAGGGCACAAAGAAAATCCGTTTGATTTCATGCGACAATGTGATTTATTTATTTTACCGTCTATTTATGAAGGTCAGCCAATGGTATTGTTAGAAGCTTTAACCCTAGGCATGCCAATAGTGGCCTCAGATATCCCAGCTAACCGTTCTGTTCTTGGACAAGAGTATGGCTACTACATCGAAGGATTAGATACTGAAGCAATATCCAAGTATCTAGCCGATTATCTGGATACAAAACCAAAACTGAAAAAATTTGATGCGAGAAAATACAATGAAAAGGCGATCAAAATGTTTGAAAATGAGCTGCTAGTAAAATAATCAGTTGTTTAATGTAGAATTATGCTATTCTGTATAAGTGAATATAGAAATATAATTTTTATAAGGCAAAGGTGGAAAACTTGTTGAAAGTAAATAATTTATTTTCTTTAAATAAAAAAAATACGAACATATCAAAAAATCTCTCTAGTTGGTTTGCAGAATTTTATGAATTACCAATGAATGAAGCATATGTTTTGTATGAGTGTCGAGATGGGAAAAGTATGACTGATTCTCCTTATGCAATCTTTAAATATCTATTAGATCATAAGGAGTATAGTCAATTTACACATATTTGGGTTTATGATAAAAAGGTCGAAGAGGACTGGAATCCAGATATGGAAAAGTACTTGAACCAAAAGGTTATTTTTGTTGAACGAAATACAAAAAAATACGTAGAATATCTAGCAACATCTAAATACCTTATTAATAATTCAACTTTTCAATCATTTTTTATTCCAAAAGATGATCAAATTTGTATAAATACATGGCATGGAATACCTCTAAAAAAGATGGGTTATGAAATAGAGAAGGGGAATCCTGCAGGGCTACAAAACGTTGTCAGGAATTTCTTTTTTTCTGATTACTTAATTAGCCCAAATGAACATACGACAAATATGTATTTAAAAAGTTTTAAGCTTGATGGGGCGTATACGGGCGAGATTTTAGAATATGGTTATCCAAGAATAGACCTGACAATCGAAGCAGACGATGTAAAACTAAAGAAAAGCTTTGAAGAAAAATTATCCTCTTTTGAAATGAATAAAAAAAATATTCTTTATTGCCCTACATGGAAAGGTAACAATGTAAACAGTCCGAGTAATCAGATAATACAAATTGTCAAAGAAACAGAGTATTTACGTAATCAAGTAGGCGGATCATATAATATATTAGTAAAAGTCCATCCGTTTATTTATGACATAGCTTCTGAGTGTGAAGAATTACTTCCTTATTTAGTTCCTGATAGTCAAGATCCGAATGAATTAATGGCGATGATTGATTTATTGGTGACTGATTACTCTAGTATTTTTTTTGATTTCCTGATCACAAATAAACCAATTATTTTCTATTGTTGGGATAAAGATATCTATGAATTAGAACGAGGGATATATTTTAAAGATGAAGAGTTGCCTGGACCAGTAGTACAAACGATAAAAGAAGTTGCCGAACTAATACTGGATATAGATAATATAAAAAATCAGTTTGAAGGAAATTATTTAAAATCTAAAAGTAGGTTTCTACCTTACGAAGATGGAAATTCAACACAAAGAACAGTTGAACGTATATTTCAAAATGAGAAGCAAAACAAAGGAAATATTGTAAAGGAGAAAACAAGGAAAAAATCTTTGCTTTTTTATGTAGGTGGAATGAAAAACAATGGAATTACATCTAGCTTGATAAATCTATTGAATAATCTTGATTATTCCAAGTTTGATGTGACTTGCTTTACCGGATATCCTACAAGCAAGGAAAGCATTACCAATATTCAGAATGTAACAAGTAAAGTTCGCTTTATATATAAACCAGGGTATGCATTATTAAATAAGAATGAAGAAAAAAGATTATTGTTATATAACAAAAATTATAATAGCGATTTTTTACCAAGAAATGGATTAGAGCGTGAGGCAAATAGAGTTTTTTCAAATAGAAAATTTGATATTGCAATTGATTTCAGTGGGTATAGTTTTTTTTGGAGTAAATACATTTTATTTTCATCAGCTACAAAAAAAATGTGTTTTTTGCATAGTGATATGATGGCGGATAAAGACCGAGAAGTCAACGGAAGAAAAATCCATGAAAAAAATCTTACTCCGTTGTTTCATGTTTATAACGAATTTGACAAATTAATAACGGTCTCACCGATAATGAAAGAAGTAAATCAAGAAAAGCTTAAAAATTATGCTATACCAGAAAAAATTTCGTTTTCTTTGAATACACTCGACTTAATAAAATTATTTGATGGAAAGACTGAGAAAAGGAAAATAGAAGCACCTTTCTTGGATTGTAATCTCTTTTTGGAACCTATTAAAACAAATGATGAGTATTCTCTCTATTCAAGCTTAAATTGCTTAAACGTAGATTCATTCTCAGTACTCGAAACGGATATAATTCGAGCAGTAGCAGTTACTAGGGCAGATGATGAGGAAAAGTTTTTTAAAATTCTAAAAAATGACTTATATGTTGGATGGGTAAGCTCTAGCGAGTTCGCAGAGAAGCCTCTTTCTATTACGGATATTCAAATAGTTAATTATTTTGGATATATAAAAAAAGTTCGTAAGCGGGTCATCTGGGTGGAACCCCCAGTAACAACTGATTCAAAGATGGTTGATTGGTTGTGGGATTATAAATATATAATGGTAGAGGTAAGAAAAGAAGCGCTATTATCCAATAATCAGGTATATCTTGAAATTTGGTTTAGAAATGAATTTTTTGGATGGATAGAGAAAAATTCACTTGCTCAAGCTAAAAACTTTTTATTGATACGTAATCTAAAAAATAGAGTCTCCAATCATTTGAGTTATCGTAGATGGAAAGAGAGAATAACTGAAACTATAATAGAAAGTGGATATTTAGAAGTAATTGGAGAGCCAGTAGATGAAAAATGGATAAAGTCAGAAAAGTTACAAGAAACGGTAAAGCAACAAAATATTGAATTAAAAGATCTCGTGGTTTCTTATAGTAAAAAAGTTAAAACAAAGTTTGGTTGGTACTACGATATTTCTTACAAGCAGAACTATTTGGGACTTATTGCAGAGAAAAATGTTAGATTGATAAATTCTCAAAAACTTATTTATACCGAGAAAATAAAAGCAAAAATCGAAGTTAAACTAAATTCAAAAATCTATTCTTCAATTTTCTTTGAGAAACAAGAAGAAGCGTTGGTTAAAAACTACAATGTTTTTGAAACTATCTATACGACAAAAGCTGTTTTCTATAAAACCACCGAGGGTTTATATATTAATGTTGAGGATGCAGAAGTAATTGAGTATTTTGGAAAGTTTGATTTATCAGGTAATTTTGTTTTGTATCCTCAGAAAGAAAATTATAATATTATTACTATGGGAAGATTATCTCCCGAAAAGAGACAAGAAGATCTCATAAAAGCTTTTTCTATTTCCGTGAAGAGAAATGAGAATTTAAGGTTATTCATTTTAGGGGATGGTCCTATGAGAAAGAGCCTGCTAGAGCTTGTACAAAACTTAGCTTTAATGGATAAGGTATTTCTCTTTGGACATGAAGAAAATCCATTTGAGATTTTAAAAAAATGTCAGTTGTTTGTATTAACTTCGGCATATGAGGGGCAACCGATGGTCCTTTTGGAAGCAATGGCAGTTGGAGTACCAGTAGCGGCAACTAAAATTCCGGCAACCAAATATGTTTTGGAAGATGGGAAAAAAGGCCTGCTGGCTGATGACAATAGCATAGAGGGAATTGCACAATTAATCACCAAATCATATACTGAAAAGTTGAAACCCGCTAATTTTGATGCAACCATTTATAACGAAAAGGCGATAGAAATGTTCTACAATATTATAGAAAATGAGGACTAAGAAATGAAATATTTAATCACAGGCGGAGCTGGATTTATCGGCTCATCATTGGCGAATCATTTGGTCAATGACGGACATGATGTAGTAGTTGTCGATGATTTATCAATGGGAAAAAAAGAAAATCTGCAGTTAGATAAAGTTGAGTTTCTAAAAGGAGATATTCGAGATGAAAAACTTATCACTCAAATATTAAGTAAGAACAAATTTGATTATATTTTTTTATTGGCTGCTGTAGCTAGTGTAGCTGATTCTATCAAGCGCCCTATAGAAACCCATGAAATAAATATGAATGCCAATTTAGAAATACTTGAATTAGTTAAAAAATTTCAAAAACAAATAAAGCGAGTTGTTTTTGCTTCTTCTGCAGCAGTATACGGAGATGACCCCGCTTTACCCAAAAAAGAGATCTCACAGATTAAACCTTTATCGCCATATGCTATTGATAAATTTGCAACTGAAAAATACGTATTAGCGTACAACCATTTATACAATGTCCCTACTTCCGCAGTTCGCTTTTTTAACGTATATGGAATGAATCAAAATCCGAAATCACCGTACTCTGGTGTTTTATCTATTATTACAGAACAATTTAAAAAAGTTTTATCTAATCAAGAAACTAATTTTGTATTATACGGTGATGGAGAGCAGACGAGAGATTTTGTTTTTATTAAAGATGTAATTGCCGCATTACTCTTGGTATCAGATAAATCTGATGCAAAGGGAGAGGTTTTTAACGTTGGAACAGGTAAACCATCTTCATTAAATGAAGTGATAGATATTTATGAACAGGTATTAAATGTTAAGTTACCTATTAAAAAACAGGATGCACGTGTTGGAGACATACAATATTCCTTTGCAGATATTACAAAACTTGAATCTTTAGGTTATGAATCAAAATATGACTTAAGAAAAGGTATATGTGAATATTTAGAATATGAACTGAAAAAAGTTGATTAGGTGGGATAAAATGTTAGATAAAGTTGCAGTTTTAATACCTTGTTACAATGAAGAAATAACAATTGGAAAAGTTATTGATGATTTTAGAAAAGAATTACCCAATGCGGAAATTTATGTATATGATAATAATTCTTCAGATAAAACATCTGAAATAGCAAAACAACATGGAGCAATTGTTAGGGCTGAATCCCGTCAGGGAAAAGGAAATGTCGTCAGAAGCATGTTTATGGATATTTCGGCTGACTATTATATTATGGTGGATGGAGATGATACATATCCGGCAGAATATGTTCATCAGCTATTAGCACCAATGAAACAAGGAATTGCTGACATGACAATTGGGGATCGACTCTCTAATGGAACTTACTCAAATGAAAATAAAAGAAATTTCCATGATTTTGGGAACAATCTTGTTAAAAATATGATTAATTATCTATATAAGAGCAATATTCAAGATATCATGACTGGATTTAGGGGATTTAATAAATACTTTGTGAAAACATTTCCTATTCTAAGCCCAGGATTTGAGATAGAAACTGAACTCACAATTCATTGTGTTGAAAATGGATTTTTAGTTAAAGAGATACAAATTGATTATCGAGATCGACCAGAAGGTAGCGAGTCAAAACTAAATACTTTTTCAGACGGATTTAAAGTAATCAAAATGATACTTGGCATGTTGAGAGATTCAAAACCATTATTTTTCTTTGGGTTACTGTCGTTTATATTTTTAATTTTCGGACTACTGACGGGTATTCCGGTTATTAACGAATTCATAAAAACTGGTTTTGTGGCTAAGCTACCTTCGGCTGTTTTAGCTGTAGGTTTGGTAATAATTTCGATTCTTTGTTTCTTTGTAGGTTTAATTTTAGATACCCATAATAATTCTTATAAAAAATTATATCGGCTTGAATTAATCAAATATAAAAATATGAATGGAACAGATTTCGATGAGTAGAACAAATCTTTTATTGTTTATAATCTTTTTTTTCACCGGATTGCTTTCTATTTTGGTTAATTATTCCTATTCACTTGGAAAGTTAGTCGCGTTGCTACTTCTATCAGGGTTTCTATTTTTCGTGTCTAGTCAAAAATTAAGAACAGATAAATCAATTTTAATAGGATCGGGAATTTTAGCATTTTTTTGGACACTGAGCACAAGTTCACAAAACTTACATTTAACATCATCTATGAGTATACTTGGAATAATGTCTACTTTGATTTTTTGGGTATTCACTTTTTATTATGTTCTCTTATGGTTATTGAAATTATCCGAGAGTCCCAAAGATAATTTCAGAAGTGGACCCAGAACTAAGCAACAACAAAAAAAACATAAGTCAAAGCTGATTATAAGACAGGGTCTGATCTATTCTTGTATTCTGGCCCTTTTCTGGAGTTTATTTCTCATTGCACTTTTCCCAGGATCATTAAGTACAGATTCCTACAACCAATGGTCTCAAGCAAATGAAACACGAATACTTTCGGAATGGCATCCATTACTTCATACTTTATTAATACGATTTGTTAGCTACATATATTATAGTCCCATCTCATTTTTAGTTTTGCAGACATTATGTGGCTCATTTGTAGTTGGTTTTTGTTTAGCTTTCTTAGAGAAAAATGGACTTTCAAGAAATATCAGTCGTATAATTTTATTAGTCTACCTTGTTTATCCAATTAATGGTTTTTATATGGCTACGCTCTGGAAAGATATCCCCTTTAGTATTGCACTTTTGTTATTTAGTTTTTGTATCTATCAAATTGATAAGTTAGGAAGAAATTTTCTGAAAAATAAGTGGTTTTCACTTTTGTTTATACTTGCTATTTTTTTCACAATGGAATTCAGAAAAAATGGACTAATCATCGTTTTAATTACTCTATTTATCCTTCTTTTGAAAATTAGAAGCAAAGATGCAGTTGTTATTTTAGCTGCTTCGATTATGATGCATCTTGTTTTTTCGTTTGTTGGTTCAACGGTCTTAAATGCCCGCGAAAGCCCACTAACAGAGGCTTTAGCAATTCCAACACAACAAGTAGCTGCTGTTTTCCATAATAATGGTGTATTTTCAAGTGAAGATAAGGAATACTTCACCAAAATTTTACCTGAGGAGATTTGGAAGGAAAAATACGATTCTAAAACTGTTGATCCTCTTAAATTTAATTCTGCTTATAACGGAGAGTTCATTTCAGATAATTTAGGAGAATTCTTAAAACGTTGGTTCAGTTTGTTAAAAAGTAATTTTGGAATTTATGTCCAAGCTTATCTTGAACAAGTAGCGCCTCTTTGGCGATACTACACACCTGAAAACTATCAAATTTATCTTGGAAACAATGACCCTACTCAGGAAAGAGGAAATTATCAATATTTTACCTATCGTACTGATACTACGAAATCTTTTGACGTTCAATTAGTGCAAGCATACCAATCTTATTTCAACGAGAGTAAAACACAAGGAAATAAAAATATTCTTAGTTTTAACGAGTATAAGAAACGGATTAATAAAAGTACTGAAGCATTAAAGAAACCTCCCTTATTTCCTAAATTTTCTGAGATTACCCGAAATTTTTTTGAATTTCTTAATGATAATTTACAGTCAATCATCTTTCGAGGAGCGATTGGATTGTTGGGGCTGGGAATAATAACTGTGTTATTCGTTATTAACAAGAGGAGTCTGTTAATTATTTTACCAATGTATCTAAATCTATTGACACTAGCAATTTCTTTGCCGGCTACTGATTTTAGATATGTTTTTAGTATTCTTTTTGCAATACCTATTTATTTTGGAGTTGCACTAACGAAAAAGTGAATCTTAAATATAAAGTGCAACAAAAAACCGATAAATAAACTTGTAGTAGTATAATGTAATACCCCAAAAGGCAGATTACTTTATATATTAACCGTAGTAGTTGCCAATTCGTACTTTATTATTAGTATTTCTCATGACTGAATAATTTCTGCTATTTTTTCTTTTGTAGAAATTTGTTACTGAGGTACTTTTTCCAGTCACTCATCTTTCTTTAACTCAGTACAAGTTAAATTCTGATAGTTATTGAGCAAAATGTATCAATAGGGGTAGCCTATCACAAAGTGAGAAGACTTTTAATCTCAGCGGAAAATTTTCTTGTAGTCTCACCAAAACATGACATCTCTTGCCGAAAGAAAATAATTAGCTGCTTTGATTGCTAGGTAGGTTAAAACACCTATTTCATAAGTTTCGCAACTTCCATTTAAAAGGCAAGCTCGTGTTGATCTTTTTAGGAGATAGATGTCAAAAATTGTTAAATGCCTTCTATGAGGTGATATTTCAATACTGATTTTTCCAAAAAAATGGCAAAAATTGGCTGCATGTATGGTGGGGGCTCAAAAGTGACAATAACTAATTCTATACTATGTTTAAAAATTGGTTTTTGGCTTTAATTAAGTTAAGATTAGTATATAAAGAGAAAAGGGGGAGTGAAAATGAGGGAGAAAGTTTTAATTACTATGCTCTTAATTAGCACTTTGATGTTTACGGATGTTGTGGTTGCCAAAGAGAAGGCTACACAAAGCACTGATTTTATCCAATTTTCAAGTCAATCGGAGGACACGACTGAAAATTCTTCTGGAATAGATACTTTCGGTAGCACTATTGAGGGAAATGCTATAGAATACACAGATTCTTCGTCAACAATGACAGAAGAATCACAATCTAAAGAAATACCTGAGATTTCGCTAGAAGCATTTCCGTCAGATAAAAGTAGATCAGATTTATACGAAGTTATTCAACCACCTGTTCAGCGAAGTGGAAGAGCGGCTTCGTTGACTTTACCTGATATTGCTCATAATAATTCAAACACACCGACAAAAGACTTTATTGATATTTCTTCGCATAATGGATTAATCAGTGTTTCAGATTACCAATTTATGAAAAACAATGGCGTTAAATCCGTTGTTGTAAAGTTAACGGAATATACGACCTATAGAAACCCTTATGCAGCAAGTCAGATTGCAAATGCTCAGGCAGCGGGATTAAATGTGCATGCTTACCATTACAGTTGGTTCACTACAAGTGCTGAAGCTACGAAAGAAGCAGATTATTTTGCTAAATATGCTACAGAGTTAAAATTACCTAAATCAGCAATTATGGTCAATGACATTGAAGAACCCAAAATTAAAGATAATAAAAATCATACACAAAATTCTCAGGCATTTGCTGACCGCTTGAGACAATTGGGATATTCAAATGTGCAGCATTATATTGGATTGAATTGGATTAATGAAGGGAGAATAAATTCGAAAACATTAGGTGAAAAAAATGTGTGGGTAGCAGCATATCCGTATAATCCCACAAAAACACAACTTTATACAGCCTATGGAGCATGGCAATGGACATCTCGCGTATTTTATCCCGGAATTACGAATCCCTTTGACATGTCATCAGATTATGCGAATAAGTTTAGTAATGTACAACCCCAAGGCCCCTATATCTCTTTAAATCAGTATTTAACAGTAACAAAATCAAATTCATCAATATGGCAGAATTTTTCTTGGAAAATTAGCGGAAATACGACCAATTTCATAAATAAAACGCTGTTAGCCAAAGGGAAATATAATCATTCAAATGGAAAAACTTATTATTCTGTCTATGATAATAAAGATGTGTGGCAAGGTTATGTTGAGTCGAATGTTGGAGTGCTCAGTTCAGAGAGTTCCGGTGTATGGCAAAGTTATGGGAAATATGTGACTGTAACTGGAAATGGTTATAATACATGGAGTGACTTTAGTTGGAGATTGCGAAATCCATCCGAAAAAATCATTGGGAAAAAACTACTGGCGAAAGGAAGATATCACCACTTTAATGGGGCTTCTTATCTGTCGTTGTATGATTCAAATGGAAAATGGCAAGGATACATCAATTCACGAGCATGTTCCACAGACATCACACAACAAGGACCTGCAGTTAGAGAAAATTTCTATGTGACGATAAACAAGAAAAACTATTCGATATGGCAAAATTTTAGTTGGAAACAACTTCGTAGCTCTAACCAGGTTCTTAATACTACATTTAATGTGAAAATTAGTTATAAACATTCCAATGGTAGTCATTATTATTCTCTCTATGACTCAAAAGGAAAATGGTACGGCTACATTAATTCAACTGGAACTGAAAAGGCAGCAGGGGCGGAAGGTATCTATATTAGAAATGGGTCAAAGGTTCAAATAAAAAGTAAAAATTATAATTTATGGTCCAATTTTTCTTGGAAAAAAAGACACAGTTCTTCTCAATTCTTAAACGAATCTTTTGTTGCCCGAGGTCAATATAATCATATTAATGGAGCAATCTATTACTCTTTGTATTCAACTAGTGGGAAATGGTATGGTTACATCAATGCCAATGCTTGTAGGATTATTAATTGAACGAGAAACTATTTGATTAAATAAATAAGAAAGCGCACTTTAAATGAATGATTAATCGAAAGAACAGGTTGAATGGTAAAGCAATCTGTTCTTTTTCGGGAAAAATGGTATGACACTTTATTAACCGGTAAATGCTAGGAGGTACGATATGCTTAACTTGAAAGCATATACAAACGGAAACTATTATTTTATTGAATGCTCAGAATTTAATTTCCAAGATCTCAGAATCTCTAGAAATAACGAGGTAGAATATTTTGAAAAAATAGGAACAGATAAATGGAGAATTTCTTTATATTCTATTGCTAAGTTGTTAAAAAAAGATCAAGAAGACCGTGCATATATTTATTATGGAAAAGAAAATAAGCAAATTTCTATGGAGAATTTCGCTTTTAAATCTAATTCAAAATCCCTAATGACCGAATTTGAACATCAAAAACTATTTTTATATGTTACATATGATAAGTTTATTCGTTTTATTTGGAATCAGGTACCTTCATCTAAATCATATTATAAGAAAAGTCAGGTAAACTCAATATCTATAATAAACGATGACAAAATTAAGATGGAACTTGAAGTTTTCACGCAGACTTTTTCTCTTAACTCAATTGATTTCATTCTTTCGAATAGAAAGGAACTCTTAAAAACTAAAATAAGAGTTTTTACAAAAAATACTATCCAAACGGTGTCTGGTGAATATAAGAATCTTTTTGAGGTTGTTTTTTCGCCATCAGAAATTTTCCCCGAACTTTCTAATTTTTTTGATTACGATAACTATGACCTATCAGTTTTCGATTACTGGATTAATATACAGATAATAGAGCATGATCTCACGACTTATGATTTTAGATTGTTTGGTCCAAATAATTTACCCGAGACGTCTTGGTTGCAATATACGAATACAGATATGATTGCGATAAATTGGTATAAAACTTCTTTGGGAAATTTATCAAATAGGATGAGTGTCCTTCATAAAAAAGAATTTAATCTTTTTGAAAAAATTAAAGATAATAAACATAGTATGAATAAGAAACCAATTGTGATTATTTTTGAATATCCATCTAAAGCTCAAGATAATGGAATGCTTTTTTTTAAATACATGATGGAGCAACAGAATCACTTTGAGGTGTATTATCTAATTTCAAAAAATTCAAAAGACTTAGAAAATCTAATGAAATTCAAGAAAAATATAGTGTTTTACAAAAGTTTACAACATGTAGAACTTTTCTTTAAAGCAGATTTCTTTGTCCATACCCATACACCAAATTATGTTCTACCGGTGATTACGACTGAAACATTAAAGAAATTAACTTTCGCGAAGAAAATTTTTCTACAACATGGTATTACAGGAGTCAGAGACATAGAGTACCTATATGGTAAAAAAAGTAATCCCAATCTAATTGATAAATTTTTAGTATCTTCTAAAAGAGAATTTACAATAGTAAGAGATGAGCTGTTTTATTCTGAAGAGGATATTGAGATTACTGGATTTGCACGATTTGATGCACTTTTAAAAGGAAATAATAAAGTTAAGAGATATTTAATACGAAAAAAAATTCTAATAATGCCTACTTGGAGAAAGGGCAAAGAAACTCTGTCAGATCAAGAATTCATGGAAACATCTTTTTATAAGCATTTTAATGAACTGATTAATGACCCAATTCTTAGAGAAGCTAAATATAAGAATAATCTAAGTATCAGTTTTTACCTCCACCATAATTTTCAAAGATATACGCATCTATTTAAATCTAATTTTGTTAATATTATTTATGAGGGATCATGTACGGTGCAACATCTATTAAAGAATCATGGTGTTCTTATTACAGACTATTCGAGTGTAGGATTAGATTTTGTTATTCTTAAAAAAAGCGTTATTTATTATCAATTTATTGAGGAATTTAACGAACAACGTGAATTAGAAAAAAAAGAAACATTTCTACCAGGACCCATAATTCAAGATAAAAAATCGCTTATTGACTTAGCTTTAGAAAAAACACGAAATAATAGTATCGATAAAAAACTGGAAAAATATGTAAGAGAAAATATTTATACATTCAACGATAAAAAAGCCTGTAAAAGAATATTTACTGTTTTAAAAAATTATGAAAATTAATAACCTGTTCCCCTCCTCCAAACTTTCGTGTATAATAGTACAAGCTAGTACTACGAAAGTAAGGAGGAGTTGTTTTTGTCTAAACAACATCCAGAGGAAGAATCATTTAAAGATAAGATATTAAATTCTCTGAATAATTCAGATTCAAGTAATACTACCGGCGCTTTAAAGGATGCCGAGAAGGAAAAAATCATGGCCCAAAATAAAGATCAGCAAGATCAATCAGAATCAGTGGGATCTAGAAGAAGCAAACCTGCTGGCTCTTCAAAAAAGCCTACGCCAAAAAAGGCAAAGAAAACAGAAAATAAAATAGAAAAAAATATAGTTGATAGTAAAGATCCAAGCGATGTCAAACAGCGTAAGGTGATGCGGCGCAAAGAAGACCGAATTGTTAATAAAATCGTTACGGTCGTTGTGCTAGCGTTATTAGTGATTGGCGGAATATTGGTATTCTCCGTTTATCGGTATGTGTCAGCCAGTTTACGACCATTAGACCCGGATAGTTCTGAAAAAATTTCCGTAGAGATTCCAAGTGGATCCTCCAATAAAGCAATTGGAGAAATTTTAGAGGACAAAGATGTTATTAAAAGTGGTATGGTGTTTAATTATTATACGAAATTTAATAATTTGACAGGATTTCAGGCAGGTAGCTATCAATTCTCACCAGATATGACATTAGATGACATCGGTGAAGCTTTGCAGCAAGGTGGCGCAGGATCGGCTGGTGTCGATGCAAAATTAGCAATTCCAGAAGGATATGACATTGAGCAAATCGGTGATGCTATTGCCAAAGCAACGAAAATCAAAAAAGAAGAATTCATTGCCTTGATGAAAGATCAAGCTTTCTTTGATGAACTGCATAAAAAATATCCAGATCTTTTGGATAGTGCGGCAAAAGCGGAAAATGTTCGCTATCGACTGGAAGGTTATTTATTCCCAGCAACCTATGATTATTTCAAAGGAACGTCACTTAAAGAGATGGTTACGCAAATGGTTGATAAATCAAATGCGGTACTGACTCCGTATTTTGAAACAATCAAAGAAAAAGATATGACGGTGCAAGAAGTACTGACGTTAGCTTCACTTGTTGAAAAAGAAGGAGAAAAAGAAGCGGATCGTAAAAATATTGCACAAGTATTCTTCAATCGGTTAGCTACGGATATGCCACTGCAATCAGATATCTCTATTCTTTACGCAATTGGTGAACATAAAGAAGTCGTAACGATTGCCGAAACACAAACGGATTCACCGTATAACCTTTATATTAACACTGGATACGGTCCGGGACCTTTTGACAGCCCAAGCGAACAATCGATTGAAGCAGTTTTGGAACCAACAGCAAATAATTACTATTATTTCGTTGCAGACATTGATACGAAGGAAGTTTATTTCGCTGAAACCTATGAAGAACACATGGAATTAGTAGAGAAATATGTAAATAATTAATCAATTATGTTATTTACATTTAGCAGAAAGCATGGTAATCTTTTGTGGACTTATTCGCAAAAGATTACCTTTTGCGATTTTTTTAGATGAAGCAAAGGAGATTATTAATATGGTAGAAAAAGTATATCCTATGACAGCAGAAGGAAAAGAAAAATTAGAACAAGAATTAGAAGAATTGAAAACGGTCAAACGTGGCGAAATTATTGAACGAATTAAAATCGCCCGTGGCTTTGGCGATTTATCCGAAAACTCGGAATATGAATCAGCAAAAGATGAACAGGCTTTCGTTGAAGGTCGGATCACAACATTAGAGAATATGATTCGTTTTGCACAGATTATTGATAACCAAGGTGTTGATAAAGATGAAGTTTCCCTTGGAAAAACTGTTAAATTTATTGAATTACCAGATGGAGAAGAAGAAGAATATACAATCGTCGGCAGTGCTGAGGCAGATCCATTTTCTGGAAAGATTTCAAATGATTCTCCAATCGCTCAAGCGTTGATTGGCAAAAAAGTCAATGATGAAGTAACGATTGCTACACCTGGTGGAGATATGTTAGTAAAAATCGTTGAAGTGGCTCAAACAAAATAGTCATTGCAGAAGCTGGGAGAGCAAAAGATGCTGTTCCAGCTTTTTTAAGAGACAGGTTTGTTTCAGACTACAGACCGATTTTATTTTGTTAAGAATGCGATATGATAAGATAGAATTAAGAATGGGGGTGGATAGATGAATAATCCATGGCGTTTTTTCATTGTAGTTGAGGCATTGTTGTTTATTTTTGCGATTTGGCAGATTATAAGCAATCCACCGCTATTGATCCTGCTTATAATTGGTATTTTCTTCCTTTACACAGCCTATAAGCGCAAGCAAAAAACCAATGCAAATAATTTTTTATTAGTTATTGGCTGTCTGGCGATTTTTATCAGTTTATTAAACAGTCCTGCTTTGTGGGTTATGGTAGTATTTGCGGTGATCTTTATCGGCCTAAAAGGTTTTGAAATTTCCGGAATTGACTTGACGAAAAATGCTTTTTGGCGAAAAAAACAAATGATCATTGTTGAAACAGATCAACCACGGAGTCATCGTCAAGAAAAAATCAAGCAACAATGGGTAGGCAATGAACGAATTGGTAATCAAGTGTATGAGTGGGATGATATCAACATCAATATCCTATCAGGTGATACCATCGTTGATTTAGGCAATACGATATTACCTAAAAAAGACAATACTGTTCTGATCCGTAAAGGATTTGGTCGTACGCGAGTTCTGGTTCCTTCAGGTGTGGGTGTGATGCTGGAGCATGCAACATTTATAGGTGAAGTGAACTTTGAAGGGGAAAAGACCGCATTAAAAAATGAAAGCCTAAAAGTCTACAGTGAAGATTATGATGAGAGTACCAGACGAATCAAGGTCATTACAAACACCTTATTTGGTGATATTGAGGTGATCCGTGTATGATCGCAAAAATTACCAAAGGAATGTTGGCTCTATATATTGGAATCACTGCTTTTTTGATTCAAATGCTACTGTACTTTTCTTTTTTGTATGCCAGCGGGCAGAGCAACTGGTGGGCGCTGACCTTTCAAACAAAAATTTTTTACATCCCGATAATCTTTTACATCCTCACGATTTCGGTGGGTATCGGGTTGCTTGCCTATCTACTAATCAGTGTCTTTCGTAAAAGGTTCTATAGTGGAATTGAAGAGAAACTACGCTTGTTAGCAGGCGGCAATTATGAAAGTACTATTTTTTCGGAAGCTATTCCCCATTCAAAAGAAAATCGGTATATTCAAGAAATTGATGCGGACATTACGAAGGTTTCGGAAAAGATGAAAGAAATGTCTTCTGAGCTGCAACTTTTGAACAGCCGTCCGCAGCTGGTTGATGGGCAGACGAAAGAAGAGATTTTAGAGGTAGAACGGCATCGATTGGCCCGTGAGTTGCACGACTCCGTTTCGCAACAGCTTTTTGCTGCCATGATGATGATGTCGGCACTGAATGAACAGGCAGAAAAAACGCAAGCGCCTGAAAATCAGCGAAAACAGTTAGCGTTGGTCACCGATATTATCAACGCCTCACAATCAGAAATGCGGGCGCTATTGTTGCACTTGCGTCCGATAACCTTAGAGGGTAAAAGTTTACGTCAAGGAATCGAGCAATTATTAAAAGAGCTGCAAACAAAAATAAAAATTTCATTGAAATGGGAAATTGAAGATATTCCGTTATCAGCGGCGATTGAAGATCAATTATTCCGTGTTATTCAAGAATTACTGTCAAATACGTTGCGACATGCAAAAGCTGATGAGTTGGAAGTTTATTTGCATCAAGTGGACCAAAATGTCTTGCTGCGGGTGCTTGATGATGGTGTTGGCTTTGACGCCAGCAATCAAAAAGCCGGGAGTTATGGTTTGATGAATATCCGTGAGCGGGTCAATGGTGTTGGTGGTACGGTGAAAATTATTAGTTTTAAAGGACAGGGAACGAGTATTGAGATAAAGATTCCGCTGTTGAAGGAGGTTATTGAAAATGATACGAGTATTGCTCGTGGATGATCACGAGATGGTTCGTTTGGGCGTTTCTTCTTATCTATCGATTCAAGATGATATTGAAGTCGTTGGTGAAGCAGAAAATGGCGAAATCGGTTATGAAAAAGCGATGGAATTACGCCCAGATGTCATCTTGATGGATTTGGTCATGGACGTGATGGATGGAATCGAATCCACAAAAGCTATTTTAAAAGATTGGCCGGAAGCCAAAATTATTATTGTGACAAGTTTTATCGATGATGAAAAAGTTTATCCGGCAATTGAAGCTGGTGCAGCCGGCTATATGTTGAAGACCTCGACAGCTCATGAAATTGCGGATGCGATTCGTGCTACACAACGGGGGGAACGAGTGCTTGAACCAGAAGTGACTACCAAGATGATGGAACGGCTGACTCGTCGCACACCTATTCTGCATGAGGATCTTACCAATCGGGAACATGAAATCTTAATGTTGATTTCACAAGGAAAAAGCAATCAAGAAATCGCAGATGAATTATTTATTACGCTGAAAACGGTCAAAACACACGTATCCAATATTTTATCGAAATTAGAAGTGGAAGACCGGACGCAAGCAGCGATTTATGCGTTTAAACATGGGTTAGTGAAATAAAAAAGGACCTCTCCGTAGTCAGATGGAGAGGTCTTTGTTATACTGGTAATGTTAATAAAGGCGTTTACAAGGAGAAGAAAATGAAACAAAATTATGCAATTATTGGTTTAGGAAGATTTGGCGGTAGTATCTGTCGAACATTGATTGAAGCTGGACAAGAGGTTTTAGCTATTGATACCAGCGAAGATCGGGTGAATGAATATATGAATATTGCTACTCATGCGGTTGTTGGGAATGCGCAGGATGAAATGACTTTAAAGTCGTTGGGGATTCGCAATTTTGACCATGTAATCGTGGCGATTGGCGAAGATATTCAGGCGAGTATTTTGGTTACCTTGATGGTTAAAGAGATGGGTGTACCGGATGTTCTTGCTAAGGCACAAAACGAGTATCACGCGCGAGTGTTGGAGAAAATCGGGGCAGATCGAGTTGTCCATCCAGAGCGGGATATGGGAATCAGAATCGCCCACAATCTAGTTTCAAAAAATATTTTGGATTATGTTGAGCTGTCTGATGATTATTCATTAGCTGAAATTCGAGTATCCAATCCGAAATTTTTCAATAAAACATTATTAGAGCTAAACTTTAGACAACGGTTTGGTTTAACTGTTGTAGGAATTCGTCGGGTTGGCGGAAAAGTGGTTGTGTCACCAACTGCAGACGAGATCGTTAAGGAAAATGACAATCTTTTAGTGATCGGTGAGACGGGTGACGTCGATATTCTTGATGATAAAATGAATGATTAGAATGGAGCGATAGGTTTGAAATTAGCAGTTACCGAAAAAGCAATTGAATGGTTCAAAAAGGAACTTGTAGTGGATAATGGAATGGGTGTACGCTTTTACGGAAAGGTCTATGGAAAAACGCAGGTTCATGAAGGATTTTCTGTCGGAATGGCTGTGGATGTTCCTAGTCAACCAGTAGTAGAAGAAACCATTGATGGTCTTTTATTCTTTATCGATGAAACGGATGAATGGTTTTTTAAAGGATATGATCTAGTGGTGGATTATGATGAAAAACTGGATGAACCGAAGTATGTGTTTGAAAAAAATCATGAAGATGAGCAAAAAAAATAGGCTAATCACTAGCCTATTTTTTAGGATTGAAGAATACATTTTTTATTTATAGGATGTTTTTAAAGGAGTAACGCAATGTTATCAGTAATTGTTCCATGCTACAATGAAGAAAAAAGTATCCCGCTTTTCTTTGAACATATAAATAAAGTTGTGTTGGATTTAGATATGCCAACTGAATACATTTTTGTCAATGACGGCTCTACCGACCGGACCTTAGCGGTGTTGCGTTCCCTTACGACAACCAGTCATGAGAATGTCCGTTATTTGTCGTTTTCTAGAAATTTTGGAAAAGAAGCTGCTTTATATGCAGGTCTATTAGCTTCAAAAGGGGATTATATTACTGTCATGGACGCTGACTTGCAAGATCCACCAGAACTACTGATAGAGATGTTTCAATGCTTAGAAGCTAATAATTTGGACTGTGTGGGGACTCGTCGTTCCAATCGAAGGGGAGAACCCAAAATTCGCAGTTTTTTTTCAAAGCTATTTTATCAGTTAGTCAATAAAATTGGTGATACTCAAATGGTGGATGGCGCTCGGGATTTTCGTCTGATGACCCGTCAAATGGTAGACGCAATTTTAGAATTAACTGAATATAACCGCTTCTCTAAAGGGATTTTTAGTTGGGTGGGATTTGATACCGAGTATATCTCCTATGAAAACCGTGAGCGAGTGGCTGGGAGTACTTCCTGGTCTTTTTGGAAATTATTTAAATATTCGATTGATGGAATTATTAATTTTTCTGATGCACCGCTAAATCTCGCTTCATTTGTCGGCGCTTTTTCATGTTTGGGGTCGGGAATTGCACTAGTGTTCATTATTATTCGGGCATTGTTGTACGGGGATCCAACAAGCGGTTGGCCCTCTATGGTGTCGATTTTTCTTTTCGTTGGTGGCTTGCAGTTGCTTTGCTTAGGTATCATCGGAAAATATATCGGAAAAATCTTTTTAGAGACCAAGAAACGACCGCATTTTATTGTGAAGGAAACGGATGCGGATATTAAAACGAATCAAAAAGACCTGCCAGAAAAGTAAATCTGGCAGTTTTTTTAATACCCTTTTTCCAATGCTACCTCGTTGCGACACAACGTACCATCTTTCACATAGCTTTTAAGGTTTTCCAAAAAGATACCCATAAAAGCTTTTTGAAAATGTGGCGTCATTCCTGCGATATGAGGAGTGATCAAAACATTTGGCAGTTCCCATAGTGGACTGTTGTCTGGTAGTGGTTCTTCTTCAAAGACGTCTAAGGCAGCGAAAGCGATTTCCTTTGTTCCCAAGGCAGCAGTGATTGCGGAAGTATCTACACTTGCCCCACGCCCAACATTGATAAAAGCGGCGGTAGATTGCATCATTTTGAAGAAAGAAGCATTGAATAAATGATAGGTTTCATCTGTTAAAGGAAGAATATTAATGACGAAGTCTGCTTGTTGGATTTGAGTAAACAGATCATTCATTGGAAATGTTTTGTAAAAACCAGTGACTGGATGCCCACTCGTATTGATGCCAAGTGGTTTAGCACCAAGTAGAGATAAGGTTTCAGCAAGTCGTTGTCCAATATGACCCGTACCCAAAATTAAGATCTGTTGCTCTGAAAGATAACCGTAATGGGTTTCAGCAGGATGCCAGCGTTTCTTTTTTTGGTTAGCGACCGCTTGATCAATGCCACGAAGCTTCATAAAAAGCGTTGCCAAAATGTGATCCGTAATCGCTTGTGCGTGAATACCACTGCCATTAGTCACCTGAATTTTATTTTTTTCAAACAGTGTGAGGGGCAAATAATCGACGCCGGCGGAAATCGTTTGAACCCATTTAAGATTTTTTACTGGAAAGAGTTTTTCTTTCCAAGCTTCCGACCAACCAATGGTGACAGCAACTTCATCCCAAGAAAATTCTTCTCCTGGGGTTTTAAATTCATAGGTTGGAGCAATTTCGTGTATCTGTTCAATCAGTTCAGGTTTAAATGGACGTTTGGATAAAATAATTTTAGACATGAAAGTGCCTCCTTTTTTCTAGTCTATCAAATTGGATGAAAAAAAGCATTCTCAAGGACTGCTGAGAATGCTTAAATACTAATTGGTAATTGGGGAAACTGCCTTGACTGCTTGCATATAAATAAATAAACTCGCAATCAACAAAAATGTACTAGAATCAAAGGTAACGAAGATGGAGAAAAGCGCAGCAATGATCGCTGGTAATGTTGCAGAAAAGATCGCAATTTTTAGATTGTCAAAAAATTTCAATGGTAAACGTCTCAGTTTGGAATAAATCGTGGCACCCACTGTAATCATTAAGACTGTCAAAATCAAATCCAAGAAGGTAGGGTACAAGGCAACAAAGAAAGTAACCAGTTGTATCCACCAAGGAATTTGATTTTGTTGGAGAAATGTACGGATACGGCTCCCATCTAATGATTGTAGTGCGTCTTCTTTATAGGAAAGAACCAGCTGATTGTCTCCAAGAAATTGAGTGGTAAAGCCCGAGGAAGGTAAGGCAATAACCAGATTATTTTTCAGCAGACCGATGCTGAGAAAATTACCAATCATATCTGTAGAAATATCATTGGCGCTTCGTTTACCTTCGGGATCAAAGGTAAAAATAATGGAATTTGTTTGATAAATAAAACCTTCCGCTGTTTTTTCAGGAGTCAAGGTACCATTTTGAATCGTAAAATCCGGAATTTTTTCAGCAATGGCCTGTCCATCTTTTTGAACATCATCAATAATCCTTGAAACTTGAAAGGTAATCGGAATTGCGAGAAAGGCGCTTAGAAGAACCAAATAACCGATAATTTTTATAAATGAAATCTTGCGGGCTTCCGCTAAATCTTTAAAGCGAAAAAATGAACTTTTGAATAATTGTAAGACTGTCATCGACAAGCTCCTTTTTTAGACTGTATGGCTTCCAAGCTATTGTAACGAAGCTCTCTGTAGAAAACAAGGGAAAGAAATAAATTAATCGCTAGAGACTAGTCATTTTGTCTCATTTTAGGTATGATAATAAGGAAATATCAAAGGAGCATTGAAATGAAACTTTTTTTTTGGTTTAAAGAACAATTAGTAAAAAGAGGTCTATGGGAAATATTTATTTACCTGTTCTTTGGCGGCTTGGCGACAGTGGTAAATTTTGCTGCCTATTTTATTAGTAAAGATGTATTTCACTTCAATTATTTATATGCTAACAGTATTTCCTGGATTGCAGCGGTTTTATTTGCCTTTGTGACAAACAAGATTTGGGTTTTTCAGTCTAAATCAGAAAATTTCTGGGAATTGATTGTTGAATTTGCAAAATTTATTTTTTATCGTGTCATCTCTTATGGCATGGACATGGGAATGATGTTTCTAATGATTGACGTTTTTCATTCTGGCGATTTTCTAGCCAAATTAGTCACTCAGATATTGGTTGTCATTGCCAATTATGTATTTAGTAAATTGTTTATTTTCAAGAAAAAAATTGTCATCGAGGAAATCGACAAAGAGTAGGCATATTAATTGAAGAAACCTCCTAACTTTGATAGTGTTTACAGTGTAAAGACTATCAATCAGGAGGTTTTTTTCATGACTTACAAATTACCAGAATTACCTTACGGATACGATGCATTGGAACCTTATATCGATGTAGAAACCATGCATTTGCATCATGACAAGCATCACAATACGTATGTAACAAATTTAAATGCAGCGATCGAAAAACATCCCGAATTAGGTGAAAAATCGGTTGAAGAATTGATTTCAGATATGTCTGCAATACCAGAAGATATTAAAACAGCTGTTCGTAATAACGGTGGCGGACATGCAAACCACAGCTTCTTTTGGGAAATCATGGCACCAAATGCTGGTGGCGAACCAACAGGGGCAATCAAAGATGCAATCAATGAAACATTTGGTGATTTTACTTCTTTCAAAAATGAATTCAAAACAGCGGCAACAGGGCGCTTTGGCTCTGGTTGGGCTTGGCTGGTTGCTTCAAATGGCAAAGTAGAAATTACTTCCACACCAAACCAAGATTCTCCATTGATGGAAGGAAAAACCCCACTTTTAGGCTTAGATGTTTGGGAACATGCCTATTATTTAAAATATAAAAATGTTCGTCCAGATTATATTGAAGCATTTTGGAATGTAGTAAACTGGGAAAAAGTAAACGAACATTTTGCAAATGCAAAATAATTCGCTACAATAGATGAAAGGAATTTTTCCTTTCATCTTTTTTATTTGGGGGCAACGCTTATTTTAACCATGCATGAAATACAAACCACGGATGAAGTTTCAACGCTTTTTCCTGTTGTCAAAAAAATTTGGCAAGAATTTTTTACTCCAATTATCGGAGCAGAGCAAGTGCAGTATATGCTGAAGCATTATCAATCGCCAG
This sequence comes from Enterococcus songbeiensis, assembly GCF_005405265.1. Taxonomy (GTDB): domain Bacteria; phylum Bacillota; class Bacilli; order Lactobacillales; family Enterococcaceae; genus Enterococcus_C; species Enterococcus_C songbeiensis. The sequence continues at coordinate 37,516 of NZ_BJDS01000008.1, forward strand.
AAAATATTTGCCAAGAAATCAGCGCGGGGGTCCATTATTTTTCTTTGACGGAGGAGCAGATTGTTGGGTATACCGCGTATGAAATCCGCTCAGATTGCGTGTTTATCAGCAAATTATACATTGACCATGAACATCGGGGAAAAGGACTGATGACGCAGATTTTTGATTGGTACGATCAGTTGGCAGACTCATTAGGACTAAAACTTCAGCTCAAGGTCAATCAAAATAATACAGAGGCATTGGCTGTTTATCAGCATCGCGGATTTACGATTGTTGATGAGTTTTATGGCGATATTGGCGAGGGATTTATCATGAACGATTTCGTCTTAGAAAAATAGTTTGCTACCGCTTACATTTTTTTGTATAATAATTGGGACGAACGTATTCGTTACTAATTTTATTCTTGGAGGCTACACAGAAGATGGAACAAGGAAAAGTAAAATGGTTCAACAATGAAAAAGGATTTGGATTCATTACAACAGAAGCTGGCGATGATATTTTTGTTCATTTTTCAGCAATTCAAGGGGATGGATTCAAATCACTTGAAGAAGGACAAGAAGTTGAATTTTCAATCGTTGAAGGAGCTCGCGGTCCACAAGCAGCGGAAGTAACGAAACTTTAATCTTCAACAAGCAGCTTTCAGGCATCCTGATACGGACGAGAAATCGTCCTTCATTGGGGTGCCTTTTTGATGAACAAAGAGCTTTCTGGCAAAATATTGCTATTTTGATTATTTTTTGTTATCGTAAAGTATCATGAAAAAAAGAGGGAAAACGATGAAACGTGTAATCACTTATGGAACCTTTGATTTGTTGCATTATGGACATATTAATTTATTGAGAAGAGCAAAAGAGCAAGGGGATTATTTAGTTGTTGCTTTGTCTACGGATGAATTCAATTGGGACGAAAAACAAAAGAAATGCTATTTTTCTTATGAAAAACGTAAACAATTGTTGGAAGCAATCCGCTACGTCGATTTGGTTATTCCAGAAGAAGGTTGGAAGCAAAAAGTCGAAGATATCAAACTTTACCATATTGATAAGTTTGTTATGGGAGATGACTGGGCTGGCAAGTTTGACTTCATCCAAGAACAAACAGAAGCAGAAGTTATTTATTTACCCCGAACACCAGAAGTTTCCACCACTCAAATCAAAAATGATTTAAAATTGAAATAGACTAACAGCCGAGAATAGCTCCTCGGCTGTTTATTTGTCAGAGTAATACTTTACGAGAAGAAAAAATATGGTATCATGTACATTGAATTCCTATGACACAATTATGCATGAGAAGGATGAATGAATTGGAAAATACAAACATCAAAGTAAGAAGTACGCTGGTAACAAAAGAGTATGACTTATATAAAAAGAAATCTGATAAAGTAAAAGCGCTGTTCAAATTCTATCATCGCAATGTTCCACGTTTTTGGGCGCTGAAGGGTGTCAGCTTTGAAGTAAAGGCTGGGGAATCAGTTGGGATCATTGGAATCAACGGGTCTGGAAAATCAACCTTATCCAATGTGATTAGCGGCATTATTCCGCCAACTTCCGGAACAATGGAAGTAAATGGGGACACCTCGATTATTGCTATCGGTGCTGGATTAAAGTACCAATTGACGGGATTAGAAAATATTCGCTTAAAAGCGCTGATGTCTGGTATGACCAACAAAGAAATTGACAAAAAAATGAATGAGATCGTGACTTTTGCAGATTTGGGAGATTTTATCAATCAGCCGGTTAAAAGCTATTCAAGTGGGATGAAATCACGACTGGGTTTTGCGATTGCAGTTCACAACGATCCTGATATTTTGATTATTGATGAAGCGTTGTCCGTTGGGGATGAAACCTTCTATCAAAAATGTGTGGATAAAATCGTTGAATTTAAGGAACAAGGAAAAACAATCTTTTTCGTCAGCCACTCTTTGCCACAGGTTGAAAAACTTTGTGATCGAACGATTTGGATGCATTACGGAAGTATGCGGATGTTTGGACCGACAGAAGAAGTGATGAAAGAGTACCGTACATTTATTGACTGGTTTAAGAAACAACCGAAAAAAGAACAAAAAAAATACCAAGATGAACAAAAAGAAGGGCAAAAAGCCTTTACTTTAGCAAAGTTGGCAGAAAATTATAAACAAGACAAGTGGCTGACAGAGCAAAAACTGCCGCAAACGACAGTTGAAAAAAACTTGAAACGTATCCCATTGGGGGATCGAATGAGTGGTCCTACCAAAGCAATTTTAGGTGTCGCCGTATTAGCAACTTGCTTTATGGCGCTCGTCTCCTTTAGCGACAAATCATTGATTTGGTCATTGCAGCATCCTTTGGAAATGTTGCAGCGGGTTTTTAATTAATTACAAAAAATATCTCGTGGGATATATGAGAAAAGGAAGAGTTTAGTGAAAGAAATCTCAGTAGTAATTAAAGAGCAGTTTCAACATCTGGGAATGATTTCTCGGATGTCGCGATATGAAGACAAGGCAACTTATCAGAGTCACTATTTAGGCTTGGCTTGGCAAATCTTGAATCCTGCAATCCAGGTGGGAATCTATTATTTAGTTTTTGGCGTTGGTGTCAATCGAAATCGAGAAATTTCCGGCGTACCATTTATTGTTTGGATGCTGATTGGGATTACCGCTTGGTTTTATATGAATTCTTCTGTTTTGGGGGCATCGAACAGTATTCATCGCCAAGTAGGTATGGTCGCAAAGATGAAGTTTCCGGTTAGCATTTTGCCAACAATCAATATTATCAGTAATCTTACTTCTTACGCTCCAATGACGGTGATCGTTGTGGGATCGCTCCTTGTTAGTGATACCATGCCGACCTTGTATTGGTTGCAGTACTTCTATTACTTTTTCTGCATGCTGGTATTTATGTTTGCTTTTGGACTATTAAATGCGACGATTACCGTTTTGATTCGCGACTACCATATTCTGCTACAGTCGATTCTACGTCTATTGTTTTATGTGTCGGGACCAATTTGGGATATCAATAATCGTAATTTGCCAGTGGCTTTAGTTAAAATTTTACGGCTGAATCCTTTTTACTATATCATTGAAGGCTTTCGAGATAGTTTCTTGAGCCGCCAATGGTTCTGGGAGAAACCAAATTTTACGCTGATTTTCTGGGGAATGGTCTTTATCTTATTAATCCTAGGAAGCCATCTTCATATGAAATTCCGAGCACGCTTTGTTGATTATATTTAAAATCTGAACTGACGGAATTGAAGAACATTCAATGTTCGTCAGTTTTTTTCTCAGCAAATGTACCTAAATCTTTCTGTTTTTTTGAAAAATGGGCTTTCGTTGCGTTTCATTTTCATTTCAGAATTATTAAGATTGTGTTATAAAGCAAGCGTTGCGTTGCTCAAAGACGGAAACTATGGCAAAATTTATTCGATATTGTAAGATTGAAGAGACCGAGGTGTACCATGCGCTTATATCAGAAAATTATTTTAGCGATTCTAGGAATTATTACATTAGGAGTTGCTGGAGTAACTGTTTATGGAATCAAAATGTACCACGATGCGAACACGACTTTTAATAATATTGTTGAAAAAGTGGATCGCAAAACGTCTAAGCGGGAAAAAGAAGTGAGTATCGAAGATCGTGAACCTTTCTCCATCCTTTTGTTAGGAATCGATACTGGAGCGCTTGGTCGGACGGAACAAGGACGATCAGATAGCATGATGGTCGTCACTGTGAATCCAGAACAAAAGAAATCAACCATTGCTAGCTTGGACCGTGATATTTATACGCAAATCGTTGGTTACGATACGATGGATAAGCTGAATCATGCCTATGCATACGGCGGTGTGGAAATGTCGATGGACTCAGTGGAAAATCTGTTGGATATTCCTATTGACCACTACGTAACCATCAATATGCAGGGAATGCGAGATTTGATTGATGCAGTTGGCGGAATTGAAGTGGATAATAAAATTGATTTCACCCTTGAAGGCGTTCATGTTCCTGCAGGGAAAATCACGTTAAATGGAAAAACCGGACTAGCTTATGCTCGGATGCGTAAAGACGATCCAGAAGGGGATATTGGTCGCCAAAAACGTCAACGGGAAGTTATTACCAAAATTGTTAAAAAAGTTATGAGCTTGGATAGCGTCAGCAATTATCAAAAAATTCTCAAAGCGGTGGAAAAAAATTCTAAAACCGATTTAGCTTGGGAAGATATGCTGGATATCGCTGAAAACTACATTCCTGCTTTTGATAAAATCGAACAAGTACAATTACAAGGCGAAGGTCAGATGCTTAATGGCGTTTACTATCAAATTCTGGGAATCAATGAATTGTTAAAAGTTCAAAATGCTTTGAAAACGCAACTGGATATGCCAACGAGTGAAACGTTGCCTACAGGTGATCAATACACAAGTGGCTATGCAGAAGGTCAATTTTACGATGATAGTAATGGTTCTTATGATGCAAGTGTGCAAAATCAAGAAGACACAGGTACCTATACAGAGGGAACCGACTATTATGATTATGATGAAACCGGCGCTAACTATGAGGAAAGCTACACAGAAGGCGGCTATTAAAAAAACTGGGAAACCAGTTTTTTTTATTGCTCAACAAATATACGCAGCTTATGCACAAAACTTTTTCCACAGCGGTATTTTTTTTGATGGTGTTTCACAGGCAGCGTTTTTGAAAAAGACAAGAAAGCAATGAAAGACAATAAAAATTCTTTAGGAATAAAAAGTTTCAAGATTTTTCGTGAAACATTTTGTTGAATTTATCTGTTGTGTTTAAATATTTTTATAGTTCGCAAAAAGTCACTGCTTAACTGACTTTTTTTTGGTAAAATGAGATGGTACGCAACTGTGTCTGGAAGGATTTGGAGAATGAAAAATTTAAAAAAGAATCTACAATCAAAAAACTGGATTGAAAGCATGAAAAAAGGTGCAAAGGAACCGGAAAGTAAAGGAGCAAAACGTTCCCACGTTCCCTTTCGTTTGAATTTTTTATTTTTTGTAATTTTTGCATTATTCGTCGCGCTGATTGCGCAATTAGGCTATTTACAAATTGTAAATGGCGAAAATATCACTAAACAACTAAAATCTTCTTCAGTGATTAAGGTACAGGGCAGCACGCCGCGAGGGATGATTTACGATTCTACCGGAAAAGCCTTAGTCAGTAATCAAGCCAACCCGGCAATTACGTTTACCCGGGGAAATAAGATGACGGCAGATGACCTTTATACCATCGCAAACAAATTGAATGAACTGATCGATGTCCCTGTAGACAGCAATTTGCGAGAACGGGACAAAAAGGATTATTGGTTAGGAAATAAAAAAAATCTGGAAGAAGCAACGGAACGCTTATCTGACGAAGAAAAGAATTTAGATACCAGTGAACAGTATGCAAAAATCGTTGATAAGGTAACAGACAAAGAAATTCAATTTTCAAAAGAACAGGAAAAGGCGGCAACAATTTTTAAACGAATGAATGGCGCACAGGCCTTAAATACGATTTTTATTAAGAATAGAAATGTCACAGATGAGGAACTGGCAATCGTTTCGGAACGAACAGCAGAATTGCCCGGGGTTTCTACTGGAACAGACTGGACACGGAAATATGAAGAAAAAGGTTCCTTGAAGAGCATTATGGGCAGTGTCTCCACCGAAGAACAAGGAATCGAAGCAGAAGATTTAGAAGAATACTTGGCAAAAGGCTACGCGCGAAACGATCGTGTCGGGACAAGCCAACTGGAAAAGCAATATGAAGAAGTATTGCAGGGAACAAAAACACAATACGAGATCACCTTGGATCATGAAGGCAACATTTCGAATCAAAAGGAAGTTTTTGCAGGAGAAAAAGGTTCTAACCTTGTGCTTTCTATCAATGCAGAGTTCCAGAAAAAAATCGATGCGATTTTGAAGAAGCATTTTGAGAACTTAATCGACAGCGGACGGGTAGAATATTCGCCAGGAATTTATGCGGTAGCAATGAATCCGAATACTGGTGGTGTTTTAGCTATGTCAGGTTTTCAACATAAAACGAAATCTACTGAACTTGAAGAATACGCACTAGGCACCATTACTCATGCCTTTGTTCCCGGTTCCGTAGTGAAAGCAGGAACCTTGACAGCCGGCTGGGATGCGGGCGTTTTAAAAGGAAACGAAGTGTTGTATGATGAACCAATCAGAGTACAAGGTTCTGCAGTCAAAGGGTCAATTTATAATAAAGATGGCAGTGCCAATCAAAGTTTATCTGCACAAAAAGCGTTGGAAATTTCTTCCAATGCCTATATGATGAAAGTTGCCTTTCGTTTGTTGGGAATGGAGTACAGTTCTGGTGTGGCAATGCCTTATATTGATCAACCGGCACAGATCAAAGCATTCGATGAATTGCGAACGGCTTTTGCTCAATATGGAATGGGAACAGAAACTGGCGTTGATTTGCCAAATGAAGCCTCCGGAATCGTTACACCCCTAGAATCCTTGTCTACCAATGGTACCGGGGGATTGATTTTAGACCTTTCATTTGGACAGTATGATACCTACACGACGATCCAGCTTGCACAATATGCCTCCACTGTAGCTAATGGTGGCAAACGAATAAAACCACATTTGGTTTCCGGTATTTATGACAATGATGAAAACGGCAATCTTGGCGAGCTGAAAAAAGCAATTGAGCCGACTGTTTTGAACACAGTAGATATTTCTCAATCAGAAATGAAAATCATCCAAGACGGTTTTTATGATGCAGTTCACGGAACTAGTGGCTGGACAACTGCAACTGGTTTGGCTTCAGCAAAAATGGATGTATCTGCCAAAACCGGTACTGCTGAAACGCTCATAATTGATGATGGCAAAGAAGTCAATTTAATCAACAGTAATTTGGTTGCTTATGGACCTTCTGAAAATGCTCAGGTATCCATCAGCATCATGATTCCCCAAATCAAGGAATTATCCGGCGATCACACAAATGTGGAGATTGCAAAAGAAATCATGGACGCGTATTATGATTTGTATATGAAATAAATGAGTGGACATGGCGAAAGTCATGTCCTACTTTCTTGTTTAAAAAAGAGTTAGGCTTTGAAATAATCACTAAAAGCGAGTATTTTAAAGATAGAGAATAAAGAAAGCGAAAATAAAGTAAAGTAGTTTATAAAGGGAGAGTCATCATGACTGAAAATTTTGAAGAGAAAATGCGTCTGCTTCATCAAGAATATGGACACTATACAGTAGAAGAACGACGGCGACTTCTCGAAGAAATGAGACGGAAAAATATTCTGACGTTTCGTAAAATCGAACGCTTGAAACATGATTTGTTACGACTGGAAGCTAAGCGGGCACAACTGCGGTTGTCTGGAAATGAAAAAGAATTGGCACTGTTGGAAAAACGAATGCTGGAGAAAAAAGAAATATTTCTGAAAGTATTTGATAAAGCCCGGAGAAGAGGGGAATAGATGGCGTTTATCGAGTTAGTGATTTTAATTGCAGGAGCAATCACCTTCTCCAATATTTTCAATAAAATCGTTCCTGCGATTCCAATTTTCTTCTTACAAATTTTTCTGGGAATTCTACTGGGGCTGACCTCATATGGTCAATCAATTAATTTTGAGCCGGAGATTTTCTTAGTAATGATTATTGCACCACTGCTTTTCCGTGAAGGAGAACATGCTGATATTCCCATGATTCTTAAAAATTTTGGTGTGGTCTTGGCGTTGGCGTTTGGTGGCGTGCTGTTGACTTTGCTAGGGGTTGGATTATTGTTGCATCAGCTGCTTCCTTTCATTCCATTGGCGGCCTGCTTTGCTTTTGGTGCAGCGTTAGGACCGACCGATGCTGTGGCTGTGGGTTCTTTGACGAAACGATTAAAAATTTCCGAAAAAGCGGTACGGATTTTAGAAGGGGAAGGACTACTGAATGATGCATCTGGAGTTACCGCTTTTCAGTTTGCTGTAGCGGCGTTGGTTTCTGGCACTTTTTCGTGGTCAAGTGCTGGTTTTCAACTTTTTATGGCAAGTGTTGGCGGTGGCTTGGTAGGCTTTCTTGTAGTGTGGGTAAAACGCAAAATCATTCAGTTAATCGAGCAAGCTTCTGCACAAGATGTCACAGCTTATCTATTGATTGAATTATTATTGCCATTTTCGGCATATTTGGTTGCTGAAAGTTTCCACGTATCAGGAATTATTGCAGCGGTTGTTGCAGGTGTTGCACAGGCGCATGGTCGCAGAAATCCAGTTACACTGTTTACTGCAGAGTTGGCAAACGTTTCAGAAGCAACGTGGAGTATGATTGGATTTACCTTGAATGGACTAGTTTTTATTTTCTTGGGAATCGAAGTGTCACAAGTTTTTTCACCAATTTGGGAGAATACAGATTATTCCAATTGGTATTTGTTAGGCATCATCCTGCTGATTGCTTTAAGTTTATTTTTGATTCGTTGGGTATTTATTACCGCCATCTATTTGATAAAAGAAGGATGGCATAAGATGATGGAGAGTTTTTCTGAAATTCTCTTATTGACCTTCGGCGGAGTAAAGGGAACTGTCAGCCTAGCGACAATCTTTATTTTACCTGTCGTTATCCATGAGGAAACCTTTGAAAATCGAGCGCTGTTGCTGTTTTTAACTGCGGGTGTGATTTTGGTAACATTAGTGGTTGCCCTGATGGTGTTGCCGCTGCTTTCAGACGGGGAAGCAGAGCTGCCTCTTGATCGAAACCAAGTATTGATTTTAAAAGAGGTTACGAAACAGCTGAGAAAAGACCGAGAAATCGAAACTCTTTCAGAATCGGAAAACGTTGCTTTGCAATCAGTTATTGATGCGTATGAAGGGCGGATTTGGGAAACCTATGAGGAAGCTCTGACAGAAAGCGAGCAGCAAGAAGTCCAAGAAATTCAAGGATTGATTTTATCGATTGAACGAACTGGGCTAGATGAAAATTTTCGAAAAGGAAAAATCAGCCGTGACAGTTATCGTATTTATTCCCGGTTCATTACTAATTTTCAAAAATCAGCGACTCGGCAGTTTTTTTCTTTCTTAGGTTTTTGGTTCCTTGTCGTTTGGCGAATTATACGAGTGATTACCCATCCTCGGCTTTTTTTGCAACGACGTCATTCTGGGAAAAAAGAGTTGAAAAAACGGGATATCAGCGAATTACAACGGGTCTTTGAGGAAAATACGCAAGAAATCCAGCATAGTTTGGAACATTTGCGGGATATTTATGATGAGCAACTAATTGAAGGATTTTTGCATCGTCGGCAGTCAATTATTGAGCGGTTGCAACGCTCAGATTTCTTTTTTAAGATGATGCTGGAAGGTGATCCTGCGTTTACAAAAGAAATTTTGCGGGGATATTATTTGGAGCGAAAAGTGATCGATGAATTTGAAGAAGCAGAAAAAATCACGACGTTTTCTGCCAATGATTATCGGAAACAGGTCAATTTATTGGAATCCTATGCAATCAATCAGACGGATTTTACAAGTTTGACTAATTTTTTGTGGCAAATTCGAATTGAAAAATAGCGAAAAACATCAAATTTTGGTGTTTTTCTTTTTGCCAAAATTTCTTGCAGAAACGATGAAGCTATTTTTTGGAAAGAATGAATATGTTACAATAAGCAGGAACTATCGAGGAGGGATTTTTTGAAAGAGTTAAAAGTGGCGCATTTGACGAAAACTTATGGAGAAAAAACGCTTTTTGACCAAATCTCTTTTTTGATACATGAAAAAGATCGAATCGGTCTTATTGGTATCAATGGCACAGGCAAATCCAGCCTACTGAAAATTTTGGCAGGAAAAGACAGTGGAGATGGCGATGTTACTGCTGTGTCATATCCTAATGGGTACCGAATTGGCTTCTTGTCGCAATCAACTGATTTTTCCGATGGGGAAACAATTTTAGAAGCCGTTTTTCAAGGAGAAAGCCCGGTAATCCAAACGGTTCGCCGCTACGAACAAGCCTTGTTGGCATTGACAGAAAATGAAAACGATCCTCAAACCCAAGCCGTATTTACACGAGCAGAGGAACAGATGAATGAGAATGACGCGTGGATGACGGATACGAACGCAAAGATTATTTTGCAGAAGCTGGGGTTGAAGGAGCTGCATAAGAAAATCGGTGACCTTTCCGGAGGACAGAAAAAACGGGTGGGTTTGGCTCAGGTTTTAATTGATGAACCAGATCTGCTATTGTTGGATGAACCAACAAACCATTTGGACTACGAAGCAATTTTATGGTTGGAAAACTATTTGAATCAGTATCAAGGAGCGTTGATGATGGTGACCCATGATCGGTATTTTCTCGATCGGGTAGCCAATCGCATGTTTGAGCTGTCTTTTGGAAAGCTGTATGAATACAAAGGCAATTATGAAGCCTATCTTTTGGAAAAAGCAGAGCGAGAACGAATTGCCTCTGATCAAGAGGATAAGCGCAAGCAATTGTACAAACAGGAATTAGCCTGGATGCGCAAGGGAGCAAAAGCCCGCTCCACAAAACAGCAAGCCCGGATCGGTCGATTTGAAGAATTGAAAGAAAATTTGTATCAAGTTCAAACTACCGATGAAGTAGCAATTGATGTTGCAACAAAACGATTAGGCAAAAAAGTTCTAGAAATAAAGTCCGGAAATTACTCGATTGAGAATCAGCTTATTTTAAAGGATTTTGATTTGCTGATTCAGTCCAAGGAACGCTTGGGAATCACTGGTGAAAATGGGACCGGTAAATCAACGCTGCTGAATTTATTGGCGGGACGGCTGGAATTGGACAGTGGGACACTTTCAACGGGTGAAACGGTGCGACTGGCGTATTATACGCAGCAAAATGAAGCGATGGATGAAAATCAGCGGATGATCGCCTATCTGCAAGAAGCAGCAGAACAAGTGCGACAAACAGATGGCACGCAAATTAGTGTTGCGGAAATACTGGAACGTTTTTTATTTCCCAGACAGATGCACGGAACCCTTATCGGTAAATTGTCCGGTGGCGAAAAACGACGTTTGTATCTGCTGAAATTATTGATTGGACAACCGAATGTTTTATTGATGGATGAACCCACCAACGATTTGGATATCTCTACTTTGACAGTTTTAGAAGATTATCTTGACAAATTTCCGGGAGCTGTAATCACGGTTTCTCATGATCGATATTTTCTGGATAAGGTTGCAGAAAAGCTATTAATTTTTAAAGGTCAAGGTCAGATTGAAGGGTATTATGGTTCCATTATGGATTATCTTCAAACAACTTCGCCGAGCGTAGAGGAACCAAAAATATCCCAGGAAAAAACAATAGCACCTAAAAAGAAAAAAATGAGTTATTTGGAACAAAAGGAATGGGAAACCATTGAAGAGGAAATTACCAAACTTGAAGAAAAGTGTGAAGAATTAACAGAAGAAATGAACCATCAAGGGGATAATTTTACGAAACTGCAAGAGTTGCAACAAGCCCTTAGTGATACGGAGACGGAACTGGAAGAAAAAATGGCTCGGTGGGAATATTTGAGTGATTTTGCAGACGCATAAAAGGAGGAAACGATGGAACAAGCATATCTGGATTTAGGACGGAAAATTTTAGAAGAAGGCCATCAAAAAGGCGATCGCACAGGAACCGGAACCAAAAGTCTTTTTGGGTATCAGATGCGGTTTGATTTAGCGGAAGGCTTTCCCCTTCTAACAACCAAACGGGTGCCTTTTGGCTTAATCAAAAGTGAATTGCTATGGTTTTTACATGGAGATACCAATATTCGTTATTTGCTTCAACAGAACAATCATATTTGGGACGAATGGGCGTTTGAGCGCTATGTACAAAGTAATGCGTATAATGGACCGGATATGACAGATTTTGGCAGACGATCTTTAGTAGATGATGCCTTCAATCAACTCTATCAAGCAGAATTAACTAAATTTTGTGGACGTATTCTTGAGGATGAGGCATTTGCGAAAGTTCATGGGGATTTGGGGCATATTTATGGCTATCAATGGCGCCATTGGGAAACCAAAGATGGCGGTTTTATCGATCAGATTAAAGAAGTGATTGAAACCATTAAAACAAACCCTAATTCACGTCGGCTGATCGTTTCTGCTTGGAATCCCGAAGATGTGCCTTCCATGGCGTTGCCGCCTTGCCACACAATGTTTCAGTTCTATGTAAATGAAGGGAAGCTAAGCTGTCAACTGTACCAACGCAGTGGGGACGTTTTTCTGGGGGTTCCTTTCAATATTGCCAGCTATGCATTATTGACACATTTAATTGCTCATGAAACAGGTTTAGCAGTGGGAGAATTCATCCATACGTTAGGTGATGCGCATCTGTACAACAATCATTTTGAACAGATGAAAGAGCAGTTGCGCCGAGAAGTTCGTCCATTTCCTAAGCTGATTTTGGCAAATAAAAAATCTGTCTTTGATTTTGATTCAGCAGATATCACTTTAGAAGGCTATGATCCTCATCCTGCCATCAAAGCACCGATTGCGGTATAGCAGGCATATTGATTTTTGCAACAGAAAAAATAAATGAATAAAAGAAGGGGGAGAAAAAATGTTAGCAGCAATTTGGGCAGAAGATAAAAATGGTTTAATTGGTCATAAAGGAACCTTACCTTGGCGTTTGCCTAATGATCTTCGCTTCTTTAAAGAAAAAACAACCGGTCATACTATCGTGATGGGACGAAAAACGTTTGAAGGAATGGGAAGTCGTCCATTACCAAACCGAAAGACGATCGTTTTAACCAGTAATCCAACATATCAAGCTGCTGGTGTACGTGTTTTACATTCTGCGGATGAAGTACTGGCGCTAAAAGAGGAGCAGCTATTTGTGATTGGCGGTGCTGTGGTTTTTGAGGCGCTACTACCCGCCTGTGATACACTTTTTCGAACAGTAATTGATGCCGAATTTGAAGGAGACACCTATTTTCCTAAGTTAGATTGGAGCAAATGGGAAAAAGTCGAAGTAATCGAGGGAATCCTTGACGAAAAAAATCGCTACCCACACCAATTTGAAATTTACAAACGCAAATAAAAAAAGACGATGCTTTTCATTTTTTGAAAAGTGTCGTCTTTTTGTGAAATCAGGTAAAAAATAATATGGAAAAATAAATTAACCCGGCACCCAACATCACGAACAGATGCCAGATGACATGCATGAAGCGGATGTGTTTCATGCTGTAAAAGAAGGCACCCACTGTATAAGAAACGCCTCCGCCCACCAATAAAGCTGTTCCCATAATTCCCAGTGATGCTAGTAATTGTTTGGCAGCAAGGATACATAACCAGCCCATAATGATGTAGATAATCGTTGAAATTTTAGAAACGGTTTCTTTTCGATGTAAGGTAATGGACTTATAAACGACACCGCTGATCGCCATAGTCCAAATCAAGACAAATAAGGTCCAACCCAGCCATCCTCTAATGCTTAGCAGACAATAAGGCGTGTAGCTGCCGGCAATCAAAAGAAAAATTGAATCATGATCGAACACTTGAAAAACTTTTTTTGCTTTAGTAAAAATCAAACTATGAAAAAGTGTAGAACATAAAAAAAGTAAAATCATCATTGAACCATATAAGGCATAAGACACCACATGGATCGCCGACCCCATTCGTACACCCCTCACCAATAAAACAACGAGACCAGCTACGCTCAAGCCAAAGCCGATTCCGTGGGTGACCGCATTCAATACTTCATTTAAAATGAGGTATTTGCGACTAAATTTTGAATTTTCCATGAAAGCGTCCTCCTTCTTTTCTAAATAAGATGAAAATTTGATTTCTCTCTGTTATACTTGAAATAGATAAGGTTTAACCGTATTCTACCATGAAGTGTATCCAGTTTTAAAGAGAGAGTGGACAAACAATGATAAAACTTAAGATAGTAACAGATTCTTCTTGCACAATGGAAAAAAGTGTTCGGGATCGTTTGAATATTCATGTGATGCCGTTATCCGTCATGATTGATGGAGTTGTTTATCCAGATGACGACAATTTGAGTGGTGAGAAATTTATGGAAATGATGAAAAACGCAAAGGAATTACCTAAAACAAGTCAACCACCAATTGGACAATTTGTCGATCTTTACGATGAATTAGGCAAAGATGGCAGCAAGGTGTTGTCTATTCATATGACAAAAGGGTTAAGTGGAACTGTCGAAGCAGCAAGACAAGCCAGCAATCTTTCAAAAAGCAGTGTAACCGTTATTGATAGCGACACGACCGATCAGGGATTATCCTTTCAAGTTATTCGAGCAGCTGAGTTGGCACAAGCCGGTAAAGAAATTACTGAGGTTTTAGACGAAGTAGAACGGGTGCGGGAAAATACCAAATTATATATTGGTGTTTCTACATTGAACAATTTGGTAAAAGGGGGACGAATCAGTCGTGCGACCGGAATTCTATCCAATTTGTTAAACATGCGGGTCGTGATGGACTTTGATCATTCGGAATTGGTTCCGGTAGTCAAGGGACGTGGAGCAAAGACATTCACGAAATGGTTCGATCAGCTAAAAGAAGAATTGAAAGAACTACCCAATGTAAAACAAATCGGGATTTCCCACGCTTCGGGGCTTGAATTGACAGAAAAATTCAAATCAGAATTACAGGTGCTGTTCCCAGATATGCACATCCCATTACTGCAAACCACACCAATCATCGCTACCCATACAGGCGAAGGTGCGTTTGCCATTATGTATTACACGGAATAATTAAATGATGCAGCTTGAAGGACAATCCTTTGAGTTGCATTTTCTTGTACATAACATTTAGAAATTTCTAATTTCAGTAAACTTTCTGGAAGAAAACTACCTTTTTTAGCTTTTTTTTGCTAAAATGCTTTATACTTATAAGAAAAAAAGAAACGAATGCGTTAATTGGAGCGGGATTTTTTTGAAAATAATGAAAGGTATTATTCATCTATTATTGGTAGTCATCGGAGCATTGCTAATCTTTTTTGTGTTAAATCAGGCAATCCCAAAGGAACAAGCACGGCTAGAACCGGTTGTGGCTTCTGACAAGGACTCGGATAAGAAACCAAAAGTACACTATGTAGCAATCGGCGATTCTTTGACAGAAGGTATTGGAGATCAAACTAATCGAGGTGGTTTTGTTCCCATCGTAGCCGATGATATTCAAAGCCGATACAATTTAACTAGTGTTGAAGTCGAAAATTATGGAGTCGCTGGAGAACGCAGTGATCAAATTTTGAAACGAATGAAGAAGGATACATCCATTCAGGAGAATCTGAAATCAGCAGACTTTATTACCTTAACTGTTGGTGGAAATGATTTGATGAAGGTCATCCAAGATAATTTTTTTGGTTTGACGATTAAAACGTTTAATAAACCAATCAAAAAATACCAAGCACGGGTGACGGAATTGTTGGATGAAATTCGTACCTTGAATCAACAGGCACCCATTTATGTGCTTGGCATCTACAATCCTTTTTATCTTAATTTCCCTGAAATCACAGACATGCAGACGATTGTTGACAACTGGAACGCAGCAACTGAAAAAGCTCTTACGGAGGAAACATCTGCGTATTTTATTCCAATCAATGATTTGCTGTATCAAGGATTAGATGATAAAGTTGGTATTACCAGTGAATTGGAAGAAACGGACAACAGTTCTTCTGAAGGCAATAAGCTGTCGATTGTGGATAACAATGTTCTTTATGATGGCGATAAATTTCATCCCAATAACATTGGCTATCAATTGATGGCTAATACGGTACGTGATGAATTGATTAAAACACAAGATGAATGGATAAAGGAGCAAAACTAATGGAAAAGACACCGAAAAGAAAACAGCCGCAAAAGAAAATGTGGAAGTTTCGGGTGAAAAATCCTTGGCGCTCTGCCTTTTTGCTTTTAGTGGCGGTTGTATTAGGTACCGGTTTTTTCTTTGGTTCCCGTATTTTTGCCAATCGCGAACCGAACTATAAAAAAACACCAGCTATTGTTGAGCGTCAGGGAACGCCCGTATTGACGATCAACAGCAATAAAAAGCAAGTCAATGAGTTGATTGATTTTTATTTGGAAGAATTTCAAAAGGATTCGGATGTAAAATATGAATTCACTTTAGAAAATGAAGCAATGCTGACGGGAGAGTTCAAGGTGTTGGGTTTCCCGGTTCAATTTTATTTATATTTTGATCCATATGTCATGGATAACGGCAATGTTCAATTACGAGCTAAAAGTCTGTCCATCGGTACGTTAGGTTTGCCGCTCAAAGAGGTTATGAGCATGGTCAAACGCAGTTATAAATTTCCAAAATGGATCGAAGTCAATCCCGATGATGAAAATATCATGATTCGTTTGGATCAGTTTCGAATGCAAAACGGATTATTCATGCGGGCGAACAAAATCAATCTTGTGGACGATGAAATCCAGATTAGTTTGTATTTACCAGCAACTAAAAAATAAGTGAATTGTTCTTATTTTTCGTAGACCGATGTTATAGAGTGAATTCTGATACTTAAAAAGGAGTGTTTTATTGTGGAAAGAGCAATTTTTGCCGGCGGGTGTTTTTGGTGCATGGTTCAACCTTTTGATGAAACGCCAGGGATTTATTCGGTCGTTTCAGGATATACTGGCGGACATGTTCCTCACCCAACCTATGAACAAGTATGCAGTCATACGACGGGACATACAGAAGCGGTTGAAATCATTTTTGACCCAGAAATTTTTAGTTATCAATCGTTAGTGGATATTTACTGGCAGCAGACAGATCCAACCGATGCTTTTGGGCAATTTGAGGATCGTGGCGACAATTATCGTCCCGTGATTTTTTATACGACAAAGGAGCAAAAGGCAATCGCTCAGCAAAGTAAGGAAGAGTTGCAAGCCAGTGGTCGCTTTGATCGACCAATAGTGACTGCGATTGAACCGGCACAAGTTTTTTATCCGGCGGAGGATTATCATCAAGAATATTACAAGAAGAATCCAGAAAATTTTGCCCGAAATCATGCTCGGCGTGCTGCTTTTGTAGAAAAAAATTGGGGGAACTTGGATGTATAAAAGTTTTTACCACTATTTAATGGCCGTCAAGGGACCGAATCACCGTGATGAAGCACAGGTTTTTGCCACCCATGCGAGCCACGATATCCAATTTCCAAAACAGTCGACGGATTACCATGAATTATCTACTTATTTGGAGATGAGTGTGGATTATCTGCCAACGATGGATATTTTTGATCGTCTATGGGAAAGATATCTTGAAGAAAATAAATAAAAAAACTGATAAAATCCACCGCTGATTTTATCAGTTTTTTTTTGTCAGAAAAGTCTTTGAGAAAGTTTGAATAATCAATTTTTTTCATAGCAAACCAGAGAAACTATGCTAAAATGAAACAGACGCTAAAAAAAGAAAACGGTCAAAACTAGCGAGAAAGATAGAAAGCTGGAGGAAAAAATGAAGCAAGGGATTCCTTTTTATAAATACATGATTTCCATGATTTGTGTTGCAATTATTTTTGGTGGTGGAGGAATTCTCTTCCAACGAAACAGTGATGCACAAGCAGAAAAAAGTGAGACAGCCACAGATGGTGACGAATTGCAAAAGGTACATGATCTATATCAAACTGTCACAGATAATTATTATAAAGATGTTGATAAGGAGAAGTTGATTGAAGGTGCTTTGAGCGGGATGGCAGAAGCATTGGATGATCCTTACACGACCTATTTGAACCAAGAGGATGCCACGGAGTTGGATCAATCTTTGTCTGACAGCTTCGAAGGAATCGGAGCAACCTTGGTGCTGGTGGATAAAATTCCACAAATCGCACAGGCGCCCATCAAAGGAACACCTGCCGAAAAAGCTGGACTACGAGCAAAAGATCAGATTTTAAAAGTGGATGACAAAGAAACTGCGGGCAAAGAATTGACCGAAGTTGTTCAAGAAATTCGTGGGGAAAAAGGAACAAAGGTCAAACTGACCATTCAACGGGGGCAAAAACAATTTACTGTCACCTTAGTTCGGGACACTATTCCTCTGGAAACGGTTCATGGTGAAATTGCTGCGGATCATCCAAAGGTAGGGGTGATTCAAATCACCAGTTTTGGCGAAGGAACCACCACTGAATTAAAAACAGCCATTGAGGCTTTGAGAAAAGACGGAGCAACTTCTTTTCTGTTAGATGTTCGGCAAAATCCTGGCGGTTTATTGGATCAAGTAGAACAAATGTCCAGTATGTTCTTAGAAAACGGCAAAACGATTGTTGAATTTGCTGACTCGGAAGGTGTTGTCTCAACGGCAAAAGCCAGTGAAAAATTAGACAACGGATTTAAAGTCAAAGAACCGGTTGTAGTTTTAGTAGACAGTGGTTCCGCCTCAGCCGCCGAAATTTTTGCTGCGGCTTTAAAGGAATCGGCGAATGTTCCGGTAATCGGGACAACGACTTTTGGAAAAGGAACCGTTCAAAGCATTGCTGATTTAGGAGACGAAAGTGAAATCAAATTAACCATCATGAAATGGTTGACACCTTCTGGAGATTGGATTCACGAAAAAGGTCTCAAGCCGACGATTGAAGCAGACTATCCTAAGTATGCCTATCTACCGCCCCTGCCACGGGATGAAACATTGAAAGCAGGGCAGAATTCCGATGACGTATCTACCTTGAATCAGTTTTTAAATGCCCTTGATTATGGTACGAGCGGTAGTTTGTTCAATGAAAAAACCTCTGCGGCAGTCAAAGAGTTACAAGAAAAATATCAATTAGACGTAACAGGAGAAGTGGAAGAAAAAACTGCTACACAAATTGAAGCACTGATTACTAAAAAACTGCAAACGCAGGATCAGGCCTATTTAACAGGATTAGACGAATTAGCAAAACAGAGTAAATAAAAAATGAATTGGCGTTTTTATGATGGGAGGAGAATCAGTGAAGAAAAAATATTTGGATGTATTCTGGGTGATTTGCAAATATGCGATTTTGGCTTTTATGATCGCGATTGTGATTCGTGGCTTTCTCCTGATTCCGGTTCCCGTTGAAGGAAACTCCATGGAGAAAACATTGGACCAAGGGGATATGGTACTGGTGGAAAAAATATCCCCAATTCGCCGTTTTGATGTGGTGGTTTTTCAATTACCAAGCGGAACTACTTACATAAAGCGAGTGATTGGTCTACCCGGTGATGTCATTGCCTATAAACAAGATCAATTGTACATCAACGGCAAACCAGTTGACGAACCATTTTTAACAAAAAATAGGCGCAGTGATTCCGGTGATTCATCCTATACGAATGATTTTTCTCTCCAGGAATTGACAGGAGAAGTTGCGTTGGGAGAGAACAGTTATTTTGTATTGGGTGATAATCGGCGGGTTTCTAAAGACAGCCGTTCTTTTGGTTCCATTCAAAATACAGATATCTTAGGAAAGGCACGGATTGTCTATTATCCGCTGCCTCATTGGAAATTTATTGCATAGTACGATAAAAAGTTTTTTTAAAGACTTTTATCTAGCGGAGAAAATATATAATAGACAGGAAAGGAAAAATAAATGACGACGATTCAATGGTTTCCCGGTCACATGGCAAAGGCCAAACGGGAAGTAAGTGAAAAATTAAAATTTGTTGATATTGTTTTTGAATTGGTGGATGCTCGCTTGCCCCTTTCTTCTAGAAATCCGATGATGGATCAAATTTTGCAACAAAAGCCACGATTGGTTCTATTGAACAAAGCAGATTTGGCTGATCCAATCCAAACAAAAAAATGGCAAGGATATTTTGAAGCACAGGGATTTCCAACGTTAGCGATCAATGCCCAGGAAAATCAAGGAGTCAAAGCAATCGTTGGTAAGGCAAAACAGGCACTTCAGGAAAAAATTGCCAGAGACAAAGCGCGAGGAATCAGACCACGAGTAATTCGAGCGATGGTTATCGGTATTCCTAACGTGGGAAAATCGACCTTGATGAATCGACTTGTGGGGAAAAAAATTGCACAGACGGGAAATAAACCTGGAGTTACAAAAGGTCAACAGTGGTTGCGCTCTGGTAGTGAATTAGAATTATTGGATACACCGGGAATTCTTTGGCCAAAATTTGAAGATGCGATGATTGGAAAAAAATTGGCATTAACCGGGGCAATCAAAGATCAACTGCTGCATTTGGACGATATCGCTTTATACGGATTGGATTTTTTTTCCCGCTATTATCCGGGAAAAATTGCAGAACGATATCAGCTGTCAAAAGAAGAGGAAGAACAATTAGCTCCTGAATTATTAATGAGCATCACCGCAAAAAAAGGATTGCGAGATGATTATGAGCGGGGGAGTGAGTTGATTATTTTTGATATTCGCCATGGAAAAATGGGGCGATTTACGCTCGACCGATACGAAGAAGCAGGAGACACATTGGATGAAAAATGAATCCATTCAGCAAATAAAAGAAAAACTTAATCAAATCAGTGAACGGGAGAATCCCTACCTTTCTGAATTGCGGCAAGACGCCCGTGCAGGGGTTCAAAAATTGCTTCAACAATTTGAAAAACGCATAGTGAAACAAGAACAGTTGATTGCTCAGTATGAGCTTATGAGCCAGTTTGAGAAAAACCTAATTACTCAGGGTCACCGATTTATCGCTGGTATCGATGAAGTTGGGCGGGGACCGTTGGCGGGGCCGGTTGTCTCAGCTGCGGTAATTTTACCAACGAATGTCCAGATTCTTGGATTAAATGATTCCAAACAATTATCCCATCAAAAACGTGCCGAATTATTTGATCAGATTCAGGAACAGGCATTAGCCATCGGAATTGGCGTAGTCGATCATGAAGAAATCGATAAAGTCAATATTTACCAAGCCAGCCGTAAAGCGATGACCTTAGCAGTTCATGATTTGGCTATCCAACCCACCCACTTATTGATTGACGCGATGGCATTGGATTTAGCGATTCCCCAAGATAAAATCATCAAAGGGGATGCTCGTTCAATTTCGATCGCTGCTGCCAGTATCGTTGCCAAAGAATTTCGGGATCAGCTGATGGTAGAATACCATAAAGTTTATCCTTATTACGGTTTCGATCGCAATGCCGGCTACGGAACGAAAGAACACTTAGCTGGTCTGGAAAAATATGGCATGACACCGATTCATCGAAAAACATTCGGTCCGGTAAAAAAATATCTTTAAAAAATATTCTTTTCTTTCTGCGAACTTTCTTTTGAAGAATTCAAAGAAAGAAGGGATTTTTTTGACAACAATTGAAGAATTTATTTTTAGGTTGACCTATTGCAAAGGATTAGGAATTGTCGGCAAATGGAAAATGGTCCAGTTTGCAATGAAGTTTCAGCAGATGGCGTTTTCGGCACAGGAAGTTGTGGAAATTGTTGGAGTCAATAATTATTCTCAGGTGATAAAAGAGTCGTGGCAAAAATTGACACCGGATTTTATTCAAGAGCAAGCAGCAAAACAAAAATTTATTACCTTTTTCTCCGAGGACTATCCGGTGTTGTTGAAAGAAATTCCCCATCCGCCACTGATTTTATTTTACGAAGGCCATATCCAACGCCTCCAATTGCCGCTGCTTGCGGTTGTGGGTGCGCGGGATGCTTCCTCCTATGGCAGACGGCTTGTAGAACAATTTGTTCCGGGTCTTGTACGGGAAAATTATGGAATCATCAGCGGATTGGCAAAAGGAATCGATAGTTACAGTCATCACGGAACGATTCAGGCAGAGGGCTACACAATTGGCGTAGTGGGAACGGGCGTCGATCAATGTTACCCGAAAGAAGCGTTTCCTATTTATTCCGAAATGAAGGAAAATCATTTGATTATCAGTGAGTATCCGAAGGGAACAGGAGCCAAAAAGCATCATTTTCCCATGCGGAATCGAATCATTGCCGGTTTGTGTCAGGGAATCTGTGTGATTGAAGCCAAAGAACGTAGTGGTTCACTGATTACGGCGCAACTGGCTTTGGAAAATGGCAGAGAAGTCTTTGCCTTTCCGGGGGACTTGTTAAATGGTCGTTCCACCGGGTGTCATCGGTTGATCCAAGACGGCGCAAAATGTGTTGTAACTCTTGCAGATATTCTTGAGGAATTGCCGAATTTTGAATAAAAGTGTTTCGCCTTTCTTGACAAACGTTTTTCTAATGGATATGATAAGCTACGATTTGTATAGAAGCATAACTTGCACAAAACAGTATATAATATAGTAGAAAAAGTTAAGAGAGGAGCCATTTTTATTTATGGCGTACAAATATCTGGTGATCGTTGAATCACCTGCGAAAGCAAAAACAATTGAAAAATATCTTGGCAGAAATTACAAAGTCGTTGCAAGTGTCGGTCATATTCGAGATTTACCAAAGAGCAAAATGGGAATCGATGTTGAAAATAATTATGAACCTCATTACATCTCCATTCGTGGGAAAGGCGATGTTATCAAGGGATTGCGCAGTGCGGCAAAAAAAGCCCAAAAAGTTTATCTCGCAAGTGACCCGGATAGAGAAGGGGAAGCAATTGCATGGCATTTAGCTCATTTGCTTAATTTAGATTTAGCAGATAAGAATCGGGTGGTTTTCAATGAAATCACTAAGGAGGCAGTCAAAGCGGCCTTCAAAGAGCCTCGATCCATTGATCTCGATCTCGTGGATGCCCAACAAGCCCGTCGTGTGTTGGACCGTTTGGTAGGATATTCCATCAGTCCGATTTTATGGCGTAAGGTGAAAAAAGGGTTGAGTGCAGGACGGGTTCAATCCGTTGCGCTGAAAATGATTATTGATCGGGAAAATGAAATTCGTAAATTTATTCCAGAAGAATATTGGTCGATTGACGGCAATTTTAAAAAAGGCAGCAAAAAGTTCAAAGCCAATTTCTGGGGACTTGACGGTAAAAAGAAAAAATTACCGAATGCGGAAAGTATTAAAGAGATTACAAGCCGTTTGGACAGCAAAGACTATGATGTAAAAAAAGTTGAGAAAAAAGAACGCAAACGTAATCCGGCAGCACCGTTTACAACCAGTAGCATGCAACAAGAAGCAGCTCGAAAACTAAACTTCCGGACGCGAAAAACCATGATGGTTGCGCAACAACTTTATGAAGGAATTGCCTTAGGAAAACAGGGAACAGTTGGATTAATCACTTACATGCGTACCGATTCTACTCGGATTGCGGAATCCGCAAAAGCTGAAACGGCTGAATTTATTGAAACGACGTATGGCAAAGAATTTGCCGCTCATGGCGGACGGAAAATAAAAAATGCTCAAGGGGCACAAGATGCCCATGAAGCCGTTCGTCCATCAAGCGTGTTGCGGACACCTGATGAAATCAAACAATATTTGGACAAAGACCAATTAAAACTGTACACTTTAATTTGGTCACGGTTTGTTGCCAGCCAAATGACACCGGCCGTTTTGGATACAATGAAAGTGACATTGGAACAAAATGGTGTAATCTTTATTGCCAACGGTTCAAAAATCAAATTCAAGGGTTTTATGCAGGTTTACGTTGAAGGTCGGGACGATGGCAAAGAAGACAAAGAAAATATTTTGCCGGAATTACTTGTCGGTGATGTGGTTCAATCCGTTCAGATCGAACCAAAACAACATTTTACACAACCACCTGCTCGTTTCAGCGAGGCAACTTTGATTCGAACGCTGGAAGAAAAAGGTGTGGGACGGCCTTCAACCTATGCACCGACATTGGAGACGATTCAACGTCGGTATTATGTGAAGCTGCAGCAAAAACGCTTTGAGCCGACCGAACTTGGTGAAATCGTCAATACTTTGATTGAAGAATTCTTCCCACAAATTATTGATGTTAATTTTACAGCCGAAATGGAAGGCGACTTGGATGGTGTTGAAGAAGGCAAAGAAGACTGGGTCAAAGTCGTGGATCGTTTCTACCGCCCATTTGAAAAAGAATTGACCAATGCCGAAGAACAAATTGAAAAAATCCAAATTAAAGATGAACCAGCCGGCTTTGATTGTGACCTTTGTGGGCATCCGATGGTAATCAAATTAGGACGTTACGGAAAATTTTATGCCTGCAGCAACTTCCCTGAATGCCGCAACACAAAACCCATCGTGAAGGAAATTGGGGTGGTGTGTCCAGTGTGTCATGAAGGACAGGTTATTGAACGGAAATCCAAAAAAAATCGGCTATTCTATGGTTGCTCCCGTTACCCAGATTGTGATTTTACTTCTTGGGATAAACCAGTTGGCAGGGATTGTCCAAAATGTGGCAAATATCTTGTCGAGAAGAAAGTAAAAGGCGGCAAGCAAGTCGTTTGTATCAATGGAGATTATGAAGAGAACGTTCAAAAATAATTGTAAAAAAATTGGTGTCTTCTGTAAAAGCGGAAGCACTAATTTTTTCCAACTAGAAAAGAGGATGAGTTATGACACACGTAAATGTAATTGGTGCCGGGTTAGCCGGTAGTGAAGCAGCTTGGCAAATCGCTGAAGCAGGTGTACCGGTAAAATTATTTGAGATGCGCCCCAAGAAATCAACAGAAGCCCATCATTCCCAAAATTTTGCTGAATTGGTTTGTTCCAACTCGCTACGAGGAAATAGTCTAGCCAATGCAGTAGGTGTTTTAAAAGAAGAAATGCGTCGTTTGAATTCAGTGATTGTCTCTTCAGCTGATACTACAGCCGTTCCTGCAGGTGGAGCTTTAGCCGTGGATCGGGATTCTTTTTCTGAATTAGTAACCGAACGCCTAAAAAATCATCCCAATGTTACAATCATGGCAGAAGAAATCACTGAAATTCCGGAAGGACTCACAGTGATTGCCACTGGTCCTTTAACTTCCGCTCCGCTTGCAGAAGCAATTAAAGAGTTCAACGGTTCTGATGGTTTTTACTTTTATGATGCAGCAGCACCGATCATTGACAAGTCCACGATTGATATGGAGAAAGTTTATTTAAAATCCCGCTATGATAAAGGGGAAGCAGCCTATCTGAATTGTCCGATGACAGAAGAGGAATTCAATGCCTTTCGCGATGCATTACTTGAAGCAGAGGTTGCCCCTCTAAAGGAATTCGAAAAAGAAAAATATTTTGAAGGTTGTATGCCAATCGAAGTGATGGCAGGTCGAGGACCAAAGACAATGTTGTTTGGTCCAATGAAACCAGTCGGCTTGGAAGATCCTAAAACAGGAAAACGTCCGTTTGCGGTTATTCAATTACGTCAGGATAATGCAGCAGCGTCTCTTTATAACATTGTTGGTTTTCAAACGCATTTAAAATGGGGAGAGCAAAAACGAGTTTTCCAAATGATTCCGGGACTGGAACAGGCCGAGTTTGTTCGTTATGGTGTTATGCACCGCAACAGCTTCATGAACTCTCCTGAATTACTGTTGCCAACTTACCAATCAGCTAAAAGAAATGATTTATTTTTTGCTGGTCAAATGACAGGGGTAGAAGGCTATGTTGAAAGTGCGGCGAGCGGTTTGCTGGCAGGACGCAATGCGGCTCGTTTGGCAAAAGGAGAAGAGCCACTGACTTTCCCGCAAGAAACAGTGTTGGGGAGCATGGCGTATTACATCACTCACGCAGAAGGAAAACATTTCCAACCAATGAATGCCAATTTTGGCTTATTGCCAGAATTACCTGAACGGATCAAAGATAAAAAAATGCGCTATGAAACTTTGGCACAACGGGCATTAACCGCATTGGAAGAAGTAAGATAAACGAATAATTTGCGAAAAACGAGGGCGATTGACCTTCGTTTTTTCTCTGAAATTGTGAAGAAATTGTGTAAATTGTGAGAAAACTTGAAAATATTGTTTAAATTCTGACAACTAGTTTGTCTTTTTTTTCCGGATATGCTACAGTTATTTCGAACTAGAAAAGAGGGGAAAAGATGGCGGAAAAAGATTGGCCTCAGGAGTTTTATCGTTATTTAATCGTTGAACGAGGTTACTCTGATAAAACGCAAAAAGCCTATCAGGAAGATTTTGAAGATTTTTCAGACTTCTTGAAAAATTCTGGTGATGGCGACTTTTTAACGATTGACCATCGAGATGTTCGGGTATATTTAAGCTTCTTAAATGAAAAAGAATATAGCCGCAATACCATTAGTCGGAAGATCGCAAGTTTACGCTCATTCTATCAATATTTGTTGAAGCAAGAAATCATTGAAGAAAATCCTTTCACCTATATCCATCTAAAAAAACGTACTGGAAAACTGCCTCGCTTTTTATACGAAAAGGAAATGGCCGTGTTATTTGACAGTGTTGAAGGAAATCAGCCTTTACAGCAGCGAAACCGTGCGTTATTAGAAATTTTGTACGGTTCCGGTTTGCGGGTCAGTGAGTGTGCCGGACTTCAGTTGACTGATATTGACTGGTTGGGAGAAGTATTATTGATTCGTGGGAAAGGAAACAAAGAACGTTATGTCCCCTTCGGTTCTTTTGCACAGCAAGCGTTAGAAACCTATATTGAAAACGGTCGTGTGAGTTTGATGAGTAAGAAAAAGAAAACGCATTCGGTTGTTTTTGTGAATCATCTGGGAGATCCGATTACTGCTACGGGTATTGAATACATTTTGAATCAAATCATCAAAAAAAGCAGTTTAGACAGCAAAATCCATCCTCATATGCTGCGGCATACGTTTGCAACTCACTTACTGAATAATGGCGCAGATATGCGGACGGTACAGGAATTATTAGGTCATGCCAATCTGTCCACGACGCAAATTTATGCGCATGTGACAAAAGAAAGTTTGCAAAAAAATTATCGTCAATTTCATCCTAGAGCTTGATTAGTATAGCTGGGATGTTCGTTTTACTTTTTTTTAAAGAGAAGATTTAACAGGAAAATTAAGTACCGAAACAGGAGGAAAAGAAATGGAATCACAATTTCACTCAACAACGATCTGCGCTGTTGAAAAAGACGGCAAATTTGCCATGGCAGGTGACGGTCAAGTCACAATGGGAGAACAAGTTGTCATGAAAGGGACCGCCCGCAAAGTTCGACGTATTTATAACGGCGAAGTCGTTGTTGGATTTGCCGGAAGTGTCGCAGATGCCTTCACATTGGAAGAAAAATTTGAAGGAAAATTGAACGAATACAATGGCAATCTCCAACGAGCAGCTGTTGAATTAGCACAAGAATGGCGGACACAGCAGTCCATGCAAAAACTGGAAGCGATGCTGATTGTAATGAATGACAAGGAAATGCTGCTGGTTTCAGGAACTGGGGAAGTGATTGCTCCTGATGATGGGATTTTAGCAATCGGATCTGGTGGAAACTATGCACTAGCCGCAGCCCGTGCGATGAGAACTTACAGCAGTCATGAAATGACCGCAAAAGAAATTGCAGAAAATGCATTAAACATCGCCGCAGATATTTGTGTCTTTACCAATCATAATATTATTGTCGAAGAAATGTAGTGAGGAGACTTTTTATGCAAGCAATAAATCAAACACCTAAAGAAATCGTGAAAGAATTGGATCAGTATATTATTGGTCAGCAAGCAGCAAAAAAATCAGTTGCCGTTGCTTTACGGAACCGATACCGTCGTTTGCAGTTGGAAGAGTCAATGCGACAAGAGATCACGCCTAAAAATATGCTGATGATCGGACCTACTGGTGTAGGAAAAACGGAGATTGCCCGTCGCTTGGCAAAAATTGTTCAGGCACCTTTTGTCAAAGTTGAAGCAACAAAATTCACAGAAGTAGGGTATGTCGGTCGTGACGTGGAGTCCATGGTTCGTGATCTAGTGGAGAATGCGATTCAAATTGTTCAAAAAGAACAATATAGTCGAGTCTATTCTCGGGCGGTCAAAAAAGCCAATCGTCGGTTGGTAAAAGTGTTGGTACCGGGAATCAAAAAAGAAAAGAAACAATCAAGTAACCCTTATGAACAAATGATGAATATTTTTTCTGCACAGCAAACCAAAGAAGAACCAAAAGAAGAATTGACAGAAGAAATCAAAACCAATCGACAAGCGATTTTCGATCAATTGGAAAAAGGATTATTGGATAATCGAGAAGTAACGATTGAGATTGAAGAACCAAAAACCGCCGCACCAATGATGAACAACGGCTTAGAACAGATGGGAATCGATTTGAATGAAACCTTAGGGGCTTTGAAACCGCAGAAAAAAATCGAACGGACTGTGACGGTCAAAGAAGCTCGAGAACTATTGATTCAAGAAGAATCTTCAAAATTAGTTAACGATGCGGATATTCATAGTGAGGCAATTCGCTTGGCAGAATCAAACGGAATCATTTTTATTGATGAAATCGATAAAATCACGTCGAAATCACAGCAGTCAGGAGAAGTTTCTCGGGAAGGGGTACAGCGGGATATTTTACCAATTGTTGAAGGATCGCAAGTCAATACGAAATATGGTGCATTACAAACCGATCATATCTTATTCATTGCTTCCGGTGCCTTTCATTTGTCAAAACCAAGTGATCTGATTCCCGAATTACAAGGACGTTTCCCAATTCGTGTAGAACTGGAAGATTTGACTGCTGAAGATTTTGTTAAAATTTTGACCGAACCAAATAATGCTTTGATCAAACAATACATCGCATTGGTGGAAACTGAAAATGTGAAAATCACCTTTACCATTGAAGCCATCGAAAGAATTGCACAGATTGCGTTTGATGTAAACCGTGATACCGACAATATTGGGGCACGACGGTTGCATACGATTTTGGAAAAATTGTTGGAGGACCTACTGTTTGAAGCGCCGGATATGCAAATGGGAGAAATCACTATTACGGAAAGCTATGTAAATGAAAAGTTAGGATCAATCATCCAAGACCAAGATTTGAGCCGCTACATTTTATAGGGAGATGAGGAGTAAAAAATGACAACTTTATTAGAAAAAACCAGACGTATCAATGAATTGCTGCAACAAAAAAATACCTTTGATATGAGTACGGATCTGCCTTATGATAAAATGGCGATGAGTTTGGGGGATATTCTTGACTGCAATGCTTATATCATTAGCAGTGAAGGAACATTATTGGGCTTTAATGAAAAACATGATGTTAACAATGATCGGGTAAAAAGCATGTTTGTTGAAAAACAATTTCCTAAATCCTATACAGATACCGTGGATCATTTAGGAAAAACAGAAGCAAATATTCCAATCAGCAGTGATATGACTGCCTTTCCAGTTGAATCACGGGAGCAATATCCTCATGGTTTAACAACGGTGGTGCCGATTTTTGGTGCCGGAGAACGGTTGGGAACGATTATTCTTGCCCGCATCGATGCTTCCTTTGACGATGATGATTTGGTTTTAGCGGAATACGGGGCAACAGTTGTTGGAATGCAATTTCTTTACCAAAAATCTCGCAGCATTGAAGAAGATGTTCGCAGTGCTACGGCTGTGCAAATGGCGATCAACACCCTTTCTTACAGCGAATTAAAAGCTGTACAAGCGATTTTTGCAGCATTGGAAGGCAATGAAGGACGCTTAACAGCTTCAAATATTGCCGATGAAATCGGAATCACCCGATCGGTTATCGTCAATGCTTTGAGAAAATTGGAATCAGCCGGAATCATCGAATCTCGTTCACTGGGAATGAAGGGAACGTATTTGCGCGTCTTAAATGACCGGTTTAAAGAAGAATTAAATAAACACGCCTACTAGGGGGAGAAAATCATGTCGATCATCATTGAAAACGATCAACTGATCGCTGTAATCGCTGAACATGGTGCGGAGCTTCAAAGCTTAAAAAACAAGGAAAATCAATTAGAGTATATTTGGAAAGGGGACCCGGAATATTGGGGCAAGCATGCACCGCTGCTTTTTCCAATCGTGGGTGCGCTTAAAAATGATCACTATCAGTATCAAGGGAAAAACTATACCTTGCCACGACACGGGTTTGCCCGAAATATGGACTTTGAAGTAGTAAACCATACTGCAGAAAGTGTCAGCTTTTTGTTGAAGAGTTCAGAAGAAACCCGGGAGAATTATCCCTTTGATTTTGAGCTGTATGTTCATTATGAACTTGGGGGAGACGGCATACAGGTTCGTTACGAAGTTATCAATTTGAGTGAAGAAGAAATGTTCTTTTCAATTGGCGGGCATCCGGCTTTTAACGTGCCTTTAGATCCCGCACTGTCCTTTGAGGATTATTACTTAGCATTTTCTCCACGGAAATCTCGGTTGATTTTACCATTGGAAGGTAATTATGTGAACATGGATCAACGAACATTAGGGCAAACGAATACTAATATCGGATTAACTCATGAATTGTTCAAAAACGACGCCTTGATTTATGAAACAAAAGGGCTAAATTCAATTTCGATTTGCAGTGAAAAATCTCCTCACGGGGTTACTCTGACGTATAATAATATGCCTTATGTCGGTATTTGGTCACCAACACCAAAAGAAGCACCATTTGTTTGTATCGAACCGTGGGTAGGGATCGCCGATACGTTGGATGCTTCCGGTGACTTAGTTGAAAAATTGGGTATTCAACAATTAGCCGGTCGGGAAAGCTTCCAAACAAAATATGCGATTACTCTTAGATAAGCTGAAAAAAAGCCCATGAAACAAGCAAACTTGATTTCATGGGATCTTTTTCTAGCGATTGATTTTATTTTTTGCGACTGCTGTTCAAGCCAAAAGGCACGCGGCTTTCAGTTCCTTCTTTAATACGTTTGATGTTTTCGCGATGGCGATAGAAAATAAACAGCGTGATTCCCAACGTGATAAAAGTCAGCAACCAATTTTGTTTTGGTAAAATAGCGGGAGCAACGATAGGTAAAAGAACAGTGGAAATTGTAATGATGACTGCCGCAATCATGCTTGTCAGACTAACCATACTGGTAAAAAACAATCCGATGACAAACACGATGATGGAGTAAAGAAAGAAAATCGGACTGTAGCCTAAAAGCATTCCACCACTGGTTGCAACGGCTTTGCCGCCTTTAAAGCCGGCAAAAATTGGGAAAGTATGGCCTAAAATGGCACAAATACCAAACCATAAGGGATTGATTGATGTCAGATGAAACAATGCAGGCAAACAAGTAGCAAGGGTTCCTTTTAAAACGTCTAAGACGAAAACAAGGATACCGGCTGTTTTTCCCAATACGCGAAAAGTATTTGTGGTACCCATATTGCCACTACCAAATTCACGAATATCTTTTTTGTAAAAAAGTTTACCGACCCAAACACCGGAGGGAATCGATCCCAGTAAATAAGCAGTAAGCATCAGAATGATAATTTTCATGTATAAACCTCTCTTCAATGACTAGGACAATTTTAGCATGAATAGAAATGTGGAACAACTAGAATCACGAAGAGAAGACAGCAAAAAATACCAATGAGGTGAAAAAATGTCTTTTGAAAATCCAGATTTAAAAACCATCGCTTCTTATTTAAATGAAGCAAAAACCATCGCAGTTGTTGGGCTAAGTAAAAATCCTGAACGAACTAGCTACCGGATTGCACAGATTCTACAAGAGCACGGCTACCGGATTATTCCGGTCAATCCAGTCGTTGAGGGAGAAATTTTGGGAGAAAAAGTGTATGATCGTCTGCAGGATATTCCAGAACCAATCGATATCGTGGATATTTTCCGTCGAGGGGAGTTTTTGCCGGAAATCGCTCACGATTTTCTAGAAACAGATGCAAAAGTTTTCTGGGCACAATTAGGTATCGAGAATGATGAAGCCGCAGAAATTTTGCGAGCTGCAGGCCGTAATGATATCGTCATGAACCGATGCATCAAGATCGAATTAGGAAAAATTAATCAAGCATAAATTGATACCTAGAATTTTTTTCTAACAAAAATACAGGAGCATCAAAGGGAGTGGTCAAAAAATAAATTTTTGGCTTCTCTCTTTTTTTCAGCTGCTTTTTAGAGTATCATAAGAAATGGTGCGATTGATTCGCACAGTTCAAATGAAGGAGCGTTGAATTTGGCAAAAAATAAAACCAACGAATACAATGATGCTTCGATTCAAGTTTTAGAAGGTTTGGAAGCTGTTCGTAAGAGACCGGGAATGTATATTGGTTCAACCGATAGCCGTGGTCTGCATCATTTAGTTTATGAAATCGTAGATAATGCAGTTGATGAAGCATTGTCCGGTTATGGAAATGAAATTAGTGTGACAATCAATCACGATAACAGTATCTCAGTTACTGACAGCGGTCGGGGAATGCCGGTCGGAATGCATGCTTCTGGGATTCCTACTGTTGAAGTTATCTTTACCGTTTTACATGCCGGCGGAAAATTTGGTCAAGGCGGCTATAAAACTTCTGGTGGATTACACGGTGTTGGTGCCAGTGTCGTTAATGCCCTTTCGAAGTGGTTGAAGGTGACCATCGTTCGTGACGGTATGGAATACCAAGAAGAATTTAAAAATGGCGGCAAGCCAGACGGCACCTTGAAAAAAATCGGCAAGACGCGGAAGAAAAACGGAACTACCGTAACCTTCATGCCGGACGATACGATTTTTTCAACAACGAAATTTTCCTACGATATTTTGGCGGAACGATTGCGGGAATCGGCCTTTTTGTTACGAGGTGTGAAAATCACCTTAACGGATTTGCGGGAAGAACCTGTATCAGAAACCTTTCATTTTGAAGAAGGAATTAAAGAGTTCGTCAACTATTTAAATGAAGAAAAGGATACCTTGTCTCCAGTCATTTATTTTTCTGGTGAAAAAGAAGGCATCGAAGTAGAGATTGCCTACCAATACAATGATGGTTATTCCGAAAATGTCTTGTCTTTCGTTAATAATGTCCGAACAAAAGATGGTGGTACCCATGAAGCCGGCATGCGGGCTTCCATGACGAAGGCTTATAATGAGTATGCCCGTAAAGTTGGTTTATTAAAGGAAAAAGATAAAAATCTTGAAGGCAGTGATTTTCGTGAAGGATTGGCGGCGGTGTTGTCGATTCGAGTACCGGAAAATCTTTTGCAATTTGAAGGGCAAACCAAAGAAAAACTAGGGACACCGATTGCCAGAAATGCGGTGGACAATGTCATCGGAGAACAACTAGGTTTTTACTTGCAGGAAAACAGCGAAATGAGCCAAATGCTGGTTCGAAAAGCTGTCAAAGCCCGGGAAGCACGAGAGGCTGCCCGCAAAGCACGGGAAGAAAGCCGCACCGGAAAGAAACGAAAAAAAGGGGAATCTCTTTTATCTGGAAAATTGACACCAGCCCAATCTCGAAATCCCAAACGCAATGAATTGTATCTTGTGGAAGGAGATTCTGCCGGAGGCTCAGCCAAGCAAGGGCGGGATCGGAAATTCCAAGCAATTTTGCCTTTACGAGGAAAAGTTATCAACACAGAAAAAGCAAAAATGCAGGATATTTTAAAAAACGAAGAAATCAATACTATGATTTATACGATTGGTGCCGGTGTCGGGCCGGAATTTGCCATTGATGATTGCAACTATGATAAAGTCATCATCATGACGGATGCGGATACCGATGGTGCCCACATTCAAGTGTTACTGCTAACCTTTTTCTATCGCTATATGAAGCCGCTAATTGAAGCGGGAAAAATCTATATTGCGCTGCCCCCTCTTTATAAAGTATCAAAGGGTGTCGGAAAAAAAGCCGTGGTTGAATATGCGTGGACCGACGAAGAATTATCTGAGGTAACGACAAAAGTTGGTAAGGGCTACATGTTGCAACGATACAAAGGTCTGGGGGAAATGAATGCGGAACAGCTGTGGGAAACCACGATGGACCCGGCTACCCGAACCTTAATTCGTGTGCGAATTGATGATGCAGCGCAAGCAGAGCGTAGAGTTACAACCTTGATGGGGGATAAAGTCGAACCCCGCCGAAAGTGGATCGAACGACATGTTCAGTTTACTTTGGAAGAAGACGGCAGTATTTTGGATCGTAAGGAAAATGAGACTGGACCTTTAGAAACTACCGAAAAAACGGACGTTCCAGAAACAATTGAAGAAATCAATTTATTTAACGAATAGGAGGTGCCCTCTTGGAACATCATCATGACATTCAAGAATTGACTTTAGAAGAAGTAATGGGGGATCGGTTTGGCCGTTACTCCAAATACATCATCCAAGAACGGGCATTGCCCGATATTCGCGATGGCTTAAAACCCGTGCAACGTCGAATTCTATTTGCGATGAACAAAGATGGCAACACATATGACAAAGGCTTCCGTAAATCTGCGAAATCAGTCGGAAATATTATGGGGAATTATCATCCTCATGGAGACAGCAGTATTTATGAAGCAATGGTTCGCATGAGTCAGGATTGGAAATTACGGGAAGTCCTGATCGAAATGCATGGAAATAACGGGAGTATGGATGGTGACCCACCGGCTGCGATGCGGTACACAGAAGCTCGCCTATCGGAATTAAGCGGCGAAATGCTGAAGGATATCGAAAAAGAAACAGTAGATTTAGTTTGGAATTTTGACGATACTGAAAAAGAACCGACCGTTTTACCAGCAAAATTTCCTAATCTGTTGGTTAATGGGTCAACGGGAATCTCTGCCGGATATGCGACAGAAATTCCTACCCATAATTTGGATGAAGTAATCAATGGAACCATTTATTTAATCGATCATCCTACTGCACCGTTGGAAAAATTACTGGAATTTATTCCTGGTCCGGATTTTCCAACCGGAGGGATTTTACAAGGAAAAGAAGAAATCCAAAAAGCTTATGAGACAGGTCGGGGAAAAGTAATTTTACGTTCTCAGACCAGTATTGAAGCAATGAAAGGCAATAAGCAACAAATCGTCATCACAGAGATTCCTTACGAGGTTAATAAAGCGACACTCGTGAAAAAAATGGACGAGATTCGCTTGAATAAAAAAATTGAAGGAATCGCTGAAGTTCGGGATGAAAGTGACCGGACGGGTTTACGAATCGTGGTTGAGCTGAAAAAAGATGTCAATGCGGAAGGAATTCTAAATTATCTTTTCAAGAACACCGAGTTGCAGATCAATTATAATTTCAATATGGTCGCCATTGATGAAATGCGTCCCAAACAAGTGGGCTTGAAGCGGATTCTCGAAAGCTATATCAAACATCGCAAAGAAGTGATTATGAAACGCAGCCGTTTCGAATTAGAGAAAGCGCAACGCCGACAACATATTGTGGACGGCTTGATCAAAGCGCTGTCGATTCTCGATCAAGTTATCGCAACGATTCGTGGGAGTAAAGATAAAAAAGATGCCAAAAATAATTTGGTTGTTCGCCATGGCTTTACTGAAGAACAGGCAGAAGCAATCGTTACGTTACAATTGTATCGTTTAACAAATACCGACATCACGCAACTACAGCAAGAAGCGAAAGAACTGCAAATCTATATTGCGGAACGACACAATATTTTGAACAATGAGTCGGAGCTCCTAAAAGTCATCAAGAAAGAATTGAGGGAAGTCAAAAAGAAATACGGTAATCCACGACTGACAAAAATTCAAGATAAGATTGAAGAAATCAAGATTGAAACGGAAGTCTTGGTTGCCCAAGAAGATGTTGTCGTTTCAGTAACTCATGAAGGATATATCAAGCGTAGCAGTCTGCGTTCTTATGGCGCATCGAAACCAAATGAACTGGGAATGAAGGATGGAGATTTTGTCTTATTCACCCAGCAGGCAAATACGCTCGATCATTTGTTGATAGTTACGACTCAGGGAAATATGATTTATCGTCCAGTTCATGAGCTGCCAGATATGAAATGGAAAGACATTGGTGAGCATATTTCTCAAACCATGATGAATTTTTCGACTGATGAATCAATTTTAGCTGTCTTCAGCTACAAAGAATTAGATCCACAAAAGAATTTTGTTTTAATGACAAAACAGGGACTGATTAAACAAACTCGAATGTCAGAATTTGAACCTTGGCGGACCTACAAGAGCCGTCCGTTATCGATTATCAAATTTAAAGAGGCAAAAGACGAATTAATCAGTTGCTACCTTGTTAATCAAGAAGAGACGAAGGATGTCTTTTTAGCAAGCAATCGTGGATTTGGCTTGCGCTATCCATTGACGGAAGTGCCCGTTGTAGGACCAAAAGCTGCTGGCGTTAAGGCAATGAATCTGAAAGAAGATGATTACCTTGTTGGGGGAATGGTCGTTTATTCAGAAGGAGATACACCGGTTGTTATTGTGACGCAGCGTGGAGCGGTCAAACGAATGCTAGCACAAGAATTGAGTCCCCTTGGCAGAGCCAAACGCGGCTTGATGATCTTAAGAGAATTGAAAAAAAATCCGCACCGAATTGCCTATATTGGTCCTGGAGATCAGCGTCAATTGATTTTACAAAATCAAAAAGGACAACAAGTAGAAATTCAGTCGAATGATTACCCAATCAGCGATCGAACATCTAATGGTTCCTTTGCTATGGATGAGAAACAAGGCGGAACAATCCTTCATGTTCAGGAAGTGAAAGATCCAGCCATCGAAGAAAACAAAACTGTTATATAGTTAATTTAAAAAACAGGTATCTGTATTGTTACAGATACCTGTTTTTTGTAGCAATAAATCGCAGGATTTTTTTTATTAGAAAAAATTAAATTAAGCGCTTCACATAAGAGAATTCTATTGTATCAACGTTTATAAGAGGCGATTTTTTGTAAGTCACTTCCTTGTTCAAAATAAAACAAGAAAATGCTTGCAAAGCCAATCGCTTGTGTTATACTAACCTTGTAAAGCTGTTACATATTGAACAGAAAGATTAAGGAGGTCCATTAAATGGAACAATGGAATGGATTCAAAGGCAAACTTTGGAAAGAAGAAATCAACACTCGCGACTTTATCCAAGCGAACTATACGCCATATGAAGGGGATGCAGCTTTCTTAGCAGAACCAACAGATGCAACCAAAACACTTTGGAGCAAATTGCAAGATTTGCAAAAACAAGAACGTGAAAATGGCGGCGTATTAGACATGGAAGCGGATGTTGTTACGGCAGCAAATGCTTACGGTGCTGGCTATATTGATGAAGAACTAAAAGATCAAGAAAAAATCGTCGGTATCCAAACAGATAAACCTTTGAAACGTGCCTTCATGCCTTATGGCGGTATTCGCATGGCAGAAGAAGCGCTTGAAAGCTATGGCTACAAACCAAATCCTAAATTTACTGAAATCTTCAGCAAATATCATAAAACACATAATCAAGGTGTATTTGATGCCTACACACCTGAAATTCGTGCGGCTCGCCGTAACAAAATCATCACAGGTCTTCCCGATACCTATGGTCGTGGACGGATTGTTGGCGATTATCGTCGGGTAGCATTATACGGTATCGATTACTTGATGGAACAAAAATTCAAAGATCACGAAAACTGTGGACATGGACAATTCACTGACGAAGATATTCGTTTGCGTGAAGAAATCACTGACCAATACAATGCCTTAAAACGCATGAAAGAAATGGCTGCTGCTTATGGATTTGATATTTCACGTCCAGCTGCTGACGCACAAGAAGCCGTTCAATGGTTATACTTTGGTTACCTTGCTGCAATCAAAGAACAAAATGGTGCGGCAATGTCAATCGGCCGTGTATCAACTTTCTTAGATGTTTATATTCAACGTGACATCAAAAATGGTACATTGACAGAAGAAGGCGCACAAGAATTGATCGACCATTTGGTAATGAAATTACGTATGGTTAAATTCGCACGTATCCCTTCATACAATGAATTGTTCTCTGGCGATCCAGTTTGGGCAACTTTGTCAATCGCTGGTATGGGCTTAGACGGACGTACGTTGGTTACAAAAAATGACTTCCGTTTCTTGCGTACTTTGCAAAACATGGGACCTTCACCAGAACCAAACTTAACTGTCTTGTATTCTTCACGTTTACCTCAAGGCTTTAAAGATTATGCTGCGAAGATTTCTATCGAAACATCATCAATCCAATACGAAAATGACGATGTAATGCGTCCTGTATGGTTGGATGACTATGCAATCTGCTGTTGTGTATCCGCTACTCAAACTGGTAAAGAAATGCAATTCTTTGGTGCTCGTGCCAACCTTGCAAAAGCTTTATTGTATGCAATCAACGGTGGTGTGGATGAAAAATCAAAAGCACAAGTTGGACCTGCTTATCGCGCAATCACTTCTGACGATGCGTTGGATTATGATGACGTAATGGCAAAATATGACGACATGATGGAATGGTTGGCTGGAATGTATGTCAACACATTGAATATCATTCATTACATGCATGATCGTTATTACTACGAAGCTGCTGAATTAGCTTTGATGGATACAAACTTGAAACGTACATTTGCAACTGGTATTGCCGGCTTCTCTCATGTTGTCGATTCATTATCTGCAATCAAATACGCAAAAGTTTACCCAGTTCGTGACGAAGACGGCCTAGTCGTTGACTATAAGACAGAAGGCGAATTCCCTAAATATGGGAATGACGATGACCGCGCAGATGATATCGCTGTTTGGTTATTGAAAACTTTCTTAGAAAAATTGGAACATTACCATACTTACCGTGATTCAGAACCAACAACATCGATTTTGACAATCACATCAAATGTTGTTTACGGTAAAGCAACCGGTAGCCTACCTGACGGACGTCCTGCAGGTGCACCATTATCACCAGGTGCTAACCCATCTTACGGTGCAGAACAACACGGCTTGTTGGCTTCACTAAATTCATTGACTAAATTGCCTTACGAATATGCTTTGGATGGTATCTCAAATACACAAAGTATCAATCCTGATGCATTAGGACATGATGAAGAAGAACAAGTAGCAAACTTGACAAATGTCTTGAACGGTTACTTTGATCAAGGTGCACACCATTTGAACGTGAACGTCTTTGGTAAAGAAAAATTAGTTGATGCAATGGAACATCCAGAAAAAGAAGAATATGCGAACTTTACAATTCGGGTTTCTGGTTATGCCGTTAAATTTATCGACTTGACTCGTGAACAACAATTAGACGTAATCAGCCGTACATTCCACGAAAAAATGTAGGCTTGTCTACAAATTAAATAGTACAAAAACGAAGGCGGATGGACGGAGTTCTATTCGCTTTCGTTTTTTTTATATAAAGGAGGAGCTGTTTATGTCAACTGTGACTGAACAACCAATTATCGGCAATATCCACTCTACAGAAAGTTTTGGCTCCGTTGATGGTCCTGGGGTACGTTTCATTGTATTTATGCAAGGCTGTCGGATGCGTTGTCAATTCTGTCATAATCCT
Source organism: Enterococcus songbeiensis (assembly GCF_005405265.1). Classification (GTDB taxonomy): domain Bacteria; phylum Bacillota; class Bacilli; order Lactobacillales; family Enterococcaceae; genus Enterococcus_C; species Enterococcus_C songbeiensis. The sequence goes on from NZ_BJDS01000008.1 coordinate 76,542, forward strand.
GATACATGGAAAATCAATGACCCGAAAGCAAAACATCGGACCGCCGATGATGTATTGGAAGAAGCATTGCATTACAAAAGCTATTGGGGAAAAAAGGGCGGCTTGACCGTCAGTGGTGGTGAACCTCTTTTACAAATTGATTTTTTGATTGATTTGTTCAAAAAAGCCAAGGAACAAGGCATCAATACTACGTTGGATACTTGTGGAAATCCTTTTACCTATAAAGAACCATTTTTCTCAAAATTCCAAGAGCTGATGAAATACACCGACTTGATTTTATTTGATATTAAACAGATTGATGACGAAAAACATAGAGAATTGACAGGTCAAAGCAACAACAATATTTTGGAAATGGCAAAATATTTGTCTGAAATCAATAAACCTGTTTGGATTCGCCATGTGTTGGTACCGTTTAGAAGTGATTTTGATGAATTTCTGACTCGTTTGGATACCTTTATCAAATCATTAAATAATGTTGATAAAGTAGAAATCCTCCCTTATCATACGATGGGTAAATATAAGTGGGAAGAATTGGACCTTGCTTATCCTTTGGAAGGAATCAATCCCCCAACAGAAGAACGGGTACAAAATGCCAAAGAATTGCTACATACCAGCGACTATACCGGCTATTTAACAAGATAAACAAAACAGGAAAGAGGAGATTTTTTATTGAATCTTTCCTGTTTTTTGCTATTATTAGAATGAAGTGAATAAAAAAAGGAGCGAATCACATGTCAAAAATTTTAGTTTTTGGTCATCAAAACCCAGATACAGATGCGATTGGCGCAGCAATCGCCTTTGCACATTTACAAAAAGAATTAGGTAAGGATACTGAAGCAGTTGCTTTGGGTGCCCCTAGCGAAGAAACACAATACGCTTTGGATCATTTTCAATTGGAAGCACCACGAGTTGTTGAAAAAGCAGGAGAAGCAACCGATGTGATGCTTGTCGATCATAATGAGTTCCAACAAAGTATTGCAGATATTGCAGATGTAAATATTTTGGCAGTCGTTGACCACCATCGTATCGCCAACTTTGAAACAGCGAATCCTTTGTATTATCGTGCGGAACCAGTCGGATGTACCAGTACGATTGTTTTAAAATTATATAAGGAAGCTGAAATCGACGTTCCTAAACAAATCGCCGGAATCATGTTATCCGCAATTATTTCTGATACGTTGCTGTTTAAATCACCAACCTGTACCAAAGAAGACGTCAACGCTGCAACAGAATTGGCTGCTTTGGCGGAAGTTGACTTGAATGAATATGGTTTGGCAATGTTGAAAGCCGGGACCAACCTTAGTGATAAATCTGCAGAAACGCTGCTGGATTTAGATGCGAAGAGTTTTCCAATGAGTGATAAAAATGTTCGTATCGCCCAAGTCAATACGGTAGATCTAAAAGAAGTTTTTGATCGCCAAGCAGAATTGGAAACAACGATGGCCTTAGAAAATACTAAAAAAGGCTATGACCTATTCTTGTTGATTGCTACTGATATTTTAGCCAGTGATTCTGAATTGTTAGTTGTAGGTGAACCCAAAGAAGCTGTAGAAGCTGCTTTTCAAACGACACTGACAAATAACCGTGCCTTGTTAAAAGGTGTTGTTTCCCGGAAGAAACAAGTTGTACCACAATTAACAGAAGCTTTTTCAAACTAATTCATTTGAAGAAGAGTGGGTGAGTGATTCACTTCCTCTTCTTTTTTTGAGAATAAAAGAGGGAAGACGATGCATTATTTTTATTCAGGAGAAATGCCAGAACTTCTTAAAAATCCCAACTTCGAAAAACTCACTGATTTTTTACAGGAACAGCCAACTGTGACCTTGCGTCAACTGAAAGCTGTTTTTCCGGAGAAGAACTTTGAACGATTTTTGGACCAGATGATTCAATTGGGATTTGTTCGTCGAGAAGATCGCCGCTACTCCCTTGATTTTCCAATTTATGAGGAGAAAATTCCTTCGGGAGAAATACTCGGGTTACAAGAAGAACGGCTAGAAACAGCTGATTTAGTGCGCATTTGCTACGAGGTAATAGAAGCATTGAAACAGCGCACATACTTTTTCGCACTGACAGATAAGCAACGACTGCCAATGTATTTTGAGGCAGGAAATCAGATTCGGTTTTATAGTGTTCTTTACCAACGAAATAGCTGTGCTTTGCCGGTTTATTTTACGAATAACCGAGAAGGAAGGACAGAGAAAAATCCGTTGGAGCTGCAGCAGTTGATTGGGGATGTCAATGAGGAGTATTTTTTTGATCAGGTGGAAGTTATTTTGGAACGGAGTAACAAGCAGCGGAAGATTCGTGAAAGTATTTTTTTAAAGGCGCTGCTGGAAACACAGATTCTCCAAGAGGAAACGAACCAAGTAAGGGTGCCTGTGATTTCAAGTGAAAAAGAGAGTTTTGGTCTAGAATTGGATTCTATTCCTACTTTTAGGCTGTTTTGTCTGCTTGATTATTTGATGAACAAACTTGGACAGGAGTCTTTAACCTTCCTAATTAAGGATGAAAAGGAAGAAAAAAGCCATTAAGATTAAATATTAATGATTATTATTAGAATATAACGAGTGTATTGATTGATTATGCCATTTTTTGTTGCTATCATTGATTTAGAATAGCAATGAAGGAGCGTTTTGTGATGGAAAGTGTGAAGGATAATCCGATAACGAAAACAAAAAATGGTGAAGTAATCACGTTTATTCCTAAGGGTGAAATTGAAAAAGCCCGCAGAGAGTTGTCTGTCAGCGGGTTTGATGAGGGGAAGTTTTCTGATGGTGAATTGATTTTGGCGATTCGTCAGAAACAGTCAGTTGGGGCAGCCACCGTTATTCCTGTCGTTTTAGATTGGCTGATTGAAAAAAATTTCATCCTATCAGGTTCGCAAGCAATCAGTTACCTGCACGATAAAGGAAAGACAGCAAATGAACAATTACGCTATCAAGTTGTAGGAGAGATTGATTTTGACGCGGACGGCAACTACTTTCTTGTGGTAGCGTCTAGCCAGAAGAAAAAAATTGAAAGTATGTTTAAGGTTTATACTGGTGGGCTGATCAAAGAGTTATGGGCAACAAATTAAAAAAACCGGAAATTTTCGAAAAACTGAAAATTTCCGGTTTTTTTATTCTGCAACAACAGCTTCTGCATTTTTAACAAATACACTCAAGGTTGCAATCAAAAATGCATCCACCAAAACACTACCGGTATTTGGTAAATTGAATTCTGTCAAGAACAGGGTGTACAAAATACTGAAAAGATAGATGAATAAGCAGGCTAAAGTAATCAAGGCGTAAATTAAATGACCTGGGTGTTTCAAAAAGTTCATAAAATAAAAGAATAAGGCCATCGTAACCAAAAGCAGCTGAATCCCCACTAGTAAAAGATAAGAAAAAGAATGAGGATCAAATACAAAAATAAATGTACGAAGAAGCAGGAGCAATTGACATGCGACAAGTAGTTGCGTCGCCTCGATAAACTCATCCTTCGTTGATCGTTTAAAATAAATGAGCAAACCTGAACTAAATAAAAGGGCAGATAAAATGAAGAAATGTAAAAAAAGTTGCGAGCTGGCAATTTGCTGATAAGCCGTTTCTGAAAGCGGGTCAGTGGGTAAAAAAGCAAGAATTTGTTCCATGGACAGAATGTGTAAAAGAAAAGATAAAATCGCCGCAGCACCGCAGCTGAGCAAGAAACGTTTTAATCGATTTTCCTGTATATATTGTTTCATTTAGACACCTCCCATCAAGCTACATGACTGATAATAACAAAAGGATGAGAAGTTGTCGAATATTTTCACAAACAATAACAAAAAAAGTGAAAAAAACAGCTGAGAAACTGTTTTTTTCACTTTTTATTGCCGCTTTTGTCGTTTCCGAACTCGTTTTGTCCAGAAACCGCCAGAGATATATTTAGGCTCATAAGAAATAATGAAGGCCCGTTCTTCGACTTCTTTGATTAGACGATACAAGTCCCGTTCGCTTTTTCGCGGGGATAAAATTTCTAAAACCATTCGTTCGCCTTCTAATCCTTGCGCAAAGGTCTGTGTAACACCATAGCCATTTTCCCGTAAAATTTTTGGCAGACTCCGTTCTTCTTCTGTATTGGAAGGTAGGATTGCGGTAACCATGATATACCCGAGAGCCAGAGCATCCTCAATTTTAATGCCAACACTGATACCTACGCCATAGCCGAGGGCGTAAACGAATAAATTAATAGGGTTATCCAGGCGATCAAGGACCATGGATAATCCTACGATGTAAATAATGATTTCTGCCATACTAACCAAAGGAGCGATTAAACGATACCCCTTCATTGTTAATAAAAAGCGCAGTGTATTCAGTGTGATATAGGCAAAATTAATAAGGAAGATCATTAGCAACATTTTGATGTCCATTCGATGAACCTCCTTTCGTCAATTTTCAGTATAACAAAAATAAAAAGGAAACAAAAGTTTTAGCGGTTTGTCGAATCATTAGAATAATCAGATAGTTTAAATTGCTTAATGATGAGAAAAAGATTATAATTATCATATAAAACGTTTCCTTTGAAAGAGGTGAAGAGGGTGAAAATCCGTTGGTCATTTTTATGGAGAGGGCACATAACAGTGGCGCTCCTGAGTCTTGGGTATGGCGTGTATATTTTGGGTAACGAATCTCAGACAGTTCTCTCCAGTAAATTTTTGGTGGAACATTTTCCCGGCGATTTTTTACTTTTTGCCTTACTGCTCACACTTATCTTGGGTATTGGGAATCTTTTTGCCGGAGCCGCCTGTTTCTATAACCTGAAAAGCTATCCTTTTTTTAGTTTAGGAATTGGTGGTCTGACACTTCTTCTACTGATAAATTTTCAAACAATACCTGATGTCGGTTCCTGGCTGATTACCGGACTTGTAATTAGTCAGCTGATGATTGTCGGATGCTGTTTGCTTTTGTTAGTTCGTAAAATTTCTTGAAAATAGTAGGACATAGTAGAAATCTTTCTCATCTGGAGAAAGATTTTTTGTTTTTGAAAATAAATTAGAAAACTTAATAACTCATTTATTTATCAAAAATATAGTTAAATTCTAATGGTGTAAAAAAATATAAATTATGATTAATCAAGAATAAAGTATTTAATTTTGTTCGTTTCATACTTAATTTTAGGTATATTATCACTTAAATAAAAATGTAAGCGTTTGTTTTATTTATTAAATATTTTTATCTAAAATTCATTGAATAAATATAGAAAAAACTATCACATAAAAATGAGAAGTATGTTATCCTATTATTAGAAAAGAAAAAAGTGATTTTTGTTATTTTTGCAAGATGAAGATTGCAAGCGTTCGGGAAGGGAAATGAAGATGGCTGAAAAAGTAGAACAAATGGAACTGATAAGTGCAGAAAATCGTTTTTTGACCGGAGAAAACTTTTACAGTCAGCATTTGCTGGGGGCTCACCGGGTAAAAAAGCACTATGTCTTTCGTGTTTGGGCACCAAATGCGCAACAAGTCTGGCTAGTAGGAGATTTCAATCAATGGGATGATTCCTTGCCGATGTCTTACCGTGAATCATCTGGTATCTGGGAAATAACAACGGATCGACCCCAAGAAGGTCAACTTTATAAATTCAAGGTTCGTCAAGCCGATGGACGAGAAATTTTTAAAATTGATCCTTTAGCGATTCGTTTTGAAAAACGACCGGGAGACGCAGCGATACTTCATACAATTCCGCAAAAAAAATGGAAGGATGGACTGTGGCAGGGACGAAAAAAACGTTCAAGCAGTTTCAAACGTCCATTAAATATTTATGAGATTCATGCCAGTTCATGGAAACACCATGAAAATGGCGAGCCCTATACCTTCAAAGAATTGACAGCTGAACTGATTCCCTATGTAAAAAAAATGGGGTATACCCATATTGAATTTATGCCTTTGATGGAGCATCCCCTTGGAACTTCATGGGGCTATCAGCTGATTGGGTATTTTGCGTTGAGTTCTTATTATGGTACACCAGAAGAGTTTCAACAGTTTGTGGAAACTTGTCATTTAAATAATATTGGTGTTTTTGTTGACTGGGTACCGGGACATTTTTGTATCAATGATGACACACTGCCATACTATGACGGGACACCGACTTTTGAATACGAAGATCCTGATCGCGCAAGTAATGTTCGTTGGGGGTCAATCAATTTTGATTTAGGTAAGCCGCAAGTTCAAAGCTTTCTTATTTCCAGCGCGTTGTTTTGGATTGAAATGTATCACATTGACGGAATACGGGTCGATGCGGTATCGAATATGATTTATCGGGATTATGATGAAGGACCTTGGACGCCGAATCATGAAGGCGGCAATCGGAATCTAGAAGGTTATTATTTTCTGCAAAAATTAAATGCGGTCATAAAGCTGGCCCATCCAACAACAATCATGATTGCAGAAGAGAGTTCTTCGGAAACCAAAATTACCGGATTGATTGAGACTGGTGCGTTAGGTTTTGATTACAAGTGGAACATGGGCTGGATGAATGATGTCTTGCGTTTTTTTGAAATGGATCCACTACTTCGCCGGAATCATTTTAACCTATTGACCTTTTCATTTATGTACATGATGAATGAAAATTATATTCTCCCTCTTTCTCATGACGAGGTTGTTCATGGGAAAAAAAGTTTGATGCACAAGATGTGGGGAGATCGCTACAAACAATTTGCTCAACTGAGAAACCTTTACACTTATTTAATCGGGCATCCCGGAAAAAAATTGTTGTTTATGGGCAGTGAGTGGGGTCAGTTTCTTGAATGGAAATACGATCATGGTCTTGAATGGGTGGATTTAGAGGATTCTCTCAACCAAAAAATGCAGTACTTTACCCAAACCCTCAATCAGCTTTACAAACAGGAAAAAGCGTTGTGGGAGTTGGAGGACCAAGTTGAAACCATTGAAATTATTGATGCGGACAATACCCAAGAAAGTGTTCTGAGTTTTATTCGTCAGGGAAAAACGAAAAAAGATTTTCTGATTTTAGTCTTTAATTTGACTCCGGTGGAACGCAAAGACTTTGTGATCGGTGTTCCATATCCGGGAACCTATCAAGAATTATTGAATACCGAAAAAATAGAATTTGGCGGTACCTGGACCAAAAATAATGAGGTCTGTCAAACGGAAGCAGAGGCTTTCAAACAGTTTTCGTACAGGATCAAAACAATCGTTCCGGCACTTGGAGCATTGATTATTAAACCAGAAACAATCAACACACGTCGGCAGTCACTAGGAAGAGATAGAAAGGAGGCAGGTGAGTTTTCACCGAAATAAAATGAAGACAGAAATGTTAGCGATGATCCTGGCTGGGGGACAAGGAACAAGATTGGGTAAATTGACAAAAAATATTGCCAAACCAGCGGTGCCTTTTGGCGGACGGTACCGAATTATTGATTTTGCTTTAAGTAATTGTGCCAATTCCGGCATTCATACAGTAGGTGTGGTGACTCAGTATCAACCGTTAGCTCTTAACCATCATATTGGAAATGGTGCCAGTTGGGGACTAGATGGAATCAACTCCGGTGTAACGATTTTGCAGCCATTTTCCAGTTCGGAAGGCAGTAAATGGTTTGAAGGAACCGCCCATGCCATTTATCAAAATATAGCGTATATCGATCAATTGGACCCGCAATATGTATTGGTTTTATCGGGAGATCACATCTATAAAATGGATTATGAAGCGATGCTTGAAGCCCATAAGGAAAACAATGCTTCATTGTCCGTGGCAGTGATCGAAGTTCCATGGAAAGAAGCGTCTCGTTTTGGTATCATGAACACCGATGAAAATGATCGAATCATTGAGTTTGAAGAAAAACCAGAGCATCCGCAAAATAATTTAGCATCAATGGGTATTTATATCTTTAATTGGGGCCGCCTGCGTAGTGTCCTAACCAGCAGTTATTCAAAGGATGGACAAATGATCGATTTTGGAAAACACGTGATCCCTGCCTATTTGGAAAGCGGAGAGAATGTATTCGCTTATCGTTTTTCTGGTTATTGGAAGGATGTAGGAACCATTGATTCCTTGTGGGAAGCTAGCATGGAATTTATTGAGCCGGAAATGGAGCTGGAAATTCGCGACAAAGGTTGGCGGGTCTATTCTAAAAATACCATCTCTCCACCGCATTTCTTGACAGAAACTGGTTCGGCAAAAAATTCGTTGATCGTTGACGGTTGTTATGTTGCCGGCAGCATTGATCATAGTATTCTCTCAGGAGATGTTCAAGTAAAAGAAGGATCGACGATTTCCGACAGTATTGTGATGCCGGGTGCAACAATCGGTAAAAATGTGAAAATTCACCGTGCGATTATTGGAGAAAACGCGATTATCGGTGACAATGCAGAAATAGACGGCAGTGAAGAAATTGCAGTTGTGGGGTATTCAGAAGTGATTGGAGTGACCATCGATGAAGACTAATAAAATGTGTGGGATTTTGGGAAATCTCCATCAATACAATGAGCTTTTGCCTTTGACGGAGCACCGACCACTGGCAACCTTGCCTTTTGACTGCAAGTACCGCCTCATTGATTTTAATCTTTCAAGTATCGTAAACGCCAACATCAATACAGTATTTATGGTATTTAATGAAGGGGAGACTCAATCGGTTTTTGATCATATCGGTGGTGGGAAAGAATGGAATCTTGATGGTGTCCAAAATCGTTTCTTTATTCATGTTTATCAAGAATTTCTCAAACGAAAAGCTGAAAACCGTGAGTATTATGATGTGTTGATTGATTATTTGGAAAAATCAAAATCGGAATACACGGTGTTTATGGGAAGCAAAATTTTATGCAATATCGATTTGCGGGCGTTGTTGAAAATTCATCAGCTGCAAAAGAATGAGATGACGGTTGTCTATAAACGAATTGCAAAGGAGAATGTTTATCCTACCGATATCATTTTGGATTTGACTGAAGGTGGAACGATTGAAACAGTAACGGCAGCAAACGACTTGCAGTTACCGGAAACGGTCAACTTATGTGCCGATATCTACATGATTCAAACCCAACGATTGATCGATGAGTTGACAGAAGCTCAGAAAACTGGCGGTACAGTTAACCTTGAATCTTTTTTACGGGAATTGATCGTAAAATTGAATAGCGCCAGCTATGAGTATACAGGTTATTTGAGTAATATTTATGATGTCGCCTCCTATTATCGGGCAAACATGGACATGTTAGATCAACGTCAGTTCAGTTCTCTGATGTACTCCAGTCAGAAAATTTATACCAAGTTGAAAAACGAAGTACCTACCTACTATTCTGAAACTTCGGATGTGGAGAACAGTCAATTTGCTTCGGGATGCATCATTGAAGGACACGTTCATCGTTCATTGGTTTCCCGCAGCACAAAAATTGCCACAAATGCAGTGGTGGAAGAAACCATCGTCATGGCCAACAATCAAATTGGCGAAGGCGCAGTAGTCAAATATGCGATTTTAGATAAAAATGTCATTGTAGAGCCGGGAGTAAAAATTATCGGTTCACCGGAAATGCCATTAGTCATCAAAAAGAATTCTCACGTGCTTTCTGATGTTTATGGGGGCGAATAAAATGAAAATCCTTTTTGCTTCAGCTGAGTGCGCCCCGTTTTTCAAAACTGGTGGACTAGGAGATGTAGCCGGAGCTTTGCCTAAAGAGTTGGCGAAAAAAGGGGTGGATATCCGCGTGGTGTTACCCTATTTCACAAAAATGCCTGAGGAATACAAAGAACAGTGTGAAGAGTTGTTTTCTTTTTCCGTTCGCGTGGGCTGGCGAAACCAATACTGTGGCATCAAGCGTTTGGTTATGGGCAACGTTACCTATTATTTTATTGACAATCAGTATTACTTTGCTCGGGACAATCTATATGGCTATTACGATGATGGCGAAAGATTTGCTTATTTTCAACAAGCGCTAATAGAAATGATGGAGCGTATCAACTTTATTCCCGATGTTTTGCATTTGAATGATTATCACACGGCGATGGTTCCTTTTTTGTTGAAGGAAAAATATCGATGGATTCAAAATTATCGAGGCATTCGAACGGTGTTAACCATTCATAATATTGAGTTTCAGGGGAAATACAGCGGAGAAATGCTGCCGGAATTATTTGGCATGGTGATGGAACGGTATCATGACGGAACTGTCCGTTTGGATGACTGCTTGAATTTCATGAAAGCGGGGATTTTGTACGCCGATCGAGTGAATACCGTCAGTCCTTCTTATGCTGAAGAAATCAAAACCTCAGCTTTTGGTGCAGGTCTGGAAGTAATCTTGCGTATGGAAGCTGGGAAATTGCGGGGAATTATCAACGGAATCGATTATGACAGCTTTGATCCAGAGACAGATCCGGCACTGCCGGCTGCTTTTTCGATGGATGATTTAACAGGGAAAGGCACGAACAAGCAAGCATTGCAGCAAAAAATGGGTTTGCCGATCGACGAAAATATTCCACTGTTAGCGGTAGTGAGCCGTTTGACCTACCAAAAAGGTTTCCATTTATTGTTGGAAGAATTTCCACAGTTGATGCAGCAAGAGGTGCAGTTTGTTTTATTGGGAACCGGTGATCCGGAATTTGAGGAACAGTTTCGACGATTTGCTCATGCGTATCCGGAAAAATGTGCCGTATCGATTTCTTTTGATGTTCAATTGGCACAACAGATGTATGCCGGAGCAGATATTTTTCTGATGCCTTCTGCCTTTGAACCCTGTGGATTGTCACAAATGATGGCGATGCGTTATGGCACCTTGCCAGTGGTTCATGAAATTGGTGGACTAAAAGACACGGTGGTTCCTTTTAATCCGGTTACGGGACAAGGAACCGGATTTGGTTTTATTGAGTTTACTGCTTTTCGTTTCTTGGAGGCAGTTATGAAAGCCGTCAATTTGTATCATACTTCCCAGCCTGCTTGGAACAATCTTATTTATCAGGCGATGTCGCGAGATTTTAGTTGGGCCACTTCATCGGAGAATTATTTTTCGTTGTATAAAGAACTGGTGAAACCTTAATAGATAAAGAAAAGAGTAAGAGGATGAATCATTGACAGCGCTCAATGGCATCCTCTTTTTAAAAAAGGAGAGAAACAAATGCAGTTGACAAAAAAAAGGTTTAAGAACGATATGCGGCAACGGTTGAAAGAGAAATATGCAATGGAGATTACGGATGCTTCTCCGCAAGAATTATTCACTGTGTTGGGCAGTGTGGTTCGGGGATTGTATTCAGATAATTGGCGACAAACTTGGAAAAATTATTTAACGGAAGAGAAAAAGCAGGTTTATTATTTCTCTATCGAATTTTTACCGGGAAAAATGCTGAAAAGTAATTTATTAAATCTAGGGATTCTTCCGCTGGTGCGGGAAGGGTTGGCAGAGATGGGAATTGATTTAGAAGAATTAGCCAATGTAGAAAAGGATATGGCCTTGGGAAATGGCGGACTGGGACGTCTGGCATCGTGTTTTATGGATGCCATTGCATCTAGTGGTTTGCCGGGCAACGGCAATGGCATCCGCTATGATTACGGATTGTTCAAACAGCGATTTGTGGATGGGTATCAGGTTGAATTGCCGGATGAATGGCTCAGAAGCGGAAATGTTTGGGAAGTTCGCAAAGAAAGTAAAGCTGTGGATGTTCGTTTTTCTGGAGAAGTTTATATGGTACCGGACGAGTCAGGAAAATTAAAACCGTTTTATAAGAACCAACGAATCTTGCGGGCGGTTCCCTACGATACGGCGATGATTGGGTATCAAAACGATGTAGTGAATACCATGCGTTTGTGGGGGGTAGAGATTCCAACTTCAGAAGAAGCAAAATATACAAGCATTCAAGATCGACGGGAGTTTGAGGATTTGACCGCAGTGCTTTACCCGGATGATTCAAATGAACGAGGGCGAATGGTTCGTTTGGCTCAGGAGTATTTTTTTGTTTCCGCTGGGGTGCAAAGTATTTTACGGTATTTTTTAAAATTAAAAAAACCATTGGATTGCTTAAGTGAATTTGTTGCGATCCACATCAATGATACCCATCCGGCATTGTGTATTCCAGAAATGATGCGGTTATTGTTGGACGAGCAGGGGCTGCAATGGGAACAGGCGTGGGAGATCACCGTCAAAGTGATGAGCTATACCAACCACACCATCATGGCAGAAGCCTTGGAAAAATGGCCGATTGACTTGATGAAATCACTGCTGCCACGGATGTATCAAATTATTGAAGAAATCGATCGTCGTTTTGTGGAGAAAAAGCAATTGGCTTATGATGATTCGTTGATTCAACGGACACGGATTATTCAAAACGGACAAGTCCACATGGCACATTTAGCAATTATTGGCAGTCACAGCACAAACGGTGTGGCCAAACTGCATTCAGAATTATTAAAAAGTGTAGTATTACATGATTTTTATGGGATTTATCCTGATCGTTTCAATAATAAAACCAATGGCATCGCGCAGCGTCGTTGGTCACAACTGGCAAATGAGCCGCTTTCAGCAGTCTTGGATAAAAAAATCAAAACTTCTTGGCGTAAAAATCCTGAAGATCTGCGTTTGCTATTGAATTATTTAGAGGATGAAGAAACGTTGAAAGAGTTGGCGGCTGCGAAACAGGAAAATAAAATTCGATTAGCGGATTATATTTATGAAACAACCGGCATCCAAGTAGATCCAACGGCTATTTTCGATGTACAGATCAAACGGCTCCATGCCTATAAACGACAATTGTTGAATTTATTGCATATTTTGAAGCTTTATTTTGAATTAAAAGAAAATCCTGAATTGGCGATTCCTTCACGTGTCTTTATTTTTGGGGCGAAAGCCGCACCGAGTTACAGCTACGCAAAAGCGATTATTAAAGTAATCAACGAGGTTGGGAATCTGATAAACAACGATCCGACGATTGCCGGTCGATTGAAAATTGTCTTTTTAGAAAATTATAATGTTACTTTAGCGGAACGAATCATTCCTGCGGCAGATGTCAGTGAACAAATTTCTTTGGCATCTAAGGAAGCATCGGGAACTAGCAATATGAAATTGATGTTAAATGGTGCCATTACAGTTGCAACTTTAGATGGTGCCAATGTAGAAATTCGGGATGCGGTTGGAGAAGAAAATATCGTTATTTTTGGTTTGACGGAAAAAGAAGTCTATGCCTATTACGAAAACCGTGATTACTCAGCAAAAGCACTGTATGATGAATCGCCCATGCTGCAAAAAATCTTGAATGCGTTGATTGATGGAAGTATTCCTAATATCGATTTTGAAGGACAGGAAATTTTTGATTCTTTGCTGAAATACAATGACGAATATTTCTTGCTGCGGGATTTTGAGGCTTATTGTCACGCACAGGAAACCATCAATCAGTGGTATCAGGATCAAACTTTGTGGCAACGAAAAAGCTTGATCAATATCGCCAATGCGGGTCGTTTTTCAGCAGATGAGACGGTTCAACGATACGCAGAGGATATTTGGCAGATAAATCCAACAAAAAGTGGTGGAGAAAACGCATGAAACAGATTTATTATGACCCTTGGCAGATTCAGCACAAAGATCCTTTTGGTGCGGTAGTGGAAAAAGCCTTTGTCAAATTTTCTTTAACAATCAAGGAACCCAACGTTGAAGCAGCTTTTTTGGTTATCCATAAAGATTATCACGCTGCCCATCGTATTCAACTTGAAAATTTTGGCTCTCCGGAATATCAATACGAGTTTTTTTTTCAACGAAGGAAAAGGGTTGTATTTCTATCATTTTGAGATTCAGTTTCAAGGAGAAGATCTACTGTATTACGGTAAAAATACAGCCGGAGAAAGCTGTTGTGTGAAAGAGGCATCAGCGATTTCTGACTATCAAGTGACTTGTTATGTGGAAGATAAAGCCCCTAAATGGTACCGAGAAGCGATTTTTTATCAAATTTTCCCTGATCGTTTTTTTAATGGAAATCCGAATCAGCAAGTCAATGCACCGAAACCAAATTCTTTTTTATACGGAACAACAAAGGATGCTCCGTTGTACGTGAAGGATGAGGAAGGAGAAATTTTACGGTGGGATTTTTTCGGGGGAAATCTGCAAGGAATCATTGAAAAACTTCCTTATCTTAAAAAAATGGGAATTACCGGGCTGTATCTTAATCCGATTTTTGAAGCCCGTAGCAACCATCGCTATGATACGGGCGATTATCTGAAAATCGACAGTATGCTGGGAACCGAGGAAGAATTTGTTCAGTTGATTAATACATTGCGCAAAAACAACATGCATCTGGTGCTAGATGGCGTATTCAGTCATGTGGGGAAAAACAGCCGCTATTTCAATTTTGATGGGGCATACGGTGAAAAAGAAGGTGCCTATCAGTCAACTGCGAGTCCTTATTTTTCCTGGTTCAAGTTTGATTCATACCCAGAAAAATACAAGTCTTGGTGGGGAATCACTGACTTACCGGAAATTGATAAAACAAATCTTGATTTTCAGCAATTTATTTATGGTGAAAATGGCGTGTTAGATAAGTGGAATCGTTTGGGCGTTGACGGTTGGCGGCTAGATGTCGCCGATGAATTGCCGGAAACATTTATTCGTGGGATTCGAAAAAATTTAGAAAAATATGAGGAACGTCTTTTAATCGGTGAAGTTTGGGAGGATGCCTCAAATAAGATTTCCTATGGTCAGCGAAGAGAATATGCTTTGGGAAATCATTTGCAGGGAGTGATGAACTATCCGCTGCGGGCAGCAATGCTCAATTTTTTGAAGGGAAAGAGTTCTCCCCAACAAACAGCTGAAGCCGTGACGCAATTACAGGAAAATTATCCGCCAGACTTTTTTTATCAGGCGTTGAATAACCTTGGAACCCATGACACGGTGCGACTGCTTACAGAATTAGAAAACGATAAACAAAAAGTTTCACTGGCTTTTGCTCTACTGGTGTTTTTTCCGGGAATTCCTTGTATTTATTATGGAGATGAAGCGGGATTGACTGGGGGAACCGATCCAGAAAATCGCAAATTTTTCCCTTGGGAGGAAATCGATACGAGTTGTTATGAAAGTTGTTATAAATGGCTTCAGCTGCGAAAGGAAACCCCTTTGTTGTCTCAGGGGGGATTACAGGTGTTGTTTTGTCATAATTTGCTGCTGATTCTCCGATTTGATACTGCTGACTATCTTTTGTTGGTGGTCAATCCAACTGAATTCGATCAATCCATCCATGTGAATGAACTGAAAACGACCCGGACGTTGCCTTTTTCGCTTTCACAATTACAGGCTATTGATCATCAACTTATTGTCAGTAAGACGGCGCAAATCTTTTCAGGAAGTTTCTAGCAAAGTAAATGGCAACGGACTTTTTTTGTGGTATGATGGAGAAAAGTCTGACAAAAGGATGAACAAGGATGGGCAATTTTTTAGAAATCAAACGCAAACATTACCGCTTTCCAGCATATTCAGATGAGGAAGGGGTCAAAATACAACGGGAAAACAAACGGCAGCTTTCTAAGACGGATGATTGGATTTTAACCAAAATTCCAGATAATCATGAGAGCAATCGTGGCTATCAGTCTTCGCAAAGTGACTATCCAGAGGTTCATAATCCAGATCGAACATTGCGACGGTCACGAAAAATGACAGCTGAAAAACAAGGGCATTCTGTTCGTCAGCAAGAAGAGTTAAAGAAGCATCGGGAAAATTTACCGGATTATGGGAAAAAGCAAGCACCTGAACCTAGTTTGACTGGTAAAACCTCTCTGTTTGGAGAGGACCATCGCCGATCCACGTACAAAGTTAAAACTAAACCGCAGGAAAAAATGGAAAGCACCGTGAAGCGAGAATATTCTGGACGCTCCTATTTTGTACCGAAATATATTCCGGCTTCGATTATTCCTGATCAAAAGCAAAGTGATGTTCCAGAAGACGAATTGTTTCAGTCGATGAATAAATCGCGCGAGAGCTATTTGCTTTTTGATACAGAACCGACAGCTTATCAGGAAAAAAATGATTTGGACCCCAGCGTGCGAAAATTCAACCATTCTGAGGTGACCATGACCCGTGGACAATACCGCCGAACTTCCAAAGAAGAGAAAAAACGTTCTGTTTTGGATCGCTCACTAAAAGGATTGATCGAGGATGGAGAACAAGAATTGGGTCGCAGCGGCTATTTCAAATAGATATGAGTAAAAAGCCCGCGAATTTTCGCGGGCTTTTTAAACGACAATTTTATTGTCTTCTTCTCGAATACCATAAATTTTTTTAGTAGTCGTTCCATCCCAAAACAACAGCTGCCGTCGCTTATTTTTCATTAAGGTTAGTAGCAATTCTTTCATAGAAAGAGGGGCTTTTCCTTTTTCAGAAAAGAAAATCAGTTGCCCCTCTTGGTCTATTTTGATCGTGGTAAAGGGAATCACGTTTTTTTTCATAAAATAAATCCCAATGTAATCCTCATTTTTGGGATTTAAAGACAGTGTCGTCAATAATTCACTGGCTCGCATAAGCGCCTCCTGCTAGTTAATTTTTTGCTTTTCCATATAAAAAATAGCGGGGAACCTTCTTTTTGTAGGTGAGGTAATCTAAGCCAAAGGTCTCTTCACACCAACGTTCTTCCGATAAGATAATCCAGTGGGCGGCAAATTGAAAGAGAAGTAACGAAAAAAACAAAACCCACGAACGAGTGAGAAAAACACAGCCAAGAAAATAAATAAAGTACCCAAGATACATTGGATTACGGGAAAGACGAAACAACCCGGTTGTTATTAACTGCTTTTTTTCTGCAAAGGTGATTGTTGCCATGAGTAATAAGAGACAGCCTAATACATAAGTAGATAATCCGACAAAACTGACCCAGTCATCCAAATGAATGGTTAAAAAGAAGAGATAAATAAAAATAAAGAGCGTAGCCAGCTGATAAAGAAGATAAAAGATTTCTTCAAGTCCCTTCATCGGAGGAAAGAAAGCCGCTCGCTTTAAGGCATCTTTGTTCAATAAGCCCAAGAGTATAAACCGAATAAATAAAAGTGGTATCAGTAGAAGTCCCGCATTCATCGTCATTCCTCCCAATCTTTCTTTTATCTTATCATAGCTTGCTGCGGAATGCAGATATCCAAGCTGCAAGAGAAAGCCGGTACTCTAGGAAAAGAAACGAGTTTTAATGAAAATCATCTCAAAAAACAATGGTTATTGCTTGCAATAATCGAACAACTTTTATACTATTGAGTAGTCAACAGACATCACTTTTAAAAAGAGTAACAGATAGCGAAGTCTTGGGGAAGAATCTTCTGCTTAAATCTGTTACTCTTACTTTGTTATTTTATCATTTTTTTATTTTGGTGGAAAGCAAAAAGGTATAGATGTGCTGTTATCAAATTAGTTATTTTCTACGGTATGAATGAAAACATAAAGAGAAAGAAACGTTCTACTTTAAAAAAGTATGCGGCCGAGAAGACTCGAACTTCCACGGGATTTCTCCCACTGCCCCCTCAAGGCAGCGCGTCTGCCATTCCGCCACGACCGCAAGTTTTGCAACAATAGTATCATATCAAGATTATTTTTTTTGTCAAGAGGTGTTTTTTTTGGATGGAAAAAAATTTGACGGCACGTTTGCCGGGTTAGGAATAGTTGTTGGAATCTTAATTGGTCTGGCAAAAGAAAATTTGATGTTTGGCTTGTTTTTAGGGGTAATTATCGGGATTGCCATGGACTGGCTAGCTAATCTGATAACGATGTATCAAAAGGATGAATAAAAGTAAAACTTTTTTGAAAAGAAGAATCGAAGGATTGTAATTTTGGCTTTCTTCAATTACTGTTATAAGAAATACCATTGCTGAAGGAGACAACCGATAAGATGAAAAATTTTGCAAAATCAAATAAGCTTGAAGGCGTCAGCTATGATGTTCGAGGACCGGTTTTGGAAGAAGCAGAACGAATGCAGGAGGAAGGAATCAGTATTTTAAAGCTGAATACTGGAAATCCGGCTCCTTTTGGGTTTGAGGCACCGAATGAAATCATTCGAGATTTGATTATGAACGTCCGTGATTCAGAAGGCTATTCAGATTCGAAAGGAATTTTTGCTGCCCGCAAAGCAATCGAGCAATATTGTCAGTTAAAGAAATTTCCTAATGTCACTATCAATGATATTTATACTGGAAACGGCGTCAGTGAATTGATTACCCTGTGTATGCAGGGGTTGTGTAACAACGGCGATGAAATTCTTGTACCTGCTCCAGATTACCCATTGTGGACCGCTTCTGTTTCTTTAGCTGGAGGAAAACCGGTTCATTATATTTGTGATGAACAAAGTGAATGGTATCCAGATCTTGCCGATATTCGTTCGAAGGTCACGGATAAAACGAAAGCAATCATTATTATCAATCCCAATAATCCTACAGGAGCATTGTATCCAAAAGAAATTTTGGAAGGCATCGTGGAGATTGCCAGAGAAAATGATTTGATTATTTTTTCTGATGAAATCTATGATCGATTGGTGATGGATGGACGTCAACATATCCCAATTGCTACGTTAGCACCTGATCGTTTTGTCGTTACTTTGAATGGATTATCTAAATCTCATCGTGTAGCCGGTTTTCGAGTTGGCTGGATGGTGTTGAGCGGAAACAAAGCCCACGCAAAAGATTATATTGAAGGTTTGAATATGCTGTCTTCAATGCGCTTGTGCTCGAACGTTCTTTCCCAACAAATCATTCAAACGGCTCTAGGTGGGTATCAAAGTGTGGATGACTTGCTGTTGCCCGGGGGACGTATTTATGAGCAAAGGGAATATATTTACAAAGCAATCAATGATATTCCCGGTTTATCCGCGGTGAAACCGAAAGCAGCCTTTTATATTTTCCCGAAAATCGATACCAAAAGGTTTAATATTACGAATGATGAACAATTTGTTCTGGATTTCTTGCATCAGCATAAAATTTTGCTGGTTCATGGCGGCGGCTTCAACTGGGAAGCACCGGATCATTTTCGTCTCGTTTATTTACCAAAAATGGACGACTTAAAATGGACGACGGCTAAAATGCGAGAATTTTTAGCTACCTATCAACAAAAATAAGCAAAACAGCATTTTCCAACTGAGGACTTCTTTCGGCCCCTGTGTTGGAGAATGCTGTTTTTTATGTTAAATGATAAATTAATGAAATAAAAATCGTATTAGTAGACAAAAATAGGTCCCGTTTGTTATTTTGACAAATAAGAATACGAGAAAAAATAGCTACAAGAAGCAACCAGAAGAAGCAGCTATCGTTTTGTTAAGGTAATATCGGGGAAGGTTCACAATCTTTTTTGCTGACAATCAGCCGATTTGCAAATTTTTCTGTGATTTCTTCACAGGAAGGTTCAGCAACATTGATTAAAAAAGAATTTTCATATTCCTTTTCGATCCGGCCTTTAAATAATCGGTGCTTCCATTTAAACGTAACCAGCGCTTCACTCATGTAATCAACTCCTACTATATATTAATCGAAAAAAAATCATGATTTCTTGAGAGGGTAGTTAGTGTTCTTTTTGTATTATGTGATAAACTAAACAATAATGATAATGCGAATTAGCATATAAAAAAGGTGAGTTTTATGGCGGAAAAATTTTCATTTGGCGGGGTCATTCGGGAAATTCGCAAAGAGCGGCAGTTATCGCAAAAAATGCTTAGTCAGGATATCTGTTCTCAAAGCGTTTTGAGTCGTATCGAAAATAATGAAGAATTACCTAATGTTTTGGTGATGCAACAATTATGTGAACGTTTGAACGTGACTATTGATCAGGTTATGTTGTTTCATCGCTATGATATTCAAAAAAGCCAACAAATTTTAGAACAGATGGAATATCATTTTTTTCATAATGAGTATGAAAAATTAGAAGAGTTGTTGGAGCAGACCCATGTATTGAATCAACTGTATCTCGATACAGACCTTCAATTGTATTACTACTATGAAGGTAGTTGCAAATTTTATCTGCATCAGGACTATAATGGTGCCTTGCTGAGTCTTAAGCAGGGACTTTCATATACTTTTCAAGTGAATAAAATCCATATGTCAGCCAATGAGATCCAGTTGCTTAGTTGTATCGGTCGAGTGTACTCAGCTTTAGGGGATACAGCACAAGCACAAACCCATCTGGAAAAAAGCATGACTCTTTATGGAGGGTTGCCAGCGCAACGCCGCAATAATCGGTTGACAAAAATTTTCTTCAACTATGGCAGTTTTTTACTGGAACAAAAAGACTATCAGCAGGCGTTAACTTTTGTCAGTCAGGGAATCGAGCTGGCTCATGCGAAAAAAAGTTATTACTATCTGGGAGAACTCTTTCAGTTAAAAGCACAACTTTTAGAAGCCTCTCAGAATAGAGAAGCCGCAGCACAGTATTTTACTCGTTACCGACAAATGGAAGAAATAAATAAAATTTAAAATGGTGTAGACCTTTTCTTGACTTCTTTTGGCAATAGGAGTAGTTTTAAATTAGAAAATTAAAGGAGCGAGTGCAATGAAAACATTTATTTTTGCTGACAAGTTTTTCTTGAAATCTGGTGTAAAAGGACCCGGCTATTTAGAAATCACAGAAGGAAAATTTGGTGATTTTACTTCTGAATTGTCTGACAAGGACGCAAAAGTAATCGATCAAAGCGGAAAATGGATTGCCCCCGGCTTAGTGGATACACATATTCACGGTTTTATGAATCATGACGTGATGGATAACGATGCAGAAGGAATCAAAGCAATGAGTGAAGGCTTGCTTTCTTGTGGTGTAACTTCTTTCTTGCCTACAACTTTGACTTCCAGCAAGGAACGTTTGCGGGATGTAGCAGAAACTGTCGGCAAGGTGCATCAAGAGGTAACCGGAGCTAAAATTCAAGGTATTTATTTTGAAGGACCTTTCTTTACAGAAGAACATAAAGGTGCGCAAAATCCTTCTTATTTTGGTGATCCTGATTTGGCAACTTTCCATGAATGGCAAGAAGCTTCAGGCGGAATCATCAAAAAAATTGCTTTAGCACCTGAACGTAAGGGTGTGGCAGAATTTGTGGAACAAGTGACCAGCGAAGGTGTGGTGGTTTCTTTAGGACACAGTAATGCAACCTTAGAAGAAGCACAGCACGCTGTTGAAGCGGGAGCGAGTGTTTTCGTTCATGCCTACAATGGAATGCGGGGATTGAATCACCGTGAACCAGGTATGGTTGGGGCATTATTGTCATTGGAACATGTTTTTTCTGAATTGATTTGTGATGGTCATCATGTTCATCCTCAAGCGGCAGAAATTTTGATGGAAAAAGCTGGACATGATCATGTGGCATTGATTACCGACTGTATGATGGCCGGAGGAATGCCTGATGGACATTATATGTTGGGAGAATTTCCGGTGGTAGTAAAAGACGGTACCGCCCGTTTAGAATCTGGAAATCTTGCCGGCAGTATCTTGAGATTAAAGGAAGCTATCAAAAATGTTGTTGACTGGGGAATTGCAACACCAGAACAAGCAGTGATGATGGGCTCATTAGTACCAGCTATCAGTTGTAAAATTGACGATGCCTGTGGATCAATCGCAAAAAATCGTGCTGCAGACTTTATCGTTTTAAATCCAGATATGACGTTAGCCGCAACATATCTTGACGGAGTAGAACGTTACCACGCATAAAAACAAATCAGACCGAACCGACTAGTTTCTGTTTTACGACAGAAATTAGTCGGTTTTTTTTTGAAGAAATCCTTTTCTTTCCTAAAAGATAGCCGCGGTTTTCTTTCTGAATTATGGTACACTAGAAGGGAAATAACTAAAGGAGCAGGATACGATGAGCTATATTGATGTCATTAATGAAGTAAAAAAATATCAAATGGGCGACACAACGATTATGGCAAATGATGGAATCACTTTTCCCGTTGAAAAAGGAGAAATCGCAGTTATCTTAGGTCCGAGTGGGGCGGGGAAATCCACCGTCTTAAATATACTTGGCGGCATGGACACCTGTGACAGTGGTCAAGTGGTGATCGATGGAGTGGATATTGCTGGATTTAACGCAAAACAATTAACGGAATATCGCCGTTACGATGTCGGTTTTGTTTTTCAATTTTATAATTTGGTTCCGAATTTGACTGCGAAAGAAAATGTAGAGTTAGCGTCACAAATTGTGAACGATGCCATGGATGCGGAAGAAGTTTTACTACAGGTCGGTCTAGGTAAACGGATGAATAATTTTCCGGCCCAGCTTTCTGGTGGAGAACAACAACGGGTGACGATTGCCCGGGCTTTAGCAAAAAAACCGAAACTTTTGTTGTGTGATGAACCGACAGGAGCGCTGGATTATGAAACAGGAAAACAAATTTTACAGATTTTGCAGGACACGGCTCGGAATATGGGAACGACGGTCTTAATCATTACCCATAATTCTCAGATTGCACCGATGGCTGACCGAGTGATCCGCATTAATGATGCAAAAGTTCGCAGCATTGAGGTCAATGAACAGCCGACACCGGTAGATGAAATAGAATGGTAGGAAGAGAATGAAGAAATCAGCGTTACTTAAAACAAGTCTCCGAGAAATCAAAAACTCTCCGGCACGCTTTTTTTCAATCTTAGGGATTATTTTTTTAGGCGTTGCTTTTTTTTCCGGCATCGGGGCAACAGGTCCGGATATGATTCAATCTGCAGAAGATTATTATCAGAAACAACGTTTGGCAGATGGGTCAGTCGCATCTACGTTGGGGGTTACTCAAAAAGATCTGGATCTGATTAAAGCTGATCCACAAGTTAAAAAAGCAGTACCGCAATATATGCTGGATTTAAATTTGACAAAAGCAAATCAGGTGGTTCGTTTATTTGGGTTGTCGGATACATTGAATGACTACCTCCTGACGAAGGGGCGTTTGCCAGAAAAATCTGGAGAAATTGCGCTGGACGCAATCACTGATTTACAAGGGGAATACAAAATCGGTGATACCTTTGAAATTGCTAAAGAGGATGATCCGCAAAATCAAGTGACCACCCACAAATTGAAAGTGGTTGGTTTTGTCCGTTCACCAGAATTTATTGAAAATGTGAAGCGGGGAAACACCAATGTTGGAACAGGCTCCGTTGATTATTTTGGTGTAGTCTCAGAAAAAGATCTGGCTTTAGATGTATATTCGCGCATTCTGGTTACTTTCAATAGCACGAAGGATGAGACAGCGTACACGAAAAGTTATGAAGAAAAGGTTGATAGGGCACTTGAAAAACTGGAAACTACGTTGGATGACCGACCAGAGGAACGATTAGCCGAGGTCAAAGAAACAGCGGCAGCGGAACTGGACAAGGTAAAAAAACAAATCACTGACGGGGAACAGGCGTTAGATGCTGCGGAAGAAAAATTGGTCCAAGCAAAAAAAGAACTGGATCTGGGAAAACAGACATTAGCAGAAAATGGAGCTCTATTGGCAAATGAAACCGCCCAAGCAGAACAAACCTTAGACACCAATGAAAAAGAACTTCTAGAAAAAGAAGCAGAATTAAATCAGCAGGCGCAGCAAATTGCCAGCCAGAAAGAACAATTGACCGCCGCAGAAGAAAAATTGGCAGAAGGACAGGAACAAACAGCAGAGGCAGAAAAGCAACAACAAGCATTGCAAAAAACAATCAGTGAAACGACCACTGGGGTGACGCAATACGAAACATTGTTAAACCAACTGCAACAAGCGGTCACGTTAAGCAAAGAAGAACTGGCAGCAACAATCGATGCCCAACAAGCCAATTGGTTATCCGTCTTGCGAAGCATTAAAAGCGACGCTGCAGTGATTGCACAGGCGGCCGCTTTAACACCGGAAACGGATGCGGCACAATTCCAAGAATTTGTTGCAGCAGTCAATAGTGAGAAGCAAAAAATAACCGCTCAACTTTCAACATTGCAAGCAGAAGCAGCCAAAATTGAACAAGCCCTCCAAGAAGCAACAACGGCGGCACAAACGTTGCAACAGCAAAAACAACAAATTCAGCAGGCGGAAGCGCAGATCCAAGCTGGTCGCAATCAGATTGACGCAGGAAAAACAGCGATTGCTGCTGGCCGTCAAGAGCTGGCAGAGCAGAAAGCTGCTGGAGAAGCGGAACTGGCAGAAGCTGATGAAAAATTAACAGAAGCTGAAACACAGTATCAGGATGGACTGGCAGAATTTCAAAAACAAACCAGCGAAAAAATGCCAAAACTTCAAGATGCAAAGTTACAATTAAAGAATGAGACTGCTCGCTTAGATAAGTTAGAACCAGCAGAATATCTTTTCTCTGACCGAGAGGACAATCCGGGGTATACGGAATATAAGCAAAATGCCGATCGAATTTCTTCTCTAGCAACTGTCTTTCCGATTATTTTCTTTTTGATTGCGGCTTTGGTCAGTTTGACAACCATGACCCGAATGATCGAGGAAAAACGATCAGAAATTGGGACGTTCAAAGCATTGGGCTATAAGAACCATGAAATTGCACTGAAATTTCTCTTTTATTCCTTGAGTGCAGGTCTGATTGGTTCCGTTCTTGGTTTAGCCTTAGGTTTTTATTTATTTCCAAGTATCATTATTAGTGCTTATGGGCAACTCTACAATATAGAAAAATTTGTTACACCGTGGTATCTGAATTATTCACTGATCGGTATCGGAGTCGGCTTAGTTTGTACAGTAGGCGTTGCACTATTGACGTTGCGGATCGACTTGTTGAGTGCGCCAGCCAGCTTATTGCGTCCTAAAGCTCCTAAAGCGGGGAAACGGGTATGGTTGGAAGCCATTCGTCCTCTTTGGAGACGGTTGAGTTTTACACAAAAAGTAACGATGCGTAATTTGTTCCGTTATAAACTGCGGATGTTAATGACGATTTTTGGCATTGCCGGCTGTACGTCGATGATTTTGACCGGTTTTGGTTTGAGAGATTCCATCAGCGACATCGTTCCGATTCAGTTTGAAAAAATTTGGCATTATCAAGGAATCGTCACCTTCAATGAAAATGTGACACCGACACAGCGGGAAAAGTATGAAAAAACCGTGGTGACGTTACCTGATTTCGATGATCGGTTGCCGATTTCTTCTGAGGTACTGATGCTTTCCGGAGAAGGTCAAACGCCACAAGATGTAACAGTTTATGTTCCTAAAAATCCTGATTCGGTAACGGATTTTATTTTATTCAACGATCGTAAAACGAATAAAAACCTGTCTTTGACTGACGACGGGGCAATCATTAATGAAAAATTAGCCAATTTATTCAATTTACAGATTGGAGACACCATCGATTTAAAATCAACAGATCATACGTATTCGATGAAGGTAGCGGCGATTGCTGAAAATTATACCGGACATTTCGCTTATGTAACACCCACCTATTATCAAAAAATATTTGAAGAAGCACCAACCTACAATACTGAATTTCTGACCTTCTCAACAACAGTTTCGACAAAGCAGGAGGAAAAAATTGCTGAAACCTTGATGGAAAATGACGGAATTATCAATGTTTCCTTCTTGTCGGATTCTTCCCATGCTTTGGACGATACTACCGAAACATTGAACATTGTTGTATGGGTGCTGATTATTTCTGCCGGGTTGTTGGCATTCATCGTCTTGTATAATTTGAACAATATCAATATCTCGGAGCGAATCAGAGAATTATCCACCATCAAGGTACTAGGTTTTTATGACAAAGAAGTGACCATGTACATTTATCGGGAAAATATTATTTTGACGATTTTAGGAATCTTGGCGGGATTATTCTTAGGAAAAATCGAACACGATTATGTTTTGAAGACAGTGGAACTGGATATGTTGATGTTTCCACCAACGATTCATTCTATCAGCTATCTTTATTCGAGTTTAATTACGATTTTCTTTACGGTTGTGGTAGGAATCGTTATCTACTTTAAACTCAAGAAGGTTGATATGATTGAGGCATTGAAATCAAATGAATGAGGACTAAAAAATTGGAAACAAACAAAGCCCCGAAAAAACGACCAACCGTTTTTTTGGGGCTTTATGTTAATTAGTGTTTATGATTTTTTGAACGTTCGATTTCTTTTTGAGTTTCTACTAGCATGATTTGTAGTTTTTCTTCCTTTCGTTTTAAAACCGCCAAATCTTCTGTGATTGCCTGTGCGGTTTCTGTTTCAGGTGGACGGATAACGAAATTAAGCGTAATGGCGATGAAGGTACCAATAAAGGTATCAATCACCCGCTGAATAGCAAACAGGGAGGATTCTCCTTGGGGAACACTCAACGAGATCAACAGCATGGTCGCAATGGCAGAAATAATACCGGAATTGTTTTTGATGCCGTCAGATACGATAATCACCACTGCCACAAAGAGGGGTAATACAAAAAGTTCTACAAGAAAATCATTGTGGAAATATTGCTTGATAAAAAAGAAAATAATCGCCATTATGCCGCCAATTGTATTGCCAAGAACGCGAGAACGTCCGAAAGAAACGGTGGTGGTTAGGTCTTGGCGTAAAGAGAAAACAGCAGAGAGTGCGGCAATCAAAGGTTGTCCTCGATCAAGAAAACGAAAAAGCAGAATACAGATCATGACGGATAGGGCGGTTTTCATGGTGCGCATACCAATTCTGAATCGTCCGAAGTACATAAAATTCTCCTTTTCCTTTATCATATCGAACTATCAAAATGATTGCCAGTTATAACTGTTTTCGTTACTATAGAAACAGTCGGAAAATCATCACGAATCAGGAGGGCTCGTTATAAAAATTGGATTAAGAACTATAAAAACAGCGGCAGCCGCTGCACTTGCAATGATTGTTGCTAACAGCCTTCACCTGCTTTACGCACCGGCAGCGGGGATTATCGCTGTTTTAAGTGTGGGTAATAGCAAACGGACATCCTTGATGACAGGACTCAATCGTCTCTTGTCTTTGCTGTTGGCAACAGCCATCGCCTTTATTTGTTTTCATGTGATTGGTTTCAATCCAGTTGCTTTTGGCATTTATTTGCTGCTGTTTATCAGTCTGTCAGTAAAATTTGGACTGGAAGACGGAATCGTCGTCAATTCTGTTTTGGTGACGCATTATCTCATCGAAGTCTCCTTTGCGCCACAGCTTTTATTGAATGAATTTTTGCTGATGACAATTGGTGTGGGCTTTGCCTTGCTGTTTAATTTAGCAATGCCGGACCTTCAAAAAAAATTAAAAGAAGATCAACTGGTCATCGAAGAACTGTTCCGCAAGCTTTTACGACAAATGGCTCTCCAATTAAATCAACAGGGAGAAACGAATTTGATTGAAAAGTGCCAAGGGCTGTTGGGCTTCATTTATGAGGCGCAAAAACGAGCAAAAATTGATCAGGAGAATCAATGGATCGATCCAGATGCGTATTTCAAAGAGTATTTTGCAATGCGGCGTACACAGCTGCGGGTATTAGGGGATATGATTGATTTATTGGATAAGATTTTTGTGGAGGAAGAATTTGTGGAAGATATCCGCCATTTATTGGAGCTGACAGCAAATGAATTTGCCGAAGCCAATGACGGTAAACAAATTTTGGCGGAAATCATGCAGGTCTATGAAAATTATCGAAAAAAACCATTGCCTCAAAGCAGAGAAGAATTTGAAAATCGGGCGATGCTGTTTCAATTTTTGCAATCCTTCACTAGTTTCATCGAAATAAAAGCCGAATTTGCTAAACAAGATGAAGGTTAAATTTCATTGAACAAAATCCGAACGCTATGTAAAAAAGGTCTCCTCGCAGAGTTTTGAGGAGTACTCTTTTTGTAGTGTTCGGATTTTTTTATTTAGATGGAAAAGGTGCTATTTGCTCCGCCATATTGTTTGCATCTGATCTAGAACTTGGATCACGTCTTGTGTCAAATGCAACGAATGGTTCGGTTGTCCTTCAATGGTTTGGATCATTGTATCGACTTCATAATTTAATGCGTTTTGTGAATTGCCGGATTCAATAAATTCTTTTGTACCATCTACATAAAAAATTTCTGCTTGGTCAGCACGAGGATAATCAGCAACCGTAATATAGCCGTTCTCAAAGGCTGCAACGCCGATTTTAGGCATTTTTGCTTGAAAGGTCAGTGTGACAGCCGCCATTTCATTGTGTTTGTTTCGTAAAATGGTGACAGATTGTTCGTCAACGCCGGTTTTAAATGGCAGCATATCACTCGCAACTACGGTTGGAGGTGCGGTCATAAATTGGCGGACAAAGGAGACAGCATAGGTCCCAATATCTAGCAATGCGCCACCCGCCAATTGGGGATTGAAAAAGCGATTTGTCGGATCTGGTTCTTTGTAACTGCCAAAAGGAGCTTGGATCATTTTTAATTTTCCAAGTTTTCCGGTTTGGATAATACGATTCAGTTCTTTGAAAAGAGGCATATTAAAAATTGTCATTGCTTCTTGTAAAATTACCTGATTATCTTTTGCAGTTTGAACCGCTTCATCCAATTCTGCTTGATTTAACGTGATCGCCTTTTCGCAGAGAACATGCTTGCCGGCTTTCAGCGCTTGCAGGATATGGGCATGGTGAAATTGATTTGGTACAGCAACATAAACACAGTCGATTGCCGGATCAGCCAGCATGGCTTCATACGAATCATAGGCCTGCTGAATAGTGTATTCTTTCGCAAACTCTTTTGCTTTTGACAAAGAACGAGAAGCAACACCATATAAAACACTTTGTTCCTGTGAAAAACCTGATGCAAATTGATGGGCGATTTCACCTAGTCCGATGATTCCCCAGTTGTATTTCTTCATTTCGTTTCTCTCCTTTTTTAAGATAAGTATAGCAGAAGTCGTGACAGACATAGATGGATTTATTTAAAAAAAGAGAAATATCCGAGTTTTTCAGGTGATTTTCTTCGGTAAATTCAGTAGAATTGACTTTGAGGAGGCGTTTTTTATGCATGAAGTTTATATCCAAATATTAATGAATACTATCCATGAACAATATGCGACGGAAAGAAATTTCTTTGAGGGCATTCTAGGGAGCGAAGAAGAGCAATGGGTAGCGTGGAAGGCGGGAAAAGCCAGCCTTAGCGCAGAACAAAATCAGAAAATAAAGAATCTTTTCAGTGATTACGAATGGATGCTGCTACAAAAGATTTTACGGCAAACCATTATTTTTCCTGAAAAAAGAAACAGCGCCATTAGTGAATACAAAAAAATGAAAACAAAAATTGCTCAAAAGTGGTTGCAGTCAGAGTTGGCTTCTGCGGAGATGATTCCCCATAGTGAAGAAAACAAAAACCAGCACTATCTTGATTTAAAGGTGACCCTCACGTATGATGAGTGGGGTTTTGATGACATATTGAATTTCCGTCTGCCTGCAGTTATTCAACAGCAGATTGAAAACGAGAAAGTCGCATTATTGGACTGGGTCAATCAAAATCTTGAAGACACCTACATGAGTGAGGAGTAACAGAAACAAAAGTGAGAGGATTTTTATTATTAAAAAAGTAGGAATAACTATACTATTCATTGCGGGAATCGTGGGAGCGACCGCTCTTTTCATGAGTCATGATGCCCCAGCGCCGAAAGCAAAGGTATCGCAAACGACTTCAGAAACAACTCCCGCAAAACAGACAACAGAAAGTTCAGCGGAGGCCTTGCCAGACGTTTCACCTACAGATTGGCAATTGGTTTTAGTCAGTCCAGAGCATAAAATCAGCAAAGAAGTTTCTGCCAATCAATTAGTAACTGTCGATGGCGGACAACAGATTGATCGGCGCATCCAGCAACCCTATGAAGAACTGGTAGCGGCGGCAAAAAAAGCCGGTATTCAGTTAAAACTGATTTCAGCTTTTCGCTCTGTCAGTGATCAGACTTCGGTTTTCAATACCCGAGTAGCACAATTGATGAGTCGAGAAAATTTATCTGAAGAGGCAGCGAAAAAAAGAGCAATGCAGACAATGACGGAGCCGGGATACAGTGAGCATCACACTGGTTTGGCCATCGATGTAGTAGATCAAGAGTGGTTGGCAAGTAATCCCAGCATGATTTTGGACGAAAGTTACAGTGAACACACCGGTGCGAAATGGTTACAGGAAAATGCAAGGAGATTTGGATTTATCGTGCGTTATCCTGATGGTAAGGAAGCAATCACCAAAATTACTTATGAACCATGGCATTTACGATATGTGGGAGAAGAAAGTGCGGAATATATTGAGGCACACCATATAACTTTCGAAGAATTTATTCGAGAATTAACGGAAAAGTAGGGGGAAAATGGCAGTAAGAAAATACAAATCAAGAAAGAAACAGAAAGTACGCTTACCTGCTATTTTAGCGGGTTTTCTGCTCATTGGACTGGCATTTGTTTTTTCAGTGAAGAGCTTAAGCAGTCCGTTGCAACCATTGCAGCAGTTGATAGATCAGCCGGAAGAAATGGACCGCCAAACTTTTATCGACACACTGGCCCCACATGCGCAAGAACTGCAAAAAGGGTATGGCATTTTACCGAGTATTATTTTAGGACAGGCGGGCTTGGAATCGAATTTTGGTGAAAGCACTTTGGCAAGCAAGTACAAAAATTTATTTGGTATCAAGGCATTTGGAGATCAAAAAAAGGTCAAATTGGAAACGAAAGAATTTGTTAATGAGCAGTGGATTACCATTAAAGGGGAATTCAAGGTCTATTCTTCTTGGGAGGAATCCATGGATGATCATACGATGCTTTTTGTTAATGGCGTGGATTGGGATCCTAAAAAATATGAGCCGGTTTTAGCGGCGAAAGATTACAAAGAAGCGGCGCAAGCCTTGCAGGAAGCAGGATATGCGACAGATCCAACATATGCTGATAAAATCATAAGTGTCATTGAAGAATATCAGTTGAACACGTACGACCAGTAGGAGAAAGGGAGTGGCACTATGACTGAGCAATTTGTTCCAAATATTACCACCGAACTGCGCAAGGACATCGTCAGAGTTCCTGATGTGATTCGCAAAGCCAGCGGAATTCATTTTTTTGGCAAGAAAATTCGTTCGATTATTTTTACAACAGATATTGCGATTATCCGCAATACGAATGCCGATGCTGTAATTGCGGTGTATCCCTTCACTCCTCATCCGGCAATCACGAAGAGCATTATCGAAGCGGCTGATATACCGGTTTTTTCTGGTGTTGGTGGTGGACTAACTCAGGGGCAGCGTTCTCAATATATGAGTATGTTTGCTGAAGCCCAAGGATCGATTGGTGTCGTTTTGAATGCACCTACACCAGTGGAAACAGTAGAACAAGTTTGTCAAATTGTAGATATTCCGGTGATTAGTACAGTCACGTCAAAATATACGCCCATTGATGAAAAAATTGCGGTAGGAATTAAGGTCATCAATATTAGTGCTGGAAAAGAAACTGCCGAAACAGTCCGACATTTTCGGAAACATTATCCAGAATTACCAATCATTGCCACTGGTGGTCCTACGGCAGAAAGTATTTTAGAGACGATTCAAGCGGGGGCTAATGCAATCACTTATACACCACCGTCAAATGGCGAACTATTCAGCCGAAAAATGGAACATTATCGAGATTTGGAAAAAAACGACAACGAATAAGAGAAAACTTTTTTAAAGATTAGGATTTTTTTATCTAGAAAAGGTTTTCATCCCTTGCGTTTTTAATTGTAGACAGGCATACTTTAGCCTATATTTAGATAAAAATTTAACTTATATATCGTCGTAATTGGTCGACAGTCTCTACCCGATACCGGAAATATCGGACTATAAGTAAAAAAAGTGCATTTAGCACCTTTTTTGCTTACCCGCAAAAAAGGTGTTTTTCTGTATTTAAAAAGAAGGAGCGAAAAAAATGAGAGAACTTATAGAACGAATTGAAAAAGATGGCCGGGTATTGGGAGAAGGCGTATTGAAAGTGGACAGCTTCGTGACCCATCAGGTTGATCCCGAACTAATGGAAAAAATCGGACACCGTTTTGCTGAAGTTTTTAGTGAAGCTGGGATTACAAAAGTTGTCACCATTGAGGCTTCTGGGATTGCTCCTGCGCTTTATGCAGCACAAGCGTTGAAGGTACCGATGGTTTTCGCCCGCAAATCTAAAAGTTTAACGATGGATGAAGAGCTGTTGACTTCTTCTGTGTACTCTTTTACCAAACAAGTGACCAGCACGATTTCGATTTCAAGAAAATTTTTATCAGATAAGGACAATGTTTTGATTATTGACGACTTTCTTGCAAATGGTCAGGCGGCAAAGGGATTGATTGAATTATGCCAACAAGCCGGTGCAAAAGTTGAAGGAATTGGCATTGTCATTGAAAAATCCTTCCAAGATGGACGCAAACTTTTAGAGGAAATGGGTTTAACTGTTGTTTCTCTAGCAAGAATTGCTTCATTATCAGAAGGAAAGGTGGAATTTATCAAGGAGGATGCTTAATTGAAACAAACACAAACAAAAGCAGCAGTATTGGGATTACAGCATTTATTGGCGATGTATGCCGGAGCAGTTGCCGTACCATTGTTGATCGGCACAGGATTGGGATTTAATGAATCACAAATGACCTATCTGATTTCCATTGATATTTTTATGTGCGGTATAGCTACTTTGTTGCAATTGACGGTGACGAAGTTTTTCGGTATTGGTTTGCCCGTCGTGTTGGGCTGTGCGATTCAAGCTGTTGCACCATTGATTTTGATTGGTACCAAAGCAGGTGTTGGAGCGATTTACGGCTCGATCATCGCTTCAGGAATTTTTGTTGTTTTGATTGCTGGATTTTTTTCAAAAATAAAGAAGCTCTTCCCACCATTAGTTACAGGAACCGTGATTACCGTTATTGGATTGACATTGATTCCGGTTGCCATCACTAAAATGGGGGGCGGGGATGCAACTGCAGAAACGTTTGGTTCTCGCAATAATTTGTTATTGGCTTTTGTGACGATCGTATTGATTATTGGTATCCAGATTTTTGCCAAAGGGTTTCTTCGTTCGATTTCTGTCTTGATTGGTCTGGTTGGTGGAACATTGCTTGCGTACATAATGGGTCTGGTTGACTTTTCAGCCATCGGACATGCACCGATTTTTCATATTCCGCAACCTTTCTATTTTGGTAAACCGACATTTGATATCTGGTCGATTTTACTAATGATTATTATTTCAATCGTGAGCATGGTGGAGTCGACAGGTGTTTACTTTGCGCTTGGAGATATCACTGGCAAAAGCATCAAAGAGGATGATTTAAAACGGGGATACCGCGCTGAAGGGTTGGCAGTGATTCTAGGTGGAATTTTTAATACATTTCCTTATACCGGTTTTTCACAAAATGTCGGTTTGGTTCAACTTTCGGGAATCAAAACGAAAAAGCCAATTTATTTCTCGGCGTTTTTCTTGATTGTTTTAGGACTGTTTCCAAAAATCGGTGCTCTTGCTCAAATTATCCCTGAAGCAGTTTTAGGCGGCGGCATGCTGGTGATGTTTGGTATGGTAGCCGTTCAGGGAATGCGTATGCTGTCGAAGGTTGATTTTGCCAATGATAAAAATTTACTGATTATTGCAGTGTCCTTAGGTTTTGGTTTGGGTTTCAACATGATGCCGCAATTATTCAGTGAGCTGCCAGAAACGGTTCAAATGTTTACTGGTAACGGCATTGTCATGAGTAGTTTGACAGCAATTCTTCTGAACTTGCTTTTCAATGGTCTAAAAACAGAGGAACCTGTTGAAGAATCATTGAAAGAAATCGAAGGTGTATAAGTTTTTAATGCAGAACGGAAAAGTTTTCGTTCTGTTTTTTTATTTTATTAATAATCCGAACGATTATCAATATTATTTAGATATTATTCGATTTTATTTTGACAGACAGTAGATACCCCGATACAATAAATGAGAAGTCTAAAGAAGGAGAAGGGACAATATGCAATCTTTAGTATCTGTTATTATGGGAAGTACCTCCGATTGGGAAACAATGCAACATGCCTGTGAACAACTGGAACTTTTAGAGATTCCATTTGAAAAAAAAGTTGTTTCCGCCCATCGCACACCAGATGAAATGTTTCGTTTTTCAGAAGAAGCCCGCCAACGAGGCATCAAAGTAATTATTGCTGGTGCAGGAGGGGCAGCTCATCTACCGGGGATGGTCGCAGCAAAAACAACGCTGCCTGTAATTGGCGTTCCAGTCCAATCACGAACATTAAATGGTTTGGATTCTTTATTATCCATTGTTCAAATGCCTGCCGGTGTTCCCGTTGCAACCACTGCCATCGGAAAAGCTGGTGCAATCAACGCTGGACTACTTGCGGCGCAAATGCTTTCCATGTATGATTTAGAAGTAGCTGAAAAGCTGGCAACATTGCGCAAAGAAATGCGTGAATCTGTAATGGAAAGTAGTGATCAACTTGGTTAAGCCGCTTATGCCTGGTGCCACGATTGGAATCGTTGGCGGAGGACAATTAGGGCGCATGATGACCCTAAGCGCAAAAAAAATGGGATTTCGGGTGGGGGTTTTAGATCCCACAGAAGATTGTCCAACAGCACAAGTCGCTGATTGGCATATCGTTGCTTCCTATGAGGATGTATTTGCGTTGGAGGAATTAGCAAGACGCTGTGATGTCATCACCTATGAATTTGAAAATGTCAGTGTGGATGCGTTAAATGCCATTTTGCCATTAGCCTATGTCCCCCAAGGAACGGATCTTTTAGCAATCACTCAAGACCGATTATTGGAAAAATCTTTTTTGGAGTCAAATAATATTGTTATTGCCCCTTATGCAACGATTATTAGTCCCACAGATATCCAAGATGCAATCGACAGTATTGGCTATCCCTGTGTGCTAAAAACAACTCGGGGAGGATATGATGGCAAAGGGCAATACGTTCTTTATAGTACAGCCGATTTGGCCCCATCAATGAATTTATTAAGAGAAGGAACCTGTGAATTAGAAGCGTGGATTCCATTTGAAAAAGAACTGTCGGTTATGATTGCAGGTAATGGCAATGGACAATTCACCACATTTCCGGTAGTAGAAAATATCCATCGAAACAATATTCTACATGAAACCATTGCTCCGGCGCGTATTCAGCCGGAAGTTGCAGAAGAAGCCCAACGAATCGCCAAAGTTGTAGCGCAAGCATTGGATCTTCGTGGTGTATTGGCAATTGAAATGTTTTTGACGAAGTCTGGCGGCTTGTATGTAAATGAACTTGCTCCTCGTCCTCATAATTCGGGACATTATTCTATTGAGGCGTGCAACCTCAGCCAATTTGACGCCCATATCCGTGGAATTTGCGGTTGGCCATTGGGAGAAGCACGTTTGTTGACGGATGCGGTGATGATCAATGTGTTAGGAGAAGAATTAACGGATACCTATGATTTGATTGCAATGAAACCAGATTGGCAATTTCATTATTACGGAAAAAATGAAGCAAAGACTGGTCGAAAAATGGGACATATAACGATTCCCACGACAGATATTTATCAAACGCTAGAAGAAATTTATCAAACCAATATTTGGGACTAAAAAGGAGCAGGTTGATGTTAGAACGATATACAAGACCCGAATTGGGGAAAATTTGGACGGAAGAGAATCGTTTTCAAGCATGGTTGGAAGTAGAAATTTTAGCCGATGAAGCTTGGGCGGAATTAGGAGAAATTCCTAAAGAGGACGTCAAAAAGATTCGCGAAAAAGCTTCTTTCGACCCGCAGCGAATCGCAGAAATTGAACAGGAGACTCGCCATGATGTGGTCGCATTTACTCGCGCTGTCTCAGAGTCTTTGGGTGAAGAACGAAAATGGGTTCACTACGGATTGACTAGTACCGATGTTGTGGATACAGCTTATGGCTATTTAATTAAACAAGCCAATGATCTATTGAGAGCAGATCTGCAACGGTTTACTGCGATTATTGCTGAAAAAGCGAAAGAACATAAATATACTGTGATGATGGGTCGGACTCATGGTGTACATGCAGAGCCAACAACATTTGGGTTGAAATTAGCAACTTGGTACTCAGAAATGAAACGCAATATCGAACGTTTTGAACATGCGGCTAAGGGAGTCGAAGCCGGGAAAATTTCCGGTGCAGTCGGAACTTTCGCTAATATTCCGCCATTTATCGAAAATTATGTGTGTGAACATTTGGGTATTCGACCACAGGAAGTTTCAACCCAAATTTTACCACGGGATCTTCATGCGGAATATTTTGCTGCAATGTCTTTGATTGCTACGAGTATTGAGCGTTTTGCGACCGAAATCCGCGGACTGCAAAAATCAGAAACTCGGGAAGTGGAAGAATTTTTTGCAAAAGGTCAAAAGGGTTCCTCCGCGATGCCTCACAAACGAAATCCAATCGGCTCAGAAAACATGAGCGGGCTTGCACGGGTCATTCGCGGGCATATGCTGACGGCTTATGAAGATGTCCCATTATGGCATGAACGGGATATTTCCCATTCTTCTGCTGAGCGGATTATTTTACCGGATACTACGATTTTACTGGATTATATGCTGCAACGCTTTGGAAATATCGTAAAAAATCTGACGGTTTTTCCAGAAAATATGAAACGAAATATGGATGCAACTTTTGGATTGATTTATAGCCAGCGAGTAATGCTGAAATTGATTGACAATGGCATGACTCGAGAAGAAGCCTATGATTTGGTACAACCTAAAACGGCCTATGCGTGGGATCATCAAACGGCTTTTCGTCCGCTTTTAGAAGAAGATGAAGCTGTCACTTCGATTCTAAGCAAAGAAGATTTAGACGACGCCTTTGATTATCACTACCATTTGAGAAATGTTGCTACCATTTTTGAACGAGTAGGTTTGGATTAGCAGACCATGATTTAAAGATAAACCTAAAACAGCCCGAACAATTGAGAATATTCCAGTCACGTTTTCGTGAGGAGGACTTCTTGATTGTTCGGGCTGTTTTTTACTCTTGATTAGCCAGTTGTGTTAAAACATCGGCTGCAAGAGCCGTTGCAGATTCATTTTCTTGTCGGTCTTCAAGCATAGAAACCATCAAGTAATTGCTGTTTTCTGCATCAAAGGCTAGTAAGAAACTATTTTCCTGTCCTTTTTCGTCTTGTTTTTCTTTGATTTCTGCTGTTCCAGTTTTGGCAGCAAGAGGGAAACCAAGGGAAGCAAGACTGTGAGCTGTCCCATTTGGATCATTTACTACCGCCTGTAAATCGGTGACGATTGTAGCGACGGCATCCTTAGAAAGAGATTCCTTCGTTTTTGATTCTGCATTCAGTAGAAGACGAGGATAAACCAAAGTTCCCTGATTTGCAAAAACGGAATACATCGCAGCTTGCTGGATAGGTGTGATCAATAGTTGCCCTTGGCCATACCCTGTATCTGCTAAAAGAATTTCTGAATCAAACGATTTTTCATTAGAAATTTGCGGCGTTTCCATGGCAATCGGCAGATCCAATTCTTCGCCGAAAATAAATTTATCTAAACCAGCTCGAAATTTTGTTTCACCCATTGCTAGCGTTTGCTGTGCCATATAAATATTGTCAGAATACACTAATGCGGTTTCTAAATCGACTTGTGGGACATCAGAGACTCTCGTTACCTGATAGTCTCCCCACGAATGATCTTTTTGCCATTTTAACCCATCGATTGCTACTGTTTTTTGCGGATCAATCGTGCCGTTTTCTAAGCCGATTCCGGCAGTAATCGTTTTGAAAGTAGACCCCGGTGCATACCTGGTAGCAAAACGAGATAAAAAGGGTTTTGCTGTATTTTTTTCATAGGCATCGTATTCTGATTGCGAAATACCGTGCGTCATTTTGTTTGGATCAAAGCTTGGAGAACTGACCGTAGCTAATAAATCACCTGTTTTTGGTTGTGTGATGACTGTCGAACCGGCTTTATTGTCTAGTGCTTGGAA
Organism: Enterococcus songbeiensis; assembly: GCF_005405265.1. Taxonomy (GTDB): domain Bacteria; phylum Bacillota; class Bacilli; order Lactobacillales; family Enterococcaceae; genus Enterococcus_C; species Enterococcus_C songbeiensis. The sequence goes on from NZ_BJDS01000008.1 coordinate 114,281, forward strand.
TGCTGTTTTTTGGAGATCGGCATCGATGGTGAGCTGAATGGTTTCCCCATCTTTTTTAGTTTGTTCCAATAGAATGTCTTTTTCTGTACCGTCCTCTTTGGTAATTGCAATCTTTCCACCGTTTTGGCCCCGTAGCTCTTGATCGTAAGCTGCTTCCAGTCCTGAGCGGCCAATTTCTCCAGAACTGCTTAACTCTGGATTTTTTTCAATGTCTTCTGCTGTGACCGTGCCTAAATACCCAATCAATTGGGCAGCCGCTTCGCCTAGTGGGTAATTTCGCCCGGTGGTTTCTTGAATGCTGGCACCGGTTGGTAAATCATCTGTTGCACCATCGATAATTTTAAGAGGGACGAAGTAATCTGGTTGGACCCAGGCTTGTTCGATCGCCTGAGTAATTGTGTCACTTTCAAGGGAAAACTTATCTGCGATAGCTTGAATGTTTTTTTCTTTCTCGGTTCCTTCACCTAACTGATTGGGAACAACACCTAATTGCTTTAACGTGGCATTGACAGCTAGGGGTTGGTTGTTTCGATCGACGATTTCGCCGCGCGTGGCATCAGTAACCGAGACGTTTATTTTATCTTTTCCAGACATTCCCGGAAAAATCAAACTCGGACTCCATTCCAGTTTTGGTTCTTTTTCACTGATATCGATTATCCCTTGATAATTCAAGTCTTTTAACTCACCTAAAGAGGTAGTCATAGTTAAGGAATAGGAAAATGTATAGGTATCAGCGCTTTTTTCGTTGACTTTGATTTTTTTTGCGACGAGATTGTCGGCACCAATTCCGGGATAAATCGCTTGGTATTTCTCAACGATTTCTTTTGTAGAAAAATCATTTCGTTTAGTGGTATCTTTTGTCAAAAGTGAAGGCAAAGTATCAAAATCTTGTTTTTTGAGAGTGGTTAGGTACTTATTTACTAGTTTTTTACTGGCTGTCATTGTTTGATTTTTAGTAAATGCCTGATAAGCAATAAAGCCACCGCCACCAAGCACAAGGAGAAGAAGGACTATCAACAGGGGCAGCAGGTTTTTCTTTCTTTTTTGTTCAGAACGTGTCTTTTTTTCCATAATTGACCTCCAAGTTGGTATGGTATCTATGATAAGGGAAAAGTTCGTAAAGTTGATAAGAAATAAAAAAGAAATCCATAAGAAAATGGATTTCAGCAACGTTATTTTATAAGTAGATTATGCAAGAGCGACCCGCTGATGTGTGTACTGAGAAACTCGCTCTTCCCGCAATGCCTCTAAAAGTAATTCAATGAAAGAAAAATTTTGTTCTTCCAAATTATAAAAAACTTGGAAGCGATAGTGATTTTTGAAAATATGTTGCTCGTGAATTTGATGAATAACGAGTTCATCATTTTTTTGATTTTTGAATTGAATTGTACGTTTGCGGCATTCGCAATGTCGCTGAGAAGCCCGCTTTAATTTACGAAAGGTATAAAACGATGTGTCTTTATTCAGATGGTAGACTTCATCGACCGCGAGCAAATCATTGAATAATTGAAGTTTATCTTCTACTGACAATGTGGCCAAAAAATACTCAACGTTACTTCGTTGACAATCCATGAAACATCCTCCTCAAAAACTTACCCTGAAATTACACTCTCACTATAGCATTTCAATCCTTATTTGTAAACGTTTTATCAAAAAAATAAATAATAACGAAGAAATCTAACAAGTAAATTACGCAAAAGACGAACGATTTTAATAAAATAATAATTAATATTCACAGTAACATTGACCACCTTTTGCTAAGTTGTTAAAATAATCACGAGTCAAACACGAACGATTAACTGCATCGTGTGCGAAAATATAAACAAAAGAGGCGTAGGAATGGAAAAAGCGAGTTTAGTTTATGAAGGAAAGGCGAAAAAGCTTTTCTACACGGATCAACCAGATGTTTTATGGGTAGAATACTTAGATCAGGCAACTGCATTGAATGGGGCAAAAAAAGACATCGTCGTGGGAAAAGGAACCTTGAACAATCAGATTACGGGTTTGGTTTTTCAATGGCTGAAGGAGGAAGGAATTCCTTCGCATTTTGTTGGCAATTTATCTAAAACCGAACAATTAGTGAAAAAAGTCGAGATTATTCCACTTGAAATTGTCGTTCGTAATTATGCTGCAGGAAGTTTCACCAAACGATTTGCCCTTTCAGAAGGAACACCTTTAGATTTTCCAATCGTTGAGTTTTATTACAAGAATGATGGGTTGGATGATCCGTTTATCAATGACGAGCATGTTCGGTTACTGAAATTGGCAACCGGAAAAGAAATCAATGATATTAAACATTTGGCACAGAAATTAAATCATGCATTGCAAAAATTATTTTCTGAGATCAATATTCAATTGATTGATTTTAAAATTGAAGTCGGTCGAACAGCAAACGGAAAGATTTTATTGGCAGATGAAATCACCCCGGATACCTGTCGTCTTTGGGATTTGCAAACACAAAATCATTTAGATAAAGATATCTATCGTCGAGAATTAGGAGATTTGGTTCCAGTTTATCAAGAAGTATTAAATCGTTTAGAAAAATTCAGTGAAGGAGTGTCACCATGTATTTAGTGAAAGTCTATGTTACTTACAAAGATTCCGTTTTGGATCCTCAAGGAGAAGCCGTAAAAGGAGCCGTTCATCGTTTGGGGTACGAAGAAATTACCGAAATACGAATGGGGAAATATTTTGAAATCAAAGTCGCTTCGTCCAATCGCCCTGTGGAAATCGCTATTGAAGAAATCTGCGATAAATTATTAGCAAATGTCACGATGGAAAGCTATCGGTTTGAAATCATCACGTTGGAGGAAAAGTAAAATGAGATTTGCAGTCATTGTTTTTCCCGGTTCAAATTGCGACAAGGATCTTCTCTGGGCGGTACAAGACATCATGGGACAGGAAGCTGCTTATGTTCGTCATGATGCCGAATCACTGGTTGGCTTTGATGGTGTGTTGCTGCCGGGAGGATTTTCTTATGGTGATTATTTACGCTGTGGCGCCATTGCCCGGTTTGCACCGATTATGCAGGAAGTTATTCGTTTTGCTGAAGAAGGAAAACCGGTCTTTGGTACTTGCAATGGGTTTCAATTGTTGACAGAAGCTGGACTTTTACCAGGCGCTTTACGAAAAAATGATTCCTTACATTTTATTTGCAAGACCGTTTCTTTAGAAGTGAATCCCAATACACCATTTACTTCAGAATATGAAGAGAAAACAGAGATTCATTTGCCAGTAGCCCATGGGGAAGGCAATTACTATTGTGATGCGGAAACCTTGCAACAATTACAAGACAACAATCAAATCGTCTTTACTTACAAAAATGAAAACATCAACGGCAGCGTAGCAAATATTGCCGGAATTTGTAATGAGGCGGGGAATGTTTTGGGTATGATGCCTCACCCTGAACGAGCCGTGGAGGACCTTTTAGGTTCTGAGGATGGCAAAAAGTTCTTTGCTTCAATTATTAAAAACTTTGGAAAGGTGCCGATGAATCAATGATAACTATGACTGAACCAACACCTGAATGGATCAAAGAAGAAAAGACCTATCTCAACTGGGGATTGTCGGAAGAAGAATACCAGTTGATTGAGAAAATTTTGGGTCGTTTACCAAATTACACAGAAACTGGTTTATTTTCTGTCATGTGGAGTGAGCATTGTTCCTACAAAAACTCCAAACCAGTTTTGAGAAAATTTCCCACGGATGGTCCACAAGTATTGCAAGGTCCTGGAGAAGGTGCAGGCATCGTTGATATCGGTGATGGTCAGGCAGTTGTTTTTAAAGCGGAAAGTCATAATCATCCATCTGCTGTTGAACCATACGAAGGGGCGGCAACAGGTGTTGGCGGGATTATTCGGGATATTTTCAGCATGGGGGCCCGACCAATCGCTATTTTGGATTCTTTGCGGTTTGGTGAATTGACCAACTCACGAACAAAGTATTTATTGGAAGAAATCGTTGCCGGAATCAGTGGGTATGGCAATTGTATCGGTATTCCGACAGTTGGCGGCGAAATCAGTTTTGATTCTTGCTATGAAGGCAATCCGCTGGTCAATGCCATGTGTGTTGGATTGATTGAGCACAAAGATATTCAAAAGGGTCAGGCAAAAGGTGTTGGAAATACTATTATGTACGTCGGGGCAAAAACTGGTCGTGATGGGATTCATGGTGCGACATTTGCTTCGGAAGAATTTGTTGAAGGGGAAGAACAGCAACGTTCTGCCGTTCAAGTCGGTGACCCCTTCATGGAAAAACTATTGCTGGAAGCCTGTTTGGAATTGATTTTAGATCATGCGGATATTTTAGTGGGAATTCAAGACATGGGAGCAGCAGGATTGGTTTCATCTAGTTCTGAAATGGCATCGAAAGCTGGTTCCGGGTTAAAACTATTTTTAGATGATGTTCCTCAACGGGAAAGCGAAATGACACCATATGAAATGATGCTCTCTGAATCGCAAGAACGTATGTTGATTTGTGTCAAACAAGGACATGAAGAAGAAGTCGTTGCCTTATTTCGCAAGTACGATTTAGAGGCGGTATCGATTGGTGAAGTAACTGATGACGGTATGTATCGTCTTTACCATAAAGGGCATTTAGTCGCTGATCTTCCAGTTGATGCCTTAGCAGAGGATGCACCGGTTTATCAGAAGGAGCGAAAAGAACCTGCCCGTATCAGCGCTTTTCAAAAAATTCCCGATTTTTATCCAGTAATTTCTGATGGGGCTGCTACTTATTTAGAGTTGCTTCGTCAACCAACCATCGCATCAAAAAAATCAATTTATGAAACGTATGATAGTCAAGTTTTAACTAATACCGTTGTGGCACCGGGAAGTGATGGTGCAGTATTACGAATTCGTGGAACAAATAAAGCGCTGGCGATGACCACCGACTGCAATGGTCGGTATCTCTATTTGAATCCTGAAATCGGCGGACAGATGGCTGTAGCAGAAGCTGCTAGAAATATTGTTGCCAGCGGTGGAAAACCATTAGCAATCACTGACTGCCTAAATTACGGGTCCCCAGATAAACCAGAAGGCTTTTGGGAGTTGTGGACTTCGGCCGATGGTATTGCAAAAGCCTGTGAAGTTTTAGAAACTCCAGTGATTTCGGGGAATGTTTCTTTATACAATGAAACAAATGGCCGCAGTGTTTACCCAACTCCTGTAATCGGAATGGTCGGACTGATTGAAAATGTAGCCGACATTACAACGCAGGAATTTAAGAAAGTTGGAGATTTGATTTACGTTCTTGGCGATACACAAGCTGATTTTAATGGGTCAGAAATTCAAAAATTGCAAATCGGGAAAATTGAGGGGAAATTGATGGCCTTTGATTTAGCCGTTGAAAAGAAAAATCAAGAAATTCTTTTAGCTGCTATTCAGGCAGGATTGATTGCAAGTGCCCACGATTGTTCAGAGGGGGGTCTAGCTGTTGCACTTGCAGAAGCTGCTTTTCCAAATGAATTTGGGATTGATGTAACCTTGACTTTCCCTAAAGAATGGTTATTTTCTGAAACTCAATCTCGCTTCGTTCTTTCAGTAAAACCAGAAAGACAACAAGCCTTTGAAAAAATGGTCGGTTCATTCGCAACAGCAATCGGTGTTGTGACAGATGACGCCATCTTGAAGGTTCAATTAAGGGACGACAAAATTCAGTTACCAACGAAAATGGCAAAAGAAGCCTGGGAGGAAGCCATTCCATGTCTTATGAAGTAAAAAGCTTAAATGAGGAGTGCGGAATCTTTGGTGTGTGGGGGCATGCCGATGCAGCTCGGGTGACATATTTTGGTTTGCACAGTTTACAACATCGTGGGCAAGAAGGCGCAGGAATTGTTGCGAATAAAAACGGCAAGCTGAAAGGGCATCGAGACTTAGGTCTGCTATCCGAAGTTTTCAGAGATGACCGACAACTGGCTTGCCTGGAGGGAGAAGGAGCCATCGGACATGTGCGCTATGCTACTGCGGGAAATGGTAGTGTAGACAACATCCAGCCTTTTCTTTTCAAATTTTATGATTGCCAAATTGGTTTAGCCCACAATGGTAATCTGACGAATGCACGGAGTTTGCGGACTGATTTAGAAGCAAACGGTGCGATTTTCCATTCTAATTCAGATACAGAATTATTGATGCATTTACTTCGACGCAGCAAGCAAACCACTTTTTTAGAACAACTGAAAGAAGCTCTAAACCAAGTGAAGGGCGGTTTTGCTTATCTTTTAATAAAAGAAGACTGTCTGATCGCAGCGTTAGATCCTAATGGCTTTCGTCCTTTAGCAATTGGTCAAATGAAAAATGGTGCGTACGTGGTTGCTTCTGAAACCTGTGCATTAGAAGTGATTGGTGCGTCCTTTGTACGGGATGTCCAACCAGGAGAAATCGTGACGATTAATGATCAAGGTATTCACATCACCACTTATACAACAGAAACGCAACCAGCAATCTGTGCGATGGAGTATATCTATTTTGCTCGTCCGGATTCAAATATCGCGGGTGTCAATGTTCATACTGCTAGAAAAAACATGGGTAGACGTTTAGCAAAAGAAGCACCAGTGGAAGCTGACATGGTAATTGGTGTTCCCAATTCCTCTTTATCGGCAGCAAGCGGCTATGCAGAAGCGTCGGGAATTCCCTATGAGCTTGGTTTGGTAAAAAATCAATACATTGCCCGAACGTTTATTCAACCTACACAGGAATTGCGAGAACAAGGAGTGCGCATGAAACTTTCTGCTGTACGGGGAGTCGTTGAGGGAAAAAGGGTAATCATGGTAGATGATTCCATTGTCAGAGGAACCACAAGTCGTCGAATCGTGCAACTGCTAAAAGAGGCTGGAGCAAAAGAAGTTCACGTGCGAATTGCTTCTCCGCCATTGAAATATCCTTGTTTTTACGGAATCGACATTCAAACCCGCAAAGAATTGATTGCGGCCAATCATTCCATTACTGAGATTCAGCAATGTATTGGGGCAGATTCGTTGAGCTTTTTAAGTGAACAGGGCTTGATTGACGCCATCGGCTTGAACTTTGATGCTCCTTATACCGGCTTGTGTATGGCCTATTTTAACGGGGATTACCCAACGCCGTTGTACGATTATGAAGAAAAATATCTTGCATCGCTGAAAGAACAGACATCATTTTTTTAAAGGAGAGATTACGTGACAAACGCATACGCGAAAGCTGGGGTAGATGTGGAAGCCGGCTATGAAGTGGTTGAACGAATCAAAAAACATGTAGAAAAAACAAAAAGACTCGGTGTGATGGGAAGTCTGGGTGGCTTTGGCGGTTGTTTTGATCTTTCCGCACTTTCTGTGAAAGAACCGGTATTGGTTTCTGGAACGGATGGCGTCGGAACGAAATTGCTGGTTGCCATTCAAGAAGGTAAACATGATACGATTGGCATTGATTGTGTTGCCATGTGTGTGAATGATATCGTGGCACAAGGAGCAGAACCATTGTATTTTCTAGACTATATTGCTACCGGAAAAAATCAGCCCGCTCGATTGGAACAAGTGGTAGCGGGGGTTGCTGAGGGCTGTCTACAGGCTGGCGCAGCTTTGATTGGCGGTGAAACAGCAGAAATGCCTGGAATGTACGGTGAGGGAGAATACGATTTGGCTGGTTTTGCTGTTGGTATCGCTGAAAAAAGTCAGTTGATTACTGGGGAAACTATCCAAGCCGGTGATTATTTAGTTGGACTACCCTCATCAGGAATCCATTCCAACGGCTATTCACTGGTTCGGAAAATCTTTTTTGACGACCATCATTTTTCAGGAAGCCAGCAGTTACCAGAATTAGGAAATGAATCACTGGGGACTGTTTTATTGACGCCAACAAAAATTTATGTGAAGGCGTTATTGCCATTAATTAAAGAACAACTGGTTGCCGGTGTCGCCCATATTACTGGGGGAGGTTTTGTTGAAAATATTCCTCGAATGCTGCCGGAAAATTTATCGGCTGAAATGGAAAAAGGAACTTGGCCGGTATTACCGATTTTTCATGTCCTAAAAAAATACGGTGAATTGTCAGAAGCGGAAATGTATGAAATTTTTAATATGGGTATCGGAATGGTTTTAGCTGTTACGCCAGAAAACCTTGCGAAAGTTCAAGCGTCCTTGCTGAAATCAGGGGAAGAAAGTTTTGTCATCGGAAAAGTTGTTCCTAAGAAAAAGGACGCAGTAGTGGTGAAAGGATCAACAGAATGAGGGTCGCTGTGTTGGCATCAGGAAATGGCAGTAACTTTGAGGCAATTGTGAAAAGTTATCAACGACGAGAGATTCCCGGAGAACTTGTTTTGCTTTTTTCAGATAAAAAAGAGTCCTACGCAATGAAACGGGCTGAAATGCATGGAATTCCAGCATTCACTTTTTCGCCAAAAGATTTTCCTTCAAAAGACTGCTATGAAGAAGCCCTTTTTGATTTATTTGCGGACCACCGGATTGATTACTTGATTTTGGCCGGTTATCTACGAATTATCGGTAAAAAATTATTACAGGCTTTTCCTAACCGGATTATTAATATTCATCCTTCTTTGTTGCCGGCATTTCCGGGACTTCACGGAATCGAAGACGCTTTTTCATACGGAGTGAAAATGACCGGAGTCACCGTTCATTTTGTGGATGATGGCGTTGATACTGGACCAATTGTTGCACAAAAAGGTGTATCGATCTTACCGGAGGATACTCTCGAAATTTTGACAGAAAAAATTCATCGGGTGGAACATCAGTTGTATCCCAAAACGATTGCAGAACTATTCAAACAGGAGGAAGCAAGAAATGAAACGAGCATTGATTAGCGTATCGGATAAAACAGGCATTCTTGAATTGGCAAAAGGGTTATTGGCAGCCGGATTTGAAATCATCTCCACCGGAGGGACGCAAAAAGTTTTAGCTGACGCAAATATCGAGACGATTACGATTGAGTCAGTCACCGGTTTCCCGGAGATGATGGACGGACGGGTAAAAACACTCCATCCGGCAATTCATGGCGGATTGTTGGCGCGGCGAGATTTATCAGCGCATCTTGCGGCAATGGAAGCCCATCAGATTTCGCCAATTGATTTAGTTGTAGTCAATCTTTATCCCTTTAAAGAAACGATTCAGCAGCCGGATGTCACCGTTGCTGAGGCAATTGAACAAATTGATATCGGTGGTCCTAGCATGTTGCGTTCAGCGGCAAAAAACCATGCTTCAGTTACCGTACTCGTTGATCCAGCCGATTATTCCGTTGTATTACAGGAGTTAGCTGAGGAGGGCGTAACTCTTACTACGAGACAACGGCTTGCTGCAAAAGTTTTTCGTCACACGGCTGCCTATGATGCATTGATTGCAGAGTTTTTGACAGAGAAGTTTGAAAAAGAAACTCCTGAAAAAGTAACTGTCACTTATGAGTTGAAACAGTCATTGCGTTATGGGGAAAATAGTCACCAAAGAGCAACGTTTTATCAATCAGCATTGCCGGTTGCCTATTCCATTGCTAGTGGAACACAGTTGCATGGGAAAGAATTATCTTACAATAATATCAAGGATGCTGATGCTGCTTTGCGGATTGCCAGAGAATTTTCTGAACCGACAGTTGTTGCTTTGAAGCACATGAATCCTTGTGGCATTGGTAGAGGAGCAACGATTGAGGAAGCCTATGATTTTGCCTATGAAGCTGATCCGATTTCGATTTTTGGTGGAGTAGTGGTGTTGAATCGGGAAGTTGATTTATCAATCGCTGAAAAAATGCATCGTTTATTTTTAGAAATCATTCTGGCACCCTCGTTTACGCCGGAAGCTTTTGAGGTGTTAGCTAGCAAGAAAAATTTGCGATTAATGACAGTCGATTTTGATTCAACAGCAACGAAAGAAACAGAAATGGTTTCGGTTTTAGGTGGTGTGTTGATTCAAGAACAAGATATTCTTCAAGAGGATGAAAGCCAGTGGCAAGTGGTCACGAAACGGCAACCAACCGAAGCAGAAAAACAAGCGTTGCAATTTGCTTGGAAAGCAGTCAAGCATGTGAAATCAAATGCGATTCTTCTTGCAAACCAATACCAAACTGTGGGAATCGGTGCTGGTCAAATGAATCGAGTAGGTTCGATGAAAATTGCAATCCAGCAGGCAGAAGAAAACAATAAGTTAACCGATGCTGTAGTGGCAAGTGATGCATTTTTTCCAATGAGTGACAGTGTGGAATTTGCAGCCCAGCATGGAATCCGGGCAATCATTCAACCTGGTGGCAGCATCAAGGATCAAGAATCCATTGACATGGCAAATAAATACGATATTGCCATGATTTTTACCGGTGTACGTCATTTTAGACATTAACCTAAGTTTCTAGGAGGAAGCCATGAAAATATTAGTAATCGGCAGCGGTGGGAGAGAACATGCCATTGCGAGAAAATTATTGGCAGAAAAACAGGTCACTGCGGTTTATTGTGCTAAAGGAAATCCGGGAATGACCAAAGACGGGATTTGTTTAGTGGATATTCCAGAAGACGACCATGAGGCATTGATCGATTTTGTTAAAAAAGAAAATATTGCTTGGACTTTCGTAGGACCAGAAATTCCTTTATTGAATGGCATTGTTGATGATTTCCAACAGGCAGGTTGTAAAATTTTTGGCCCTACTAAAGCAGCAGCCGAGATTGAAGGATCGAAGGATTTTGCGAAAAAATTGATGCAAGACAATGGCATTCCAACGGCGGCGTTTCAAACCTTTATAGAACTTGCTCCTGCTGTGGAATATGTGAAAGAGCAAGGGGTACCGATTGTTATCAAAGCAGACGGATTAGCGGCAGGAAAAGGGGTAGTAGTGGCAGAAACATTGCCCCAAGCGATCCATGCGTTAGAAGATATGCTGGCACGCCATAAATTTGGCAAAAGTGGAGCAAAGGTCGTAATCGAAGAATTTCTTGATGGTGAGGAATTTTCATTAATGGCATTTGTTAAAGGCAGCGAAGTTTATCCAATGGTCATCGCACAAGACCATAAGCGGGCGTACGATGGTGATCATGGCCCCAACACTGGTGGAATGGGGGCGTATTCTCCAGTTCCGCAAATTTCGGATGCGTTGGTAGCCGAAGCAGTAGAAAAAGTTTTGAAACCGGCTGCCATAGGGATGATTGAAAAAAACATTCCCTTTCAAGGAATTTTGTATGCGGGTTTGATTGCTACAGAAAAAGGCCCCAAAGTGATTGAATTTAATGCCCGGTTTGGTGACCCGGAAACACAAGTCGTTTTACCACGACTATCTTCAAGCTTGTTTCAAATCATTGATGATTTGCTGAATGATAAAGTACCAACAATTACATGGTCACCACAGGCTTCCCTTGGGGTTGTTGTCGCCGCAGAAGGCTATCCAGAAAAATACCAACAGGGAATGCCGATTCCATCCATTCTTTCATCGAAAGTTCGTGTGTCTTATGCCGGGGTTGCAGAATCAGAAAACGGAACCTTACAGGCAAATGGAGGCAGGGTTTTCTTGGTAGAAGCGACCGGCAGTACTTTGGATGAAGCAAAAAGGCAAGTGTATCAGACGCTAGATGAATTACCTCTGTCCAAAATGTTTTATCGCCACGATATTGGAGAAAAAGCAGGAAGCTAATCTTCAAAATTTATCATAGAAAATGAAGCCTTTTCATGAATGGTTGTGGTACAATTTGACATGAAAGCAACATATGCCGATTCTTTGGCGGGTCTCATTCGTGGATGGGAATACGGCATGAAAATAGGTTAAAGTTTTGACAGAAATTTTAACTCATAATGTTAATAAGGAGGAATTTTTTATGAAAAAGGTAAAGTTTGGTTCAGAAGATTTAGCAGTTTCCAGCGTGATTCTGGGTTGTATGCGGATCAACAATGCAAAAGATCCGGTAAAAGTGATTGAAACAGCAGTTGAAAATGGGATTACTTTCTTTGACCATGCAGATATTTATGGGCAAGGAAGTTGTGAGTCGATTTTTGCGGATGCTTTAGCAAAAACCAACTACAAACGCGAAGATTTATTTATTCAAACAAAATGCGGCATTGTTCCAGGTGTGATGTATGATTTCTCGAAAAAACACATCATTGAAGCAGTGGAGGGCAGTCTGACTCGATTGAGAGTTGATTATGTGGATGCGTTATTGCTTCACCGTCCAGATACGTTGTTTGAACCTGAGGAAGTAGCAGCAGCATTCGATCAACTAGCAGCAGATGGCAAGGTGAAATATTTTGGTGTCAGCAATCAAAATCCCGGACAAATTGATTTGTTGAAAAAATATGTTCGGCAACCATTGCTTGCAAACCAATTACAATTTGGAATTAAGCATTCAGAAATGATTGATCGTGGATTGCACGTCAATATGACGGATGCTGGCAGTTTTGATCACGATGGCGGTATTTTAGAATATTCCCGCTTGCATGATATGACGATCCAAGCCTGGTCTCCTTATCAATACGGTTTCTTTGATGGCGTTTTTATTGATAACGAAAAATTCCCAGAATTGAATCAAAAATTACAGGAAATGGCAGAAAAATACAACACGACACCAACTGGAATTGCCTCTGCTTGGATTTTACGCCATCCAGCCAATATGCAAGTGATTGCCGGAACGATGACGCCGCATCGAATCGAAGAAATCGCCAAAGTTTCTGAAATCGAAATGATCAGAGAAGATTGGTACAGTGTGTATTTGGCAGCAGGCAATATTTTGCCATAAAAACAGATTGCTATTTCAGTCTATTTAAATAGAATAAACGAAAATCGTTCGTGATTTACGAACGATTTTTCTTTTTTATAAAAAACATTTCGATAAATCATTGATTTCCCCGATTAATTGCGCTAAATTACATAGGGCGCTAAGAGACGCCGATGATTAAATTGTTTTTTGGATACAGAAAGGATGTTCTATTTATGTTTGACATGAAAGTATTTGATTATGAAGATATCCAATTGATTCCTAATAAGTGTATCGTCAATAGTCGATCCGAATGTGATACACAAGTAACACTCGGTGGTCACACCTTTAAAATGCCGGTGGTTCCTGCTAATATGCAGACAATCATCGATGATAAAATTGCAGAATTTTTAGCAGAAAACGGCTATTTCTATATCATGCACCGTTTTGATGAAGCGGCACGGATTCCTTTTATTAAAAAAATGAAGCAACGGGGATTAATTTCTTCCATTAGTGTGGGGGTAAAAGCGTCAGAATATACCTTCGTGGAAGAATTGGCAAAAGAAAATCTGATTCCTGATTATATTACTATTGATATCGCTCATGGGCATGCCAATTCTGTTATCGATATGATTCAACACATCAAAAGACAAGTACCTACAACTTTTGTAATTGCCGGCAATGTTGGGACTCCGGAAGCTGTTCGCGAATTAGAAAATGCGGGGGCTGATGCTACCAAAGTCGGTATTGGACCAGGAAAAGTATGTATCACAAAAATCAAAACCGGTTTTGGTACCGGTGGTTGGCAGTTGGCTGCCGTTCGTTGGTGTGCAAAAGCGGCCCGTAAACCAATTATTGCGGATGGGGGAATTCGTACCCATGGTGATATCGCAAAATCAATTCGGTTTGGCGCAACAATGGTGATGATTGGCTCGCTATTTGCTGGACACGAAGAATCTCCGGGAGAAACAAAAGTCGAAAATGGTATCGTCTATAAAGAATATTTTGGCAGTGCCTCTGAATTTCAAAAGGGCGAAAAGAAAAATGTCGAAGGAAAAAAAATCTGGATTCAACACAAAGGATCATTGAAAGATACCTTGGTGGAAATGCAGCAGGATCTCCAATCATCAATTTCTTATGCTGGTGGCAAGGATTTAGAAGCAATTCGCAAAGTAGACTATGTGATTGTTAAGAATTCAATTTTTAACGGAGATACAATCTAAAAGCTACGACTATCAACAAAGTAACAATGCTATAACCTGTAAATAAAAATCGTGCCGCGAATGTTTCCGGCACGATTTTTGTTTTGAGGAGAGTGGACTTGCTGGGCTTTTTTGGTACAATGGGGAAAAGGAAGTGAAACAATGACGATTAAAGTAATGTCTATCTTTGGGACACGTCCGGAAGCAATCAAGATGGCACCGCTGATTAAAACATTGGAGCAAGACCCGCGTTTTACCTCTATTGTAACAGTGACGGGACAGCATCGGGAAATGTTGGATCAGGTTTTGCAGGTGTTTCAAATTCATCCGGATCATGATTTGAATATTATGAGCGCCAATCAGACATTGACGGGAATCACAACAAAAGTCTTATTGGCACTGGAGCCAATATTGCTTGCGGAACGCCCCGATATTATTTTAGTACATGGAGACACGACAACGACGTTTGCGGCGGCAACTGCGGCTTTTTATCAACAAATAAAAATCGGTCATGTGGAAGCTGGTTTGCGAACTTGGAACAAATGGTCACCCTATCCTGAGGAAATGAATCGCCAATTGACAGATGTTTTGGCAGATCTTTATTTTGCCCCTACGAAAGAAAGTGCCGAAAATTTACGGCGGGAACATCGAGAAGAAACGGCCATCGTGGTTACCGGAAATACAGCAATCGATGCAATGAAATATACGGTCTCAGCAGATTATCATCATCAAAACCTTTCAACAAAGGAAAAACTGCTTTTAGTAACGATGCACCGGCGGGAAAATCTTGGTGAGCCGATGGTCCATGTTTTTCGAGCGTTGGCAAAAATCGCAAGGGAATTTCCGGAAGTCTCGATTGTTTTTCCAATGCATAAAAATCCCCGCGTGCGGGAAACTGCCCGAAAAATTTTGGGAAATGCTGAAAATGTTCGGTTGATCGAACCTTTAGATGTCGTAGATTTTCATAATTTTGCAGCAAAGAGCTATCTGATTTTAACTGATTCCGGTGGGGTACAAGAAGAAGCGCCATCCTTGGGCGTACCAGTTCTTGTATTACGAGAAACGACCGAACGTCCAGAAGGAATTGCGGCGGGAACATTGAAATTAGTAGGGACTGACGAGACCATTGTCTATCAGGAAACGAAGAAATTATTGGAAGATTCCGCTGCCCATCAGCAAATGGCGCAGGCGAATAACCCATACGGTGACGGATTTGCAAGTGAACGAATTGCCGCTGCCATCGCAGAATATTTTAAATAAGAAAAAAATCCAAACGCTAGAATCTGGCGATCGTTTGGATTTTTTTCATCTTCAGCTGGGTTCTCGAGTTCGGATTAGGTGATTGATGGTACGTTGAATTTTCTGAAAGTCTTCCAATGACGGGGCAGCTTTAATGGTTATCACGGGTAATTTTGGAAAAGTATGGAGCAACTCAAAGGTAGTGAGAAGCAAATCAAATTGCTGTAACTGTTGCTGAATCAAATGGTGATGATCAAAAATATTTTCAATAGTTGAAAATATTAAATTTCCGTCTAAAAGTTGATGTGCTTTTTCTTTTAGAAATTGTCCATGAAAAGGTGCGATGTCTGACATGACGAGGATACGTAACGGCGGCATCAATTTTTCCAATAAATCCGGCAGAGCCGTCAGTAAGATAAAGAGTTGATGGTATCGTTGATCAGACGTAATTCGTACGCGATATTTCAATCGGAAATGATCGATGAATTGGTGAAGTTGCTGCAATTCATTTGGATAATTTTGCTGGTAGTCCTCGATAAAATGGTGCCGATCATTCCTCAAAATTGTCACGATATCGCCATTTTTTGTATAAATCAAATTCTCATCACAGAGAAGCTGTAAGATCTGCTGTCTTTTTTGTGATGGAAGGGAAAGAGAAAAGTGTTGTTCTAATTCTTGTAAATAGTATTCTGCAAAACCGTAGACTTTTGCTACCCAAGGATTATTTTTTTTGGCAGTGGTAAAATGGTTGGTTGATAAGAAATAGCTGTCGGTAAAATAGGGCCAAAGAATTTCTTCAATAAAATAAGGGATATTTTTACCGAGTGCTTCCTGTTGGATTTCTGTCAGAAGTTGTGGTTCTGATAGAATGAAGGATTTATCTGCAGAACAAGCAACCATCGAATGCCCCTTCTGCAAACGGAGGATAGCTACGGAAGCAGCAATGACCAGTTGTTCATGGAGCAGATATTGTTCATCCAGTCGGTTTTCTTTCAGAAAAGAAACAATCCATTGACTCAGACGCTGATCCAGATCTGTCTCTGGAAAAAAAGTGACATTATTTTTACGATGCTCTTTGAAATATTTAGTAAACAAGTAACGGATGAAGGGTTCATTTCCACACAAGCGTAAAGGATTTCTTTCGATTCGCACTTCTTTTTCTGCTAAAATTTCTGCTAATTTTTTTAAAAGGCGATTACAGGAAGTAGTACTGATAAATAATCGTTCAGCGGCTTCCGTCTGTACTTTGCAGTTTTCTTGCAACAAAAGATGCAACAACTGCATTTCGGTGGTTTGACCAATCAAACGACTATAAAGCGAATCCAGACCAAATCCTGGAAGATGTCTTAAACGATAGCCGCTTTGCACTCGCTCAATCTTCAATTCCGGAATCTGTTGATTGATCTGCTGGATGTCTTCCCGCAAGATGGGAAGAGAACTTTTTGTCACCTGCAGCAAGTCCATGTTGGTTGCGTCTTTTTTGTTAAAGTAAAGATATTCAAGCAAAAGCAAACGTCTCTTATCTTCTTTTTTCAATAAATTGCGTAAATTCAAACCATCACCTCGTTATTATTGTAACGAATTAAAATAGTCAAAATCAAGATAAAATAAACAACTTATTGACTATTTTGTAATCCTGATTTATAGTTGAAGTGTAATTAAATAATTGTTAGGTGAGGCTCCTATATAGAAACAAGCTGCTGCCGCGAAAGGATCGAGAGATTCTTAGTTTGGTTTGAACAGGGATAGATCGTGAAGGTCATCCATAATGCAGCTGATAGTCATAATGACGATCTACGCTATATAGTGCTAAAGCTCTACGATGATCAAAAACGTTCGTATTACGCGTGTTCATTGTTGAGCGCGCGTTTTTTTGTGTTTTGTTGAATTCGTACAGTGATACAGATTTTCTTTGCGTTTTTGAAGGGAAAATTGGTCATCGAATTTGTGAAAAATCATATATTTTCGATGAAAAGACAAAAGAAATTCTAGTGCTTGACCAGTGACAAAATGAAAGGATGATGGTTATGGATCACCCCAGTCCCCAGTCCCCAGATAAGAATATCAGTCATGAAAATCAGTGCTAGGAGTTCTGTTTCTTAAACTCCTAGCAAACAGGAGGAAAGAAAATGTTAAACAAAAAAAACGACTCAAAAGAATTGGAATTAAAAAAACTTGCTCTCCTTTCAGAAAGAGAGCTATTCATGAATTTGCGAACTTCACTGAATGGACTTTCGGAAGAGGATGCTCAAAAACGATTGGCTGAATTTGGTCCCAATCGGATTGATGCAGAAAAACCAACTCCAGCATGGTTATTATTCTTTGGTGGTTTTAAAGATCCCTTTGTTTTAGTTTTAGCGTTATTGATGATTGTTTCTGCTGCTACCGGTGATTTTGAAGCGGCGATTGTTATGGGAATTATGATTTTAGCCAGCGTATTAATCACTTTTATTCAAGAATATCGCTCCCAAAAAGCTAGTTTGGCCCTCAAGGAAATGATCGAAAATACTTGTGGCGTCACACGAGAAGGAATCAAACGGGAAATACCGATGGATGAAGTCGTACCGGGAGATATTGTTACTTTGGCGACCGGTGATATGATTCCAGCAGATGCGATTTTAGTCTGGACGAAAGACCTTTTTGTGAATCAATCTTCATTGACAGGAGAATCTATGCCGGTAGAAAAATTTGTCGAGGCAGGAATCGACAAAGAACAAAATGTTTCAGCTTTAGACATGCAGGACCTGGTTTTTATGGGAACGGATGTCTTAAGTGGGCAAGGAATAGCCATTATTTTAAAGACCGGTCAGATGACCTTTTTCGGTGATATTGCCAAAAATGCTACCAAAAAAAAAGGAAAAACTGCTTTTGAAACAGGACTGACTCAGGTCAGCAAACTGTTATTGCGAATGGTGGCTGTATTATTTCCCGTCGTTTTTTTGATCAATGGTTTTACGAAAGGTGATTGGAGCTCGGCCTTCTTTTTTGCAATTGCGGTGGCTGTAGGATTGACGCCAGAAATGTTGCCGATGATTGTTACCAGCAATTTAGCAAAGGGCGCCTTGGCGCTTTCAAAGAAAAAAGTAATCGTCAAAGAATTACCAGCGATTCAAAATCTTGGTAGCATGGACGTTTTATGTACAGACAAAACCGGAACAATCACCGAAGATCGGGTGGTCTTAGTGGAACATCTCAATCCGTTAGGTCAAGAAAATCAACAAGTATTGGACATGGCTTTCTTGAATTCCAATTACCAAACCGGTTGGAAAAATTTGATGGATATCGCGGTAATCAACTATTATCAAGAGACGGATCGTACGTTGCCCTTTAATGAAGTAATTAAAATTGATGAGATTCCCTTTGATTTTTCTCGGCGACGAATGACCGCCGTGGTTAAAGCAGATGGGCATCAAATCATGGTAACAAAGGGTGCTGTTGAAGAGATGGAGCAAATTTGTCAATATGCAGAACTTGACGGCAAAACAATTCCTCTGACGGATGAACTGCGAAAACAAATGCGGAAAGTCAATATTCAAATGAATAAAAAAGGTATGCGGGTTCTGACAGTGGCAATCAAACGGGACGCTCATACAGCCGCGACCTATTCCATCGAAGATGAGCAAGACATGATTTTAATCGGTTTTGTCGGCTTCCTTGATCCAGCCAAGGCATCAGCAAAATCAGCAATTCAATCTCTGCATGCACACGGTGTCAACGTCAAGGTGCTGACTGGCGACAATCCTATCGTTGCCAAAAAAGTTTGCGAAGATGTTGGGATCGAAGTCAACAGGATTTTACTAGGCTCTGATATAGAAGAAATCAGCGAAAAAGAATTAGCTGAATTGGTGGAAAATACTAATCTTTTTGCTAAATTGAATCCTATGCAAAAATCACGAATCATTGCCAGTCTGCAAGAAAAAGGACATACCGTAGGCTTTATGGGGGATGGAATCAATGATGCTCCTGCACTACGAAAAGCAGATGTGGGAATATCTGTAGATACAGCGGCAGATATCACGAAGGATGCCAGTTCGATTATTCTTTTGGAAAAAAGTTTAAACGTTTTGGAAACAGGAGTCATTGAAGGTCGAAAAGTTTTTAATAATATGATGAAATACATCAAAAATACAATCAGTTCCAATTTTGGAAATGTATTCTCAATTTTAGTTGCCAGTGCTTTTCTCCCTTTTCTCCCAATGCTATCGATTCAGTTATTGGTGCAAAATCTGATTTACGATATGGCACAACTGACGATTCCTTGGGACAACGTGGATAAAGAAGAACTGCAAAAGCCTGTTCGCTGGGAGATTGGCAACCTGCTTCAATTTACACTTTTTATTGGTCCAGTCAGCAGTATCTTTGATATTTTAACGTATGTTGTGATGTGGTTTATTTTTAGCGGTAACACGCTTGCTGAACAAAGCCTTTTCCAAACCGGGTGGTTTATGGTCGGTCTAGTCAGTCAAACACTAGTGGTGCATATGCTGCGAACTAGAAAAGTTCCATTTTTTCAAAGTATGGCCTCGTTACCAGTGTTGGCAGCAAGTATGATAGCTATTGCCTTAGGAACTTTTGTCGTCTTATCTCCCCTTCGAGATGTTTTTGGTTTCGTTTTGCTTCCTGCAAGTTACTGGATTTGGTTTGTTGGAATTATCCTCAGTTACCTGCTGGTGGTCCAAATTGCTAAAAAAATCTATATCAAGAAAACAAATAATTGGATTTAATCATTTTTTTAAAATCTTTCGTCTTTTGGCGAAGGATTTTTTTGTGAAAGAAATCATTTTGAAAACTTCCCGAATATTTTTCACTAGAATCTGCTTAAAAAATACAAACTGTATGATATAACTTGAAAAACTGTATTAATATTTCTGTTCATGATTTCTCATACAGCAAGAAAAGTGAAAACGGTTGTGTAATTGTGATGTGTTTCACTAAAGCTTTGATGAAACTTGGGCTTTTTGAAAATTATTTAATTAAAACGATTGCATTTTACTTGTCTTTCTAGCAGAGAAATGATAGTTTAGTAATGTAAGTGATAAAAAAAGTGATACAGTTAATGTGGCTGTTTCACCCGACTAGAATTTCTAAGAGAGGAAAGTGTGACAAGATGGCAAAGAATCAAAAACAAATTGATTTCGAAAGTTTGTTAGAAAAAATCAATGCAGATTTTCCAACATTCCAAGCTTTGGACAAAGACGGCAATGTGGTGGATGAGGCATTAGTACCTGATTTATCTGATGAAAAACTAGTAGAATTAATGACTCAAATGGTTTGGTCACGTGTACTGGACCAACGCTCAACAGCACTCAACAGACAAGGACGGTTAGGTTTTTATGCTCCGACAGCCGGGCAAGAAGCCAGCCAATTAGCGAGTCATTTCGCATTTGAAAAAGAAGATCGACTATTCCCAGGGTATCGTGATGTTCCTCAACTTGTACAACATGGACTTCCATTAAAAGAAGCTTTCTTGTGGTCAAGAGGGCACGCTGCCGGAAACCTATACCCAGAAGATCTCCACGCAATGCCGCCACAAATTATCATCGGCGCACAATATGTGCAAGCAGCCGGCGTTGCTTTAGGATTGAAAAAACGTGGCAGTAAAAATGTTACATTTGTCTATACTGGTGATGGCGGTTCTTCCCAAGGTGATTTCTATGAAGCAATCAACTTCGCTGGCGCTTATCATGCAAATGCAGTATTCTTCATCCAAAACAACGGGTTTGCTATTTCAACCCCTCGTGAAAAACAAACTGCAGCAAAAACTTTGGCACAAAAAGCAGTAGCCGCTGGTATCCCAGGTATCCAAGTTGATGGGATGGACGCATTAGCTGTTTATACTGTATCAAAAGCCGCTCGTGAATGGGCAGCTAACGGAAATGGACCTGTTTTAATTGAAACATTGACTTACCGTTATGGTCCGCATACATTGTCAGGGGATGACCCAACCCGTTACCGTTCGAAAGAATTAGATGGCGAATGGCAACAAAAAGATCCATTGATCCGGATGCGTAAATATTTGACGGACAAAGGATTATGGTCTGAAGAAAAAGAAGAACAAGTAATCGAACAAACAAAAGAAGAAATCAAAGCTGCGATTGCAGAAGCCGATCGCGTACCAAAACAAAAAGTTTCAGATTTCTTGAAGAGTATGTTTGAAGTACAACCACAAAATATCAAAGAACAAATTGCAATCTATGAAGCGAAGGAGTCGAAATAGTCATGGCGCAAAAAACAATGATTCAAGCAATTACTGATGCCTTAGCTCTTGAAATAGAGAAAGACGAAAATGTTTTAGTATTTGGTGAAGACGTTGGGAAAAACGGCGGTGTTTTCCGGGCGACGGAAGGTCTGCAAGCTAAATTCGGCGAAGAACGCGTATTTGATACACCGTTGGCTGAATCTGGTATCGGCGGATTAGCCTTTGGTTTAGCATTAGAAGGCTATCGTCCAGTACCTGAAATCCAATTCTTTGGGTTTGTTTTTGAAGTAATGGATGAAATCGTAGGACAAATGGCTCGTACCCGCTATCGTATGGGTGCAACACGCAACTTGCCAATCACAATCCGTTCACCATTTGGTGGTGGCGTGCATACCCCTGAATTGCACTCAGATAACTTAGAAGGCTTGATTGCTCAATCACCAGGTATTCGGGTGGTT
Organism: Enterococcus songbeiensis; assembly: GCF_005405265.1. Classification (GTDB taxonomy): domain Bacteria; phylum Bacillota; class Bacilli; order Lactobacillales; family Enterococcaceae; genus Enterococcus_C; species Enterococcus_C songbeiensis. The sequence continues at coordinate 136,018 of NZ_BJDS01000008.1, forward strand.
ATTCCATCAAATCCTTACGATGCAAAAGGACTATTGATTGCATCCATTCGCAGCAATGATCCTGTTGTCTTTTTGGAACACATGAAACTATATCGTTCCTTCCGGGAAGAAGTGCCGGATGAAGCTTATGAAGTACCTTTGGACAAAGCAGCAGTAACTCGTGAAGGCTCCGATGTTTCAATCATTACTTATGGCGCAATGGTTCGTGAAGCAATCAAAGCTGCCGACAATTTAGCAAAAGAAAATATCAATGTGGAGATTATCGATTTGCGTACAGTTGCACCTTTAGACGTTGAAACGATTATCAAATCCGTTGAAAAAACCGGTCGTGTGGTTGTTGTTCAAGAAGCACAAAAACAAGCCGGCGTTGGTGCCCAAGTAGTATCAGAAATTTCTGAGCGGGCAGTATTGTCACTTCAAGCACCGATTGGTCGGGTTTCTGCACCAGATACGGTCTTCCCATTTGGTCAAGCTGAAAATATCTGGTTACCAAATGCGTCAGATATTGAAGCAAAAGTGAAAGAAATCGTGAATTTTTAATCAACGCTAATTAACTCAGAAGGGAAGAAAATAAAATGGCTTTTCAATTTAAATTACCAGACATTGGTGAAGGAATTGCAGAAGGTGAAATCGTAAAATGGTTTGTAAAACCAGGCGATACCATCAATGAAGATGACACATTATTAGAAGTACAAAATGATAAATCAGTAGAAGAAATCCCTTCTCCTGTCACAGGTACAGTAAAAAATATCGTCGTTCCAGAAGGTACCGTTGCAAATGTAGGGGATGTTCTTGTTGAAATCGATGCACCTGGTCATGAAGACAATGAAGGAGATGCCGGTGTAGCTGCACAAGAACAAACACCTGCACAACCAGCAGCAGTGCCAACAGAAAGTACTTCCGGTGGCGTCTATCAATTTAAATTGCCTGATATCGGTGAAGGAATCGCAGAAGGCGAAATCGTAAAATGGTTCGTTAAAGCCGGTGATACCATCAACGAAGATGACACATTATTAGAAGTACAAAATGATAAATCAGTAGAAGAAATTCCTTCTCCTGTTACAGGCACAGTGAAAAATATTGTTGTTCCAGAAGGCACCGTTGCAAACGTAGGCGATGTCCTTGTTGAAATCGATGCACCGGGACACAATAATGCTTCTGCTGCGGCCGCACCAGCAAGCGAAGAAAAAGCAGCAGCTCCAGCAGCAGCTAATGCTACCGTGGTTGAAGCAGCAGATCCAAACAAACGTGTATTGGCAATGCCTTCTGTTCGTCAATATGCCCGTGAAAAAGATGTTGATATTTCTCAAGTAACAGCATCAGGAAAAGGCGGACGTGTAACTAAAGAAGATGTTGATCAATTCTTGTCCGGCGGTGGAAAAGCTCCAGCAGCCGCACCAGCACAAAGCGTTTCAGCTTCTGCACAACCAGCGGCAGCTCCTGCGGCAAAACCAAAGGCATTTACTTCAAATCTAAGTGATTTGGAAACACGCGAAGCATTGACGCCGACTCGGAAAGCTATCGCAAAAGCAATGGTTACAAGCAAACACACAGCACCTCATGTTACATTGCATGATGATGTGGAAGTTTCTGCATTATGGGATCATCGTAAGAAATTCAAGGAAGTTGCTGCAGAAAATGGCACAAAATTAACTTTCTTACCTTATGTTGTAAAAGCTTTGACAGCGACAGTCAAAAAATTCCCTGTATTGAATGCATCTATTGATGATGCATCCCAAGAAGTTGTTTACAAACATTATTTCAATATTGGTATTGCAACGGATACAGATCATGGCTTATATGTACCAAATGTTAAGAACGCGGATCAAAAAGGAATGTTTGCGATTGCTGATGAAATCAATGATAAAGCAAAATTAGCTCATGATGGTAAATTAGCAGCAGATGATATGCGCAACGGAACAGTTACAATCAGTAATATTGGTTCTGTCGGCGGCGGCTGGTTCACTCCAGTTATCAACTACCCTGAAGTTGCGATCCTTGGCGTGGGAACTATTTCTCAACAACCAATCGTCAATGCAGAAGGAGAAATCGTTGTCGGTCGTGTAATGAAATTATCATTGAGTTTCGATCACCGAATCGTTGACGGCGCAACAGCTCAAAAAGCAATGAACAACATTAAACGTCTATTGGCTAACCCAGAATTAATGTTGATGGAAGGATGATAAACAAATGGTAGTTGGAGATTTTGCTATTGAATTAGATACAGTTGTAATCGGTGCGGGACCTGGCGGCTATGTAGCTGCCATCCGTGCTGCTGAAATGGGACAAAAAGTGGCAATCATTGAACGGGAATATATTGGCGGCGTTTGTTTAAACGTTGGTTGTATTCCTTCAAAAGCATTGATTTCTGCTGGTCATCATTACCAAGAATCTTTGGATTCATCATTGTTTGGCGTAACTAGCGAAAACGTTACGTTGGATTTTGCTAAAACACAAGAATGGAAACAAAATGGCGTTGTTAACAAATTAACCAGCGGTGTTGGCTTCCTATTGAAGAAACATAAAGTAGAAATTCTTGAAGGTGAAGCATTTTTTGTTGATGAACATACGTTGCGAGTAATGCATCCAGATTCAGCACAAACGTATTCTTTCAACAATGCAATTGTCGCAACAGGTTCTCGTCCAATCGAAATTCCTGGCTTTAAATTTGGCGGTCGTGTGTTAGATTCTACCGGCGGTCTGGCATTAAAAGAAGTTCCTAAGAAATTTGTTATCATCGGTGGCGGTGTTATCGGTGCAGAATTAGGCGGCGCGTATGCCAATCTTGGTTCAGAAGTAACAATTCTTGAAGGTACAGCTCAAATTTTGCCAACCTATGAAAAAGATATGGTTAAAATCGTTGAAGAAGAATTCAAGAAAAAAGGCATGAAAGTCATTACTAAAGCAATGGCGAAGGAAGCAATCGACAATGGTGACAGTGTGACCGTTAACTATGAAGTAGATGGCAAACAAGAATCTGTCACTGCTGATTATGTCATGGTTACTGTTGGGCGTCGTCCAAATACAAATGATCTTGGTTTGGAACAAGCAGGCGTTGAAATTGGTGAACGTGGCTTGATCCCAGTAGACAAACAAGGTCGGACGAATGTTTCGAATATCTTTGCAATCGGTGATATTGTTCCCGGTGCTGCCTTGGCTCACAAAGCCAGCTATGAAGCAAAAATTGCTGCAGAAGCAATTTCAGGTAAAAAAGTTGCTGTAGATTACAAAGCAATGCCAGCTGTTGCTTTTACTGATCCTGAATTAGCTTCTGTTGGGATGACGATTGCAGAAGCAAAAGAGGCCGGGTTGAATGCGAAAGCCTTCAAATTCCCATTCTCTGGTAATGGTCGTGCATTATCTCTAGGAAAAACTGAAGGATTCATTCGTTTGGTAACGACGGTTGATGACAATGTCTTAATTGGTGCACAGCTTGCTGGTGTCGGTGCAAGTGACATGGTCTCTGAATTAGCGTTAGCAATTGAATCTGGCATGAATGCCGAAGATATCGCATTGACGATCCATCCACACCCATCTTTAGGTGAAATCGTGATGGATGCTTCAGAACTTGCTTTAGGTATGCCAATCCATATCTAACCTAAATTTTAATAAAGGATTAGGAGCAGGTGAAAACCTGCTCTTTTTCTATATTTTTCGTCAGACTTTATGCTACACTAAGAATTGAATGTTTGAGGTGAGAAAAGATGCGGGAATATCAATATCCCCTTGATCTTGATTGGTCAACAGAAGAAATGGTGATCGTGATGGATATGTGGGAAAAACTGGAGCGCGCCAATGAAAAAGGGCTCAAAGCAGAAGTTTTTCTCCAAAGCTATCAAAAATTTAAGACCGTCGTCAAAAGTCTGGGAGAAGAACGGAAATTGGGACGCGAGTTTGAGAAGCTTTCGGGCTACTCGCTTTATCATACTCTCCAAGAGGCGAAAAAAGAACCCAATGGACAATTAAGAATGAAAGGTTGAATTTGTGATGGATGAAATGATTGACCAGATTAAAAGCTGGATTTACCAAGCTGGAGAAACGATCAAAGAAAATTTGAATGAGACAGTTTTGCAGGTGGAGACCAAGTCAAGTCGTAAAGATCTCGTGACTAATCTTGATAAAGCAACACAAGACTTTTTGACAGCCAAAATTTTAGCCTTTGATCCGGAGGCGAAAATTTTAGGAGAAGAAAATGGTCGCGATAAATTAATGGATTTGCAAGGCCGCGTATTTATTATCGATCCGATTGATGGAACCATGAACTTTGTCTTGGAACAAGAAAATTTTTGTATCATGGTAGCAGTCTATGAACAGGGCATCGGACGTTTTGGTTTTGTTTATAATGTCATGAAGGATGAATTTCTTTGGGGTGGTAAGGAAATCGGCGTTTTTTGTAATGACCGTAAAATCACACCACCAAAAAATTTAGCATTAAATGAAGGAATGGTTGGGATGAATACCAACTTGTATAAGCAAAATGCATTTAATTGTCAAAAAATCGGCGACATTGCTATGGGAGTGAGGATGTCTGGTTGTGCCGGTAAAGAATTGATCGGTATCGCTTTAGGCCGTCGCAATGGCTATATTTCTAATTTAGCACCTTGGGATTATGCACCGGGAGATGTCCTGCTGGAAGCATTAGGAATGAAATTTTCTGCCATTGATGGGGAACCTCTAAAGCTGGATGGTCGAGAACTTTTTCTGGCGGGAACTCCGGCAGCATATGAAGAAATGCGGGCAATTATTCAAGAGGCATAGTTTCACAAGCAAAAATAGCATGATGACAACCGTTTTTTCAAAAAAATGAAAACTTTTCACTATATTTCAGAAAGATATTCTGTTATAATTAGCCGTCGAGTGCTATTGAGGAGAACAAAGAAGGAGAAATTACATTGAAATTAAGAACAGATATTCGCAACGTTGCCATTATTGCCCACGTTGACCACGGGAAAACAACGCTAGTAGATGAATTGCTAAAACAATCAGATACCTTAGATAGTCATACCCAATTACAAGAACGGGCAATGGACTCCAATGCGATTGAAAAAGAACGTGGAATTACGATTTTAGCAAAAAATACAGCGGTTGAATATAAAGGAACAAAAATCAACATCATGGATACACCTGGACATGCGGACTTCGGTGGTGAAGTTGAACGGATCATGAAAATGGTTGATGGGGTAGTTCTTGTCGTTGATGCGTATGAAGGAACGATGCCACAAACTCGTTTTGTGTTGAAAAAAGCATTGGAACAACATTTAATACCAATCGTGGTTGTAAATAAAATTGATAAACCTTCTGCACGTCCTGAACATGTAGTTGACGAAGTGTTAGAACTATTTATCGAATTAGGTGCAGATGATGAACAATTAGAGTTTCCAGTGATTTATGCATCAGCAATTAATGGAACATCAAGTCTTTCTGATGATCCTGAAGCGCAAGAACACACAATGGAGCCTGTTTTTGATACAATCATCGAACACATTCCGGCACCGGTAGACAATAGTGAAGAACCTTTGCAATTCCAAGTTTCATTATTGGATTACAATGACTACGTTGGACGTATCGGTATTGGTCGTGTATTCCGTGGAACAATCCGTGTTGGGGACCAAGTAGCTTTGATGAAATTGGATGGCGAAGTGAAAAAATTCCGAGTAACAAAATTGTTTGGTTTCTTTGGCTTGAAACGCTTAGAAATTCAAGAAGCAAAAGCTGGGGATTTGATTGCCGTTTCAGGTATGGAAGATATTTTTGTTGGTGAAACAGTGACACCAGTCGATCATCAAGAAGCATTACCAATTCTGCATATTGATGAACCAACCCTACAAATGACCTTCTTAGTAAACAATTCACCTTTTGCTGGTCGTGAAGGTAAATTCGTAACAGCTCGTAAAATTGAAGAACGTTTGATGGCTCAGCTGCAAACAGATGTTTCTTTGCGAGTAGAAGCAATTGCTCCGGATGCATGGATTGTTTCTGGTCGTGGTGAATTGCATTTGTCGATCTTGATCGAAAATATGCGTCGTGAAGGTTATGAACTGCAAGTTTCTCGCCCAGAAGTTATTGAACGAGAAGTTGACGGTGTGAAATGTGAACCTTTTGAACGAGTACAAATCGATACACCGGAAGAATACATGGGATCAGTTATTGAATCTCTTGGGATGCGTAAAGCTGAAATGCAAGATATGATCCATACAGGAAATGGACAAGTACGGTTGATTTTCTTGGCACCAGCTCGTGGATTGATTGGTTATACGACAGAATTTCTTTCAATGACTCGTGGTTATGGAATCATGCACCACACCTTTGATCAGTACCTTCCAATGTTGCAAGGACAAATTGGCGGACGACGCCAAGGTGCCTTGGTATCTATTGATACAGGAAAAGCAACAATGTATTCCATCATGAGTACGGAAGAACGGGGAACCGTTTTTGTTGAACCAGGTACGGAAGTTTATGAAGGAATGATCGTTGGCGAAAATTCTCGGGATAATGACTTAACTGTCAATATTACAAAAGCGAAGCAAATGACCAACGTTCGTTCAGCAAATAAGGACCAAACTTCTGTAATCAAGAAACCACGGATTTTGACATTAGAAGAATCATTGGAATTCTTGAATGACGATGAATACTGTGAAGTGACTCCTGAAAGTATTCGTTTACGGAAACAAATCCTAAACAAAAACGAACGGGAAAAAGCGTCGAAAAAGAAAAAAATGGTAAGTGATTTATAGAATGGTTAGAAACGTCGAGATGAGAAATCATTTCGACGTTTTTTTGTGGAAAACTTCATAGGTTTTTGAATGAGAAACCGTGATTCTAATGGAAAAAACTTTTAAAAGATTTTAATAAGGCAGAAATATTCTGTTTGAATGTTTCATATTCTATTGATGTTTCACGGCGGAGGGTGATTAAAAAGTTGAAAATCGATAAATTAGAAAAATCGTTCGGCTTTTTCGTGAATTTACAGAAAAATCTAGTAAAGCTTTCTTTCCAGCTATCCAAAATATTTTGTAGATATGCTATAATGATGAAACAAAAGAGGGGGTTCGGTGCAAAATGGAATCTATTTCTCCAGAGTTTGCTCTAGATGTTTTAAAACAAGATGCCGACCGTATCAAACGGTTAATTCGTGATCAAAAAAATAGTTTGTGTATTTCTCAATGCAAAGCCTTTGAAGAAGTTGTCGACACGCAGATGTATGGTCTTTCTCGTCAAGTTGCTTACGCAATTCGTTTAGGGATTGTTTCTAAAGAAGCGGGGCATCAATTATTAAGTGATGTTGAACGGGATTTAAATATTTTATACAGCGAAGTGTATGAAAAACAAGCAAAAAACAGTGAATCCGGCAAGGAGGTTTAACACTTGCCAAAGCAAATAAAAAAACGTCATCTTTTAGATTATGGAATTTTGATTCCATATCTTATTTTATGTATTTTAGGCTTGGTGATGGTCTATAGTTCGACTTCATATGTATTACTGGAGACCAATCAAAATACCATGTCTTCGGTAATCAACCAAGCGGTATTCTGGGTTTTGAGTCTTGCGGTAATCATGGTGATCTATAAAATGAAAACCGATGTCTTTCGCACAAAAGGGTTTGCCTGGATGGCGATGATTACAATCATCGCTTTACTATTATTAGTACTCGTTATCGGAGAAGAAAGTAATGGAGCAAAAGGTTGGTTACAAGTAGGCGGCTTTTCGATTCAGCCGGCTGAATATATGAAAATCGTTTCTATTTGGTATCTTTCGTTGAAATTATCCAATCGACAATCGGCAATCCAAGGGAAAACATTTTTTGAGACGGTACGCAGACCCTTGTTTCCTATCGCTATTGCATTGATTATTATTGCGTTGATGCCCGATTTTGGGAATGCTACGATTATTGCATTGATCGTTCTTACGGTTCTTTTTGCCAGCGGGATCAATTATATCTATACATGGATTTTAGGAATCGCAGGAATTCTTGGTAGTATAGGAATTATTGAGGTTATCAACCTTACCCATGGCAAGTTTTTACCCGCCCATGTGTATAGTCGATTTGCAACTTTTCAAAATCCTTTTGCTGATGAATTCAATAAAGGTCATCAAATGGTCAACGGTTACTACGCTATTTATAATGGCGGATTGTTTGGTCGCGGGTTAGGAAACAGTATCCAGAAAAAAGGTTTCTTGAAATTTGCCCATACGGATTATATTTTTTCCATTGTTATTGAAGAATTAGGGTTAATTGTCGCGCTTTTGGTGTTGGCATTATTGTTTTATATGATTGCCCGGATCATTCTTGTAGGAATTCGTTCCTCTGATCCTTTTAATTCTATGATGTGTATCGGTATTGGTGCACTGTTTATGATTCAGACTTTCGTTAATTTGGGAGGAATCTCTGGTTTGATTCCTTTAACCGGTATCACTTTTCCTTTTCTGAGCCAAGGCGGTTCAAGTTTATTAATGCTTTCCATCTGTATCGGATTTGTTTTGAACATTAGTGCAGAAGAAAAACGAAAAAAATATGGTTTAGATTTGGCAAACTAAAAATGCTTGAGGAGTGGTTTAATGAAAAAGATTCTTGTTGCGAACAGAGGCGAAATCGCCATTCGAGTGTTTCGAGCTTGCTCGGAACTGCATATTCAAACAGTAGGTATCTATGCGGCAGAAGATGAGTATTCTGTCCATCGTTTTAAAGCAGATGAGGCTTATCTAGTAGGTAAAGGAAAAAAACCGATTGATGCTTATCTGGATATTGAAGATATTTTGCGTATCGCAAAAGAGTCTGGAGCAGAGGCGATTCATCCCGGATACGGTTTTCTTTCAGAAAATCTGGAATTTGCCCAACGCTGTGAACAAGAAGGCATTATTTTTATTGGACCATCCACCCATCATTTAGATATTTTCGGCGATAAAATCAAAGCCAAAGAAGCGGCCGTTGCGGCAGGTATCCAATCAATTCCCGGTTCAGAGGGGCCGGTTACTTCCATTGAAGAAGTATTGGCCTTTGGAAATACTCATGGGTATCCAATCATGATTAAAGCGGCACTAGGCGGCGGTGGTCGTGGCATGCGGGTTGCACGGGATGATAAAGAAGCTCGTGATGGCTATGATCGAGCAAAAAGCGAAGCAAAAGCTGCATTTGGCAGTGATGAAGTTTATGTTGAAAAGTATGTTCAAGATCCGAAACATATTGAAGTCCAGATTTTAGGAGACACCCATGGCAATGTGGTTCATTTATTTGAGCGGGACTGCTCTGTTCAGCGACGACACCAAAAAGTCGTAGAAGTTGCACCATGTGTTTCCTTAAATGCAGACCAACGGGAAAAAATCTGTCAAGCGGCAGTAAAATTAATGAAGCATGTCGGTTATATCAATGCAGGGACTGTTGAATTTCTTGTGGAAGGGGATCAATTTTATTTTATTGAAGTCAATCCTCGGGTTCAGGTGGAGCATACGATTACAGAGTTGATCACTGATGTTGATATTGTTACGTCACAGATTTTAATTGCTCAAGGAAAAGATCTTCACAAAGAGATCGGAATTCCTGAACAAAAAGATTTACGATTCACAGGTGCGGCAATCCAATGTCGGATTACGACAGAAGACCCATTGAATCAGTTTATGCCAGATACGGGAAAAATCGATACTTATCGTTCACCCGGCGGCTTTGGTGTTCGTTTGGATGTAGGAAATGCTTATGCGGGAGCGGTAGTTACCCCTTATTTTGACTCGTTATTGGTTAAGGTGTGTACTCATGGGGCAACCTTTGAGCAGGCGATTCAAAAAATGCAAAGATGTTTACGGGAATTTCGGATTCGGGGAGTCAAAACCAATATTCCCTTTATGCAAAATGTGATCAATCATTCTGTTTTTCAAACAGGAAATGCCAAAACTACCTTTATTGACAGCACACCCCAGTTATTTGAATTTCCAAGACTTCGGGACCGCGGCAATAAAACCATGAAATATATTGGTGAAATTACGATTAATGGTTTCCCGGGAATCGAGAAAACCACGAAACATTTCTTTGCGGAACCTCGGTTGCCGAAGAAAATCGTGACAGGATTCCATGAAACGGCAAAAACAATTCTAGATCGTGACGGAGCAGAAGCAGTTTCAAACTGGGTAACGGCGAAAAAAGAATTACTTTTAACCGATACAACTTTCAGGGATGCCCACCAAAGTTTATTGGCAACGCGAGTACGGACGCATGATTTTGAAAAAATTGCTGCGGCGACAGAGCAGGCTTTGCCACAACTTTTTTCTGCAGAGATGTGGGGCGGAGCCACCTTTGATGTTGCGTATCGCTTTTTAAATGAAGACCCTTGGAAACGATTGAAGAAAATTCGTCAATTGATGCCGAATACTCTGTTACAGATGCTCTTTCGTGGATCAAACGCGGTAGGGTATTCCAACTATCCAGATAACGTTCTTGTTGAATTTATCAAAGAAGCTGCACAGCAAGGCATCGATGTCTTTCGGATTTTTGACAGCTTGAATTGGATTCCTCAAATGGAAAAAAGTATTCAAGCAGTTCGTGACACTGGCAAAATTGCGGAAGCAACAATTTGTTATACTGGGGACATCAACGATCCTAGCCGAGCAAAGTATTCGGTTCAATATTATAAAGATATGGCAAAAGAACTGGAAAATCTTGGGGCTCATATAATTGCCATCAAAGATATGGCGGGATTATTGAAACCTAAAGCTGCATATCGCTTAATCAGTGAGCTGAAAGCAACGGTGGATATTCCTATCCATCTTCATACCCATGATACTAGTGGAAATGGGATTATCACCTATTCAGCCGCTACACAAGCCGGCGTGGATATCGTCGATGTTGCCATGAGTGCCATGAGTGGATCAACGAGCCAGCCAAGTATGAGCAGTTTGTATTATGCGCTGGATCAAAATGTTCGTCAGCCAAAAATTGATGTGGCAAATACACAAGAGATCAATCATTACTGGGAAGATGTGCGGATGTTTTATAAACCCTTTGAAAATGGGTTGAATGCACCACAAACAGAAGTTTATCTCCATGAAATGCCCGGTGGACAGTATTCGAATTTGCAACAACAGGCAAAAGCGGTCGGCTTAGGCGAAAAATGGGATGAAATCAAAAAAATGTATCAAAAAGTCAATCTGATGTTTGGTGATATCATTAAAGTTACTCCATCTTCAAAAGTTGTTGGAGATATGGCATTGTTCATGGTACAAAACCAGTTATCAGAAGATGATATTTACGAGCGGACAGATTTGAATTTCCCAGAATCCGTGGTGACTTTCTTCCAAGGTGAGCTGGGGCAACCAGTTGGAGGCTTCCCTAAAAAACTACAAAAAGCGATATTAAAAGGCCGCCCTGCATTTCAAGAACGTCCGGGAGCTTTGGCAGCACCAGTGAATTTTGAAAAGGTAAAAGCCGAATTAACAGAAAAAATCAATTATGAACCTAACCAGCGAGAAGTGCTCAGCTATTTGATGTATCCTCAAGTTTTTCTTGATTATCAAAAAGCAAACGAGCAATTTGCCGATGTGACAGTTTTAGATACACCGACCTTTTTCCAAGGAATGCGCTTAGGGGAAACAATCAATGTCGAAATAGAAAAGGGAAAAATCCTGATTATTCGACTGGACGAAATCGGTGAACCAGATATCGAAGGAAATCGAGTATTGTTTTTCAATTTAAATGGGCAACGGCGCGAAATCGTAATCAAAGATAATTCCATCATCAGCTCGGTTCAAACCAAGCGAAAAGCAGAACCAACGAATAAAGAGCAGATTGGCGCTACTATGCCGGGCTCTGTTTTAAGTGTTCTAGTGAAAAAAGGGGACCGTGTGGAACGAGGAGATACCCTGATGGTCACTGAGGCAATGAAGATGGAGACAGCGATTGAAGCACGTTTTGATGGTGTGGTAGAACATATTTATGTGACAGAAGGCGAAGCAATCACCACCGATGATTTGCTGATTGAAGTTAAAGAAAAATAACGAGAAGGAGGTTTTGGCGTGAAGCGAGGGGGATTATTTATCGGGTTGTTTCTGCTGGCTTTATCGGTTGTTTATCTGCAGCCTGTTTTCTTTCCCCAAAGTCCGTCAAAACCTCGACAATCGGTGACGACTTCAGTGGACGGGATTCCGACCACTATGAATTATGAACCCATTAAAGCACAGGGATATGCAACGTCGATTGGCATGACGGTGAAAGCCTTCAACCAACAATTTGGTACACCTATCAAATCCTATTCTTCGGGGTATGGGGAAACAGTCAGTCTCTATCCGACGCTGGAGGAAGAATATCTTGAAGTAAACAGCAAAAACGGAAAAATCACGATGGTCAAAACCACCGGTACAGCGGCAAAAAATCTAGAACCTTTTGCTATGGGGATGACCATGAGTGAGCTTTCTCAATTAACAATGATTTACCCTAATTTTTTATTGGAGTATCAAAAAGAATCGATTTCTTTGGAACTGATGGAAGAGGATATGAATTATCGCCCATTAATTGCTTTTGATAACGGCAGTTTCGCAGTTTTATTTTTTGATCAGGCAAATAGCAAATTATTTGCAGCCGCTTTTGTCGATGAAGAAACGTTGTTAAAGCTTGCTCCTTATCAAGTCGTTGATGGAAATCTGCCGAGTTTCGTGGAAGAAGCAGATGATTGGGCACCAATCGATCACGCAAAATCAGAAAATTCCTTCGTGCTGTTGAATCTTTTACGAGGAATGGATCAACTGCCGGAGTATCAGTCAGATTTTGACTTGCAACAGTCTTCAGAAAAACTTTTAAAAGACTTTTTAGAAACGCCACAGGAATTTCTTAATGAGGAACGATTGGCAATTTTTGAGGATGTAAAAGAAAAAAGAAATCTCCAACCCTTCTTTTTGAGTTCAGAGGAGTGGGGCAAAATACTGCAAGAACATAAAATCGAAAAAGCGCAAGGGGTTATGGAATTTCCCGTGTATGATCCAACCTTTCAGTTATTGACCTATTATAGTGATCCATATTTACATACCAAATTTTTCCGTGATGATTCTGAAGGAATAGCCGTTGCCATTTCAAAAGAAAATATGGTAGTCTTATTACAGGAACGAGAAACCAAGGTAGAGGAAAGTGAAGAACAATGATTTATGATGATCACTTTTTCAAAATAGAAGATCAGCTGACAGCAGTACTGGATATGGTGAAATCTTCTGCGGTTTTTGCGACTTATCGGCAGAAACGAGAAAACCTTTATAATGACTCTGCTGCTATGCAGTTAAAATCAGTCTTTGAGGCAAAAAAAAATCAGTTTGAGCAAATTGCTTCTTATGGAAATTTTGCACCTGATTATCGGGAAAAACAGAGATCGGTACGTAAAGCAAAACGAGCACTGGATTTAAATGAAACGGTGGCAGATTTTCGTTTGGCAGAAACTGATTTGCAAGAACTGTTAGATGAAATCGGTTTGACGATTGCGCAAACGATTTCTGATGAAATAAAAGTTGATGCCGGAAATCCGTTTTTTGAAACGGGCGGACACTCCGGTTGTGGAGGAAGTTGTCATGCAAGTTGATACAACAGCAAACTTTGAATTGATCAAACGACGAGGATTGGTGGTTTGGGTTTACAGTTTGCGACAATTAAAAAATTTAAAAAGACTGGGATTTGTGCATTATGTCTCCCGTAAAATGAAATATGTCGTGATTTATCTCAATGAAGAAAACTTTGGAGAAATGAAAGAAAAAATCGAACGATTACACTTTGTCCGTTCAGTTGAGCCTTCCTATCGTCCAGATATTGAAATGAATTTTGCTGACAAAATTGGAACAAGGGCTGCTTACCAAGCAGAGGATTATGACGAAGAAATCAATACAAAAATCCGCTTGGCTGAAAATGTTTGATAGAAAACGGGTTGGGGTCCATTGGTTTGGAAGCCAACCTTTTTTGTGTATAATTGAAGAAAAGTTTTTACTGGAGGAAAGCAGATGCGTGTAATTTCAGGAGAATTTCGCGGTCGCCGGCTGAAAAGTTTGGAAGGAGCCAATACGCGGCCAACGACTGATAAAATCAAAGAATCGATTTTCAATATGATTGGTCCATATTTTGATGGGGGAAACTGTTTGGATTTGTTTGCAGGAAGCGGCGGTTTGGCAATTGAAGCCATTTCTCGTGGGATGGAACAGGCAGTCTGTGTGGATCGCAGCTTTTCTGCGATGAAGGTCATCAAAGAAAATATTGCTTTGACGAAACAGGAAGAAAAATTTTATACCTTAAAAATGGAGGCAAAAGCAGCTATCAATGAGCTGCAAAAACAAGGACAGACGTTTGATTTGGTCTTTCTTGATCCGCCGTATGCCAAACAAGAAATCATCAAAGACATTGAAGGACTACTGGCAGGTGGGCTATTGAAAAAAAATGCCAGAATCGTTTGCGAAACAGCAAAAGAGGTTTCTTTACCAGAGCAAATCGGCCGCTTATCCGCCGTTCGCCGCCAAACCTATGGCATCACTGAAATCACGATTTATCGAGAAGAGGTCTAAAATGAAGAAAATTGCATTATTTCCCGGAAGTTTTGATCCGTTTACTAATGGTCATTTAGAAACCATTGAACGGGGCGCCAAACTTTTTGATGAACTGATCATCGGCATTTTTGTCAACACGAATAAAAAAAGTTTTTTTACATCAGAGGAACGAAAACGACTGATTGAAAAAAGCGTTGCTCACTTAGAAAATGTTCGAGTCATTGCTCAGGAAACAGAATTGACAGTTGTGACGGCAAAAAAATTAGGGGCCAACTTTTTATTGCGTGGGGTTCGAAGTGTGAAAGATTACGAATATGAAAAAGATATTCAGATGATGAACCACCATCTTGCACCAGAAATCGAAACGGTCTTTTTATTGGCCAGTCCGGAATACAGTCACGTTAGCTCCAGTCTTTTAAAAGAGGTTTTGCATTTTGGTGGCGATGTTCAAAAATATTTTCCACCAAATGTATACCAAGAAATTGTAAAGAAGCGTGATTCTAGTGAAAAATAAAGTATCGTTAAAACGACTCCTCCTGTTGTTGGCTGCCTTAATCCTTGCCGCCTGTGCAATTATTCCTACATCGTATTATGTGGAAGCGCCGGGAGCTACGATTGATTTGAAGGAATTGATTACTGTCAATGGTAAAGAAGACGAGGCATCTGGTTCCTTTTCCTTAACCTCAGTAGAAATTCGACAAGCCACAGTTTTTCGGATGATTAAAGCCAAGCTTACAGATTTTGAAGATTTGGTCAGTGAAAAGGAATTGCTTGGGGGAGCCACAGATGATGAGTACAATCGAATTCAAGCTTTTTATATGGAATCCTCACAAAATACTGCAATCGAACAGGCTTTAAAATTAGCAGACAAAGACTATACGATGAGCTATAAAGGTGTTTATGTATTGGGTGTCGAAAAAAATTCCGATTTTTACGGAAAAATTGGAATCGGTGATACGGTTACGGCAGCGGATGGTCAGTCGTTTAAAAGCAGTGAAGAATTTATGAAATATGTTCAAAATCAAAAAATCGGACAAAAAATGCAGGTTACCTATTTGCAGGATGGCAAAGAAAAAACAGCAGAAGGAAAACTGATGAAGTTACCCACGACTGGTAAACCAGGAATTGGTATCACGTTGACAGATCATACCGAAGTTTCCAGTCAGGAAAAAATCAACTTTGATTTAGACAATATCGGAGGGCCTTCCGCTGGCTTAATGTTCACTTTGGAAATTTATGAACAATTGACAGATAAAAATCTGCGACAAGGAAAAGAAATCGCCGGAACCGGCACCATCAGCACTACAGGAGAAGTTGGTCGTATTGGTGGGATTGATAAAAAAGTTGCCAGTGCCAGCAAGAGCGGTGCCGAAATCTTTTTTGCACCGGATGATGATGTATCAGATGAGCCAAAACTAAAATCAAACTATGAAGAAGCTAAAGCAGCGGCTAAAAAACTGAAGACAAAAATGAAAATCGTTCCAGTGAAAAATGTTCAGGATGCCTTGGATTATTTGGAATCTTTGGCTGACTAACTTTTTAGCGGGAAAAGACACGTGGACTGCAGAATATGCTATAATTTTTTTGAAGGAGAGTGAGTCGTTTGGAAATCCAAAGACAAAAACCTGTCGTGGAAGCGTATCATTATGATCAACGTGTTCCTGACAAAGAATATCAAACTGAATTAAAGGTGGGCTTTGCCCCATTGGAAGCAAGTGAACCGAATTATCCTAAGACCAACAGTATTTTGGGTGCAAGATTGGAATTTCGTCTTGTGTTTGATGCCTTTATTCTTGCAGGAAGAGTAAGTCAAATCAATCATGTGATCAACCGTCAAATCAAAGCACAAGAAGATGTCACAAAAGCAGAAATCGATGAATTGGTCGCTCCTTTGTTTGATATCGTGAAGCGCTTGACCTACGAAGTAACGGAGATTACAACGGATGAACCGGGTATCAAATTGAATTTTAAATCAGAACCTGAAACGGAACAGTAGGGGGAAAGAAAAATGTTTAGTACAGAAATGCAGATTATGCTGTATGTAACAGATGTCGATGCTTCGGTAAAATTTTGGGAAGCCTTGGATTTTGTTGTTGTTGATCGCCAAGAAGTTGATGGAACAGCAGTAGTTGAAATTGCCTCTTCTGAAAATGCGCAAGCGCGGTTTGTGTTGTATGATCGAGAATTCATTATGCAGCATTCACCGGAAGTTGCTTCCAACACACCGTCAATTATGTTTTTTGCCAAAGACGTTCTTTCATTGTATAAAAAAATGCAGGGATTAGGTGTCACAGTAGGCGAAATGGTTCAACTCGAAGAACGATTAGTCTTTAACTTTGCTGACAATGATGAAAATTATTATGCTGTCAGTGAACTAAACTAAAAAATGAAAAAGGAGCTGTTCACAAGGAACGGGTCCTTTTTCATTTTTTAGAAAATCCTGCTTGGTCCGTTGCAATCGCACCAGTCGCTACGGCTTCTTTTAATTCTTTTGTCACACGTTGGAATGTCTGTTTTAGTCGATTCACGCAATTCCTCGCTTCCATTCTTCTTTTAGTATACCTGTTTATCAAGGAAAGAGAATGTTCCGCAATGATTTTTACTTTTTGTTAAGAACCGATAAAACTAAAAATGGGTAATTTTTTTACTATTTTTACGAATTTGTTATACTAAAGAAAAAGAAAGAAGCGATGAAGATGAAACCTTACGTGTTTGCCATCAGCGATATTCATGGAGAATATGATTTATTTGTTAAAGAAGTGGCAAATTTTGACCCGACATTGCATCAGTTGGTGCTGATTGGGGATTTGAACGACCGAGGACCTCATTCTAAGGAGTGCTTCTTATTAGGGAAAGAACTGGTTGAAAAATATGGAGCCATTTATTTGCGGGGGAATCACGAAGAATATTTTTTGCAATTTTTGGTTCACCCAGAAGATTGGTTTCAAGCGTATCTTCGAAATGGTGGCAAAGAAACGATGGAAAGTCTGCTGCATAAAGGCGCCACGGAGGAATATTCTCCTACCGAGATTGCGATGATGATTCGCAGCCGCTACTCAGAATTAGTTGCTTTTTTAATCGAGCGTCCTTTGTATTATGAGTGGAAAAAGTATATTTTTGTACATGCCGGTGTCGATTTAACAAAAAAAGATTGGCATGATACCAGTGACCATGATTTTATTTGGATCAGGGAACCTTTTCATGAGGGAAAAAACAATACAGGGAAAACCATCGTCTTTGGTCATACAATTACACCAATGCTTCATGGCGATATGCAGACGACTGATTTGTGGCTATCAGATAATAAAATCGGCATTGATGGGGGAGCAGTTTTTGGCGGTTCCGTTCACGGTGTGGTATTTGATGAAAAAGGTATTCTGCAAGATATCGAGTATCAAAATCTGCGAGGACCTTGGCAACCGGATTTTTAATTTTTCCCATCAACAGGACATACCGAGAGGGTTTGAGTTGTAGATTTGACTGCTGCAACTCTTTTTTTGTGGTAAAATAACTCAGTAAAAGGAAAGGAATGTAGAAATAAAATGGCAGAGATGATGAATCAAGAAATCCTTCTTTTATTACAAAAAGAATTGACACAATATACGAAAGCACAGCAGACAAAGGTTTTGACTTTGCTGCATGAAGGCAACACGGTTCCTTTTATTGCACGCTATCGAAAAGAAGCAACCGGGAATCTTGATGAAGTTCAAATTCGTGAAATCGAAGAACGGTATAATTATTTAGAAACGATTGAAAAACGGAAAAAAGAAGTTCTGCGTTTGATTGATGAACAAGAAAAATTAACGCCGGAATTGACCCAAGCTATCACGCAGGCAACCAAGATGCAGCAAGTGGAGGATCTCTATCGTCCCTATAAACAAAAACGCCGAACCAAAGCAACGATTGCCAAAGAACGGGGTCTTGCACCGTTGGCAGAATGGCTACTGACATTTCCGTTAAAGGAAGATGTTTTTCAAAAAGCATTAGAATTCGTAGGCGAAAATGAAATCACTACTGGGGAGGAAGCTTTAGCCGGTGCCCATGAAATTTTGGCAGAACAATTTGGTGATGAAGCAAAATTCCGTACCTGGATTCGTTCGTTTACTTTTAATAAAGGAAGCTACACCAGCAGTGTGAAGGATCAGGAGAAGGATGAAAAAGGAGTTTATGAAATGTATTATGATTTTGCTGAGCCCATCAGTAAAATCGTTTCACATCGGATTTTAGCCACGAATCGAGGAGAGAAAGAAGATATTTTAAAAGTTTCGCTAGTCGTGGATGAGCAAACAATTTTTGACTATCTTCAACGGCAACTAATTAAAGATAGCCGTTCAGTGGCGACTCCTTTTGTTACAGAAGCCTATCAAGATGCGTATAAACGGTTTATCGGTCCAGCAATCGAGCGGGAAATTCGTAATGAATTGACGGAAAAAGCGGATGAGCAGGCAATTCATATTTTTGGTGAAAATTTGAGAAACTTGCTATTACAGTCACCTTTGAAGGGGAAAGTCGTGCTTGGTTTTGACCCTGCCTATCGAACTGGGTGCAAGTTGGCGGTTTTAGATGCCACAGGAAAAGTGTTGGCAATTGAAGTGATTTATCCTCATAAACCAGCCAATCAGGAAAAACGCAAAGCTGCCGGTCCTGCTTTTATTCGTTTGATTGAAAAATATCAGGTGGACATGGTTGCGATTGGAAATGGAACTGCCAGTCGTGAGTCTGAGCAGTTTGTCGCCGAGCAATTAAAAACAGTCTCTCGGGAAGTTTTTTACGTCATTGTAAATGAAGCCGGAGCCTCTGTTTATTCTGCCAGCGATATTGCTCGGGGAGAATTTCCTCATTTGCAGGTAGAAGAACGCAGCGCAATCAGTATTGGACGTCGATTGCAAGATCCGCTTGCTGAATTAGTGAAGATTGACCCCAAAGCGGTGGGTGTCGGGCAATATCAACATGATGTTTCACAAAAACGTTTGGCTGAACAATTGGATTTTGTTGTTGAAACAGCTGTTAACCAAGTAGGAGTAGATGTGAATACTGCCAGCCCACAGTTGTTGCAACACGTTTCCGGACTGAATAAAACGACTGCACAAAATATTTTCACCTATCGTGAAGAAAATGGGGCGTTCACTCAACGAACACAATTAAAAAAAGTTCCTCGCTTAGGACCAAAAGCCTTTGAACAAGCTATCGGATTTTTACGCATTCCAAATGGCAAAAATATTTTGGATAATACAGGCATTCACCCAGAAAGCTATGGGGTTGCCAAAGAAATTCTTGCTCTGCTGGATGTATCCCTTGGAGAATTAGGAACGGAAGCTGCTAAAGAACGGCTTTCAAAAGTATCGGTCAATGATTTGAATGGGAAAATTGATGCCGGTAAGGAAACCTTGAAGGATATTTTAGCGGCATTGTTGCAACCGGGACGGGATATGCGAGACGAAATGCCAGCACCATTGCTACGAAAAGATGTGTTGACGATGGAAGATCTGCAACCGGGAATGGAATTAAAAGGGACCGTTCGGAACGTAATTGATTTTGGTGCTTTTGTCGATATCGGTGTGAAGCAAGATGGACTGGTTCATATTTCCAAACTAAGCAATCAATTCGTGAAACATCCCAAAGATGTGGTTGCAGTGGGAGATATTGTTACGGTTTGGATTGAACAAGTAGATTTAAAAAAAGGACGCATCAGTTTGACGATGCTTGATCCTGGAAAATCAAAATGACCCAAGAAGAATTACAACAGTTAGTGGAAAAAATTTCCTTAGAAAGTTTCCATCGTCCGTTTCTTCATCGTGCGCTTTTTAACACTCGCTTGCGAACAACCGGCGGACGGTATCACTTGTCAGATCATCATTTAGATTTCAATGAAAAAATGTTTTTGTCAGCGGATAAGTCAGCTATCGTGGGAATCATCAAACATGAGTTGTGTCACTACCATTTGCATTTGCAAAATAAAGGGTATCGCCATAAAGATCAAGATTTTAAAAAATTATTGGCAGAAACCGGTGGCAGTCGTTATGCCCCAGCGACAGTTGGAAAACAGTTGACGTATCAGTGTCAACAATGCGGACAAAAGATAAAAAGACAGCGAAAAATCAATACCCAACGTTATGTTTGCGGCCGTTGTAGAGGAAAATTACAATTGCTACAAACAGATGTCCAGCCTTTAGAAAGTGTGTCGTGAGTTTGACGATTCATTAAATTCGGATAAACTCGTTGAAATTTTGGAGGATTTGTTAGATAATGATGGTCGTGTCAATGTATGAAAGAAGAATACTCTATCGAGCAGAGGCAAATCGAGAAAAGAGGATATAGAATAAATGAAAAACGATAAATTGTATCATTTTGTTGGAATCAAAGGTTCAGGCATGAGTTCTCTTGCATTGGTCCTTTTTGAAAAAGGCTATCGCGTACAAGGCTCCGATGTGGAAGAATATTTCTTTACACAAAGAGATTTAGAAAAAAATCATATCAAATTACTACCATTTAGTGCAGATAACATTCAAGAAGGCATGATTGTGATTGCCGGAAATGCTTTTCCTGATACCCACGAAGAAATTGTTCGGGCAAAAGAATTAGGTCTTGAAGTGATTCGTTATCATGATTTCATCGGGCGTTTCATTCAAGATTATACCAGTATCGCAGTCACCGGTTCCCACGGGAAAACCAGTACTACCGGTTTGTTGGCTCATGTGTTGAGTGGTGTTCGTCCAACCAGTTATTTGATTGGTGATGGAACTGGACACGGTGTACCGAATGCAGAATTTTTCTCGTTTGAAGCCTGTGAATATCGTCGGCATTTCTTAGCCTATGCACCTGATTATGCAATTATGACGAATATCGATTTTGATCATCCTGATTATTTCAAGAGTATTGAGGATGTATACTCCGCATTTCAAACGATGGCTAGCCAAGTGAAAAAAGGTATTTTCGCTTTTGGTGATGATCCATATCTGCGGAAATTGGAAGCAGATGTGCCTATTTATTACTATGGGGTTAATGAAAACGACGACATTCAAGCGCGAAATATCCAACGGACAACAAAAGGATCAGAGTTTGATGTTTACATCCAAGACAAATTTATCGGACATTTTGAATTGCCGGCTTTTGGACAACACAATATTTTCAATGCACTAGGTGTAATTGGTATCTCTTATTTGGAAGGAATTGATATGCAAGAGGTTGCAGATGAAATGCTTTCTTTCCAAGGTGTTAAGCGCCGGTTCAGTGAAAAAAAAGTTGCTGATATGACCATTGTAGACGATTATGCGCATCATCCTGCTGAAATTAAAGCAACGATCGACGGTGCTCGTCAAAAATACCCAGACAAAGAAATCATTGCCGTTTTCCAACCCCATACCTTCACACGAACGATTGCTTTAATGGATGAATTCGCAGAAGCCTTGGATTTAGCTGACCATGTTTATTTATGTGACATTTTTGGCTCTGCACGGGAAACGAAAGGCAATGTCAAGATTGAAGATTTAGGAGACAAAATCCAAAAAGGCGGACAAGTAATCAAAGAGGAAAATGTTTCGCCCCTACTTGACTATGAAAATGCAGTAGTTATTTTTATGGGTGCCGGTGACGTTCAAAAATTTGAATATGCTTATGAAAAATTATTGAGCAACACGACACGGAATGTTCTGTAATTTTTAATGATAAAAGAGCTTGGGACATAAGTCCTAATGAAAAATCCAGATACCAGTCAAATTGATTGGCATCTGGATTATTTTTTTGTATTAAAATAAGAAC